>DAOPRQ010000033.1:4574-16359 GCA_035349055.1 Propionicimonas sp.
CGAAGTGACGGCGTGTTCGTAAGAAGCGATAATTAGCGGGATAGTATTCACCACGGTCCCATCGAGATCGAAAACCGCGACGGGCCAGCAAGCATTGGACATGGTCGTGACAATACGACCAACTCAGCAGGGGGGAATGCAGGTGACCGAACTGGGACACAGGCCTCGTGGTCGCCGGCCCGGCAGGCTCGATACGCGCGGAGTCATTCAGGACGCCGCGTTGAGGCTCTTCTCGGATCAGGGGTACGAGAAGGTCTCCTTGCGCGCCATCGCGCGCGCGGCCGATGTCGATCCGGCACTTATCCATCACTATTTCGAGAACAAGGCGGACCTGTTCTCGAGGTCGGTCCTCGACCTTCCGCTCGATGCGGAGGGCATCGTGGCCAGGGTGCTCGAAGGTCCGAAGGAGACCATCGGCGAGCGCATGCTCACCGAGGTGCTGTCAGCTTGGGACCAGCCGGGCGCCCGGGACCGCTTCACCGCCATGCTTCGCGCCGCGGTCACCAATCCCGGTGCACGCCGGCCACTCAGCGAGTTCCTGGCCAAGGAACTCATGCTCAAGGTCGCCGAGGCCCAGGGGCACTCGAACGCAAAGCTGCGCGCCCAGACTGCGGTCAGCATCGTGCTCGGGCTCGCGCTCTGCCGGGACGTCCTGCAACTCACCGCGATGGCCAGGGCCCGCAACTCCGTCCTGATCAACTCGCTCGGCCGGGCACTGCAGACCCAACTGGTCGACACCTGGTGACGACGTAGGCTGGGCCGCTCTAGAGGAGGTGCGATGACCAGCCAGCCGACAGCTGATTCGACTGCGATCGAGGCCATCCGTCCTGCGATGGCTTCGATCCAGCTGCCTAGCCCGGATGGCCTGACGCCGGACAACCCCCGCACCGGCGAACCCCAGCGCCCAGCCACAATCGTGATCGCGACAGTTCTTCACTGGCTCGCGGTGGCAGTCACCGGAGTCGCGCTGTTGTGGATCTACTGGGAGGCGGTGGCCAACTTCGCCAACGCATCCTGGCTGATGGGCCAGTTCGTCACCACCCCCGGCTCGCTGGAGCGGGTGCTGCTCTCGGTTGGGGTGACCGTGATCGGGCTCGTGATCGGCACCACCAACGCGATCGTCGGCTATTACGCCTGGGTTGGCTACCGCTGGACGCGGATCGCCGCCCCAATCAGCGCTGGCCTGACCTTGTCGGCTCTCGTCCTGAATCCGCTGGCGTGGGCTGCGATTCCCGCAGCGATCGCGGGCGCCGGGCTGCTGTGGCTGCCGCCTTCCGCTCGTTTCTTTCGTACCTGGCAGGGTCGTCGTCATCCCGGGCAGGCCTTCGCCCCACCGGTGGTGGACGTCTACTACGGGCCACTGCCGCGGTACCGCTGAATCCGCGCTACCTTCGGGTGCGTGAGTTCCAGCCAACTGCTCCGATCCATCGGCCGGGCGATCCTGGATGCCCTGGGGACGCGTCGGCCCAGTCGTCCGGCCGGCACAGCGCCGAAGCCCGGGCCACGCCGGCAGAGCGCCAAGCGGACGCCGACCGCGACCAGTACCTACCCCGGCGACTACACCGGGCCACTGCAACTGACCTACGCACCGCACCCCGGCAAACTCGCCGACCCGGGCGAGGTCGTCTGGACATGGGTGCCGTACGAAGAGGACCACAGCCAGGGCAAGGACCGGCCGGTACTGATCATCGGCCGCGACGGTGACTGGCTCCTGGGCCTGCCGCTGACCAGCCAGGACCACGACCGTGACGCCGCCCAGGAGGCGTCCGAGGGTCGCTACTGGGTGGACATTGGCCGCGGCAATTGGGATTCGTCCGGACGGGTCAGCGAGGTGCGGGTGAACCGAATTGTTCGGGTCGCGCCGGACGCGGTTCGCCGGATCGCCGGCAAGCTCGATCCCGTCCGCTTCGACGAGGTTGCCGAAGGCGTTCGCCGGCACGCCTGACCCCGGCGGGAGATGCCGGCAGCCATCGCCAATCGGGCTTTGGCTTGGCTGTTCACCGTCGACGCAGGTGGCTTTTCGGGCCTGATGACGTACCCTGAGAGTCCCATCCCCAATCTGCCCCTCCCAGGGTCCCGAAGCACCAGAGGACTTGTGACCGCCACGCAGAAGGCGTCCCGGCGCGCGGACGAGCCCCGCCGCAATCCGGTTGCCCGGTTCATCCGCGACCTCTGCGACGCACCCACCGGACGCCGCGTGCCCGGCACCGTGGGCGTGTCCGTGTTCGCCGGGGTGGTCTCCCTGCTCGCGTCCGGCTACCTGGTGCCCAGCGGCCTCAGCCTGGCCTACGAGGACACGCTGGCGCACCTGACGATCGCGAGGCGGCTGTTCGACACTCTCAACAACCCCGGGCTCGAACAACTCGGCACAGTCCGGTTGCCCGCACCGCATCTGCTGCTGGCCCCGTTCGTGTTGCTCCTTTGGGCCTGGCAGACCGGTTGGGGAGCCGCGGTCCTCGGCGCCCTCTGCCTCGCCGCAACGGCCGCCGGTAGCTATCGCGCCGCGTCGCGCTGGGGTTACGGGCTACTGCCGAGGTTGGCCGTGGTGATGGTGATCGTCCTGAATCCGAGCATGCTGTATCTCTACTCGACGGCACTGACAGAACCTGTCCTGATCGCGGCCACCGCCGGCTGCTTCGCCGGCCTTAGCAATCTGGCGACCAAGAAGCGTCGGCTGAGCCCCGGAGAGATCGCCGTGTTCGCCGGCTTGCCGGCCGCGATCGCGGTGCTGTCACGCTACGAAGGCTGGGCGGTCGCGCTCGCTGGGGCCATCTTCGTCGGGCTGGTCTCCTGGAAGCAGCACGGCCACGATCTTCGCCGCACCGCGGATAGCGTCCTGGGTTTCGTCGCCGTGCCGGTCGCTGCGGCACTCTGGTGGGTCGCGTTCAACTGGGTGATGCTCGGGGATCCGCTGGCCTTCATCTTCGGTCCGTACTCGGCCAGCGCACTACAGGAGGAAATGGTCGCAGCCGGGCTCTCCACCAAGGGCGACCTCGGCCGGACCATCGCCACGCTCAACTACGCCGTCGGCACCACGGTCGGTCCGCTGCTGAGCGGCATTGCCCTGTTCGGGCTCGTCCTCGCCATGTTCGCCCGCACACCGATCCGCATGCTCGGCTACCTGGCCACCACTCTGGTCACGTACTGGTTCATGATCGTGAGCCTCTTCCTTGGCCAGGCGATCATCCTGAATCCGGCCACCACCGACACCTCCGTCTGGAACAACCGCTACGGAATGGCGAGCATCCTGCCGATGGCTGCGCTGGTCGGCCTCGGCCTGGAAGTAGTCGTGCAGGGGAGCCGCAGGCTGCGTCGAGGTTTCGGCCGAGTCGTCCGGCTGACGATCGCCGGGGCCGTACTGGTGGCAGTGCTGGGGCAGGCCGGCTGGCAGTTGCAGGCCCCGGACGAGCGGGCGCTCGTACTGCAGGAGGCCCACAGCCAGCTTCGGGATTCGGCTGGGCCGCGGGCGGCCGCCGAATGGCTTGGGGCCAACTACGACGGCGGGATGATCCTGCTCGATGAGTCGGTGGCCGCCAACTCCGTCCTGCCGCTGGCCGGGCTGCCGCTGCGCAACTACTACCTGCGGGCCAGCGACCAGTTGTTCACCGAAGCGCTCGCCAACCCGACCGCTCATGCGCGTTGGTTGTGGGTGAGCACCGACGATTCGGACGCGGTGCGCCAAGCGCTGGCCGGAAGCACCGAACTGCGCAGCGCCTACCGGCTGGCCCACAGCCAACCGGGCGTCGACCTCTACCGTCGGATCGAAGCATGACCACCGACGAGCGCGCCGAGCTCGGTGCACCGACCGCGGCGCCCGTTTCATTGGACGCTGCCCGACTCTCCGCGGCGCAACTGCTGTACGAGGCGTCCGAGCGCTTCGCCGACGATCATCCGGAGTACTCGGCCAAGCCCGGACTGGTGCGCTGGCAGCGTTACAGCCCCTTCGTACTAGCGGCGGTGCTGGTGCTTGGCCTGCTGGCGAACTGGTGGGTGACGCTGATCGTGGTGCTGATCGCGGCCAACCTGGTCTTCTCCATCAACGCCACTTTCAAGGTAGCTTCCACCTTCTTCCGGCCGATCGCGCAACTGCAGCACCGGCGAATCATGAAAGCTGAGGCGGCCGAGTTAGCCGAACTCGGGCTCGACCCGAATAACCTGCTGGCAAGGGCGGGTGATCTGCCGATCTACACGATCCTGGTGCCGGTGTACCACGAGGCGAACGTGATCGGACGGATCATCGACAACCTCTCCCACCTGCACTACCCACAGGGGTTGCTCGACATCCTGGTGCTGCTCGAGGAGAACGACACCGAGACGATTGAGGCGGCCCGGGCGGCCCAGCCACCGGCGTCCGTCCGGTTGCTCGTGGTGCCGGACGGAGAGCCTCGCACCAAGCCGCGCGCCTGCAACTACGGGCTGCTGTTCGCCAAGGGCGAGTACGTGGTGATCTACGACGCGGAGGATCGTCCCGAGCCGGACCAACTGCTGAAGGCCCTGGCCGGCTTCCGGCACGACGACGTGAAACGGCGGCTGAGCCGTAGCTCGCGTCCGCTGGCCTGCCTGCAGGCAGCGCTGAATTACTACAATGCCGACTACAACGTGCTCACGCGCATGTTCGCGATCGAGTACGCGCACTGGTTCGATTCGATGCTGCCGGGCATGGACGCGGCGAACGTGCCGATTCCGCTCGGCGGCACGTCCAATCACTTCCTGCGCTCGGCGCTGGTCGAAGTGGGTGGCTGGGACCCGTACAACGTCACCGAGGATGCCGATCTCGGGCTGCGGCTGGCCGCGTCCGGATACCGCGTGGACGTGATCCAGTCCACCACGTGGGAGGAGGCGACCGCCCAGATCGGGCCGTGGATCCGCCAGCGGACGCGCTGGATCAAGGGCTACATCCTCACCGCCGCCGTGAATTTGCGGCGGCCGTTGAAGTGGTTGCGCGGTAACGGCGTGGCCGGCGGACTGACCATGTTCGGACTGATCCTTGGCACTCCGCTGGCATTCATGATGTACCCGCTTGCGCTGGGGTTCACGCTCGGGTCGTGGCTGCTCGGGCCGGTGTTCCGCCTTGGCCTACCGGCGTGGCTGGTGGACTTTGGCCTGTTCAACATGCTGGCCTTCACCATCTTGATGATCGCAGTCTCGGCGCTGGCCGCGTGGCGGCGCTACAACTGGCGGATCGCCGTCTTCGCGGTGTTCAACCCCGTCTACTGGCTGCTGCACTCATACGCCGCCTGGCGCGCCGCACTGCAAGTGTTCTGGGCGCCCCACCTCTGGGAGAAGACACCGCACGGACTCACCGAGGAATACGACGACGGCATCATCGAGACCGGCGGCCTGCCACACTCGGCGAGCACCTGAACGCCGACTCAGCCCAGCGCAGGCGAAACCAGCTCTGGCGACCCGACGACCGCTGCGACCGGACGCACCGCCAGCCACGCCACCAGGGCGATCGACGCGAACACCAGCGCTCCGACCGCGAACACAGCGGAGTGGCCGGCCACCATCGCGTCCACGCCGCCGGCCTGGGAGCGTCCGGCGAACCCGACGTAGACCGCGGTCAGCACGGCCAGACCGATCGAGCCGCCGAGTTGGTTCGTGGCCGTGGACGCGGCTGACGCGACCCCGGCATCGTGTGGGGCCACCCGATAGAGCGCAAGGTTGTTCAAGGGGACGACGGTGAAGCCCATCCCGACCCCCATCAGCACCACACCGGGCAGTACCTGCGTCCAGTAGCTGCCGTCCGCGGTCACAAAGGTGAGCCAGAAGGTGCCCAGCGCGCTGATCAGCGGTCCGAAGATCAACTGCGGACGCGGCCCGAACCGGTCCATCAGCCGCATTGCGAACGGGACCGCGGCCATCAGCGAAACCGTGAAGGGCAGAGTTCCCAGGCCGGCCAGCAGCGGTGGCAGGTGCAACACCAACTGCAGGTGAAGGGCGAGGTAGACCATTGCGCCCACTCCGACCACGCCGAGCAGGGCCTGCACAGAGAATGCCGCTGCGCGGGTCGGCTCGGTGAGGATGCGCAGCGGCAGCAACGGGTGTGGCGTCCGCCGCTCGATCGCGACGAAGCCCGCCAGTAGCGCCAGCCCCGCGATGATCAGGCCGAGCGTGGCCGGGGAGGTCCATGACTGCTCGGCGAGGGTCAGCCCGTAGACCAGGGCGGCGAAGCCGACTGACCGGCGATCTTGCCCTTGTCGAGGTAGCCGCCGTAGCTGTTGATCGTCACCCCGTACTTCTCGGCTGCCGCTCGGACGGCCGCGATCTCCTCGGCCTTCGGCCGCGGGTACTGGTCGAAGACCATCGAGCCGATCAGCTCGAACTTGGCCACGCCCAGCCGGTTCAGGTCGGCGAACATCTCCTCGACGCCATAGCCCGGTGCCGGACGCATCCTCGTTCGTTTCGGGCAGCACGGTGGGCCCGGCGCTGACGATCATGGCGCTGGCCGCCCGGACGTCCGCGTTCATTGCCGAGCAGCATGCGGTGGGCGCGCTGACCACGGTCTAGCCACAAACTGTGGCCCAGTGCACCGTCCACGGTGCACGCAGCCACAGCCTAAGGCCGGACTTGCGATTTACATTCCGATTGCCATCGTTTCAAAAGTCAACTAGAATCCAGCCATAAGCACATCGAAAGCCGAGGCCATGGAGATCCTGTTCGACACCGCCAACTTGGACGCCATCGAGACGATGACGCCGATCTACCCGGTGGCGGGGGTGACCACAAACCCGACGATCATCAAGGCCGAGGGCAGGATCGACTTCTACCCGCATTTCCGCCGCATCCGCTCGATCATCGGACGCGAGCGCACCCTGCACGTGCAGGTGCTGGCCAGGGACGCGGACGGAATCATTGCGGACGCGCACCGCCTGCTCGACCAGATCGACGAGAACGTGTACGTCAAGATCCCGACCAACGAGCAGGGCATCAAGGCGATGACCGCGCTGAAGCGGGAGGGCGTCCGAGTGACCGCGACGGCGATCTACTCCAAGACCCAGGGCATCCTGGCGATCGCGGCCGGGGCGGACTACATCGCGCCCTACTTCAACCGCATGGAGAGCCTCGACATCGACACCAGTTCGACGATCAAGTCGCTGGCCAAGTTCATCGACCGGCAGGGTGCGGACTGCAAGATCATGGCCGCCAGCTTCAAGAACGTCGCCCAGGTGAGCGCGGCTTTCGAGGCCGGCGCACACGCGGTCACCGTGCACCCCACCCTGCTCCGCGCCGCCTTGGCCACCCCGGACGTGAACCAGGCCGTCGACGCCTTCGCCAGCGACTGGCTCGACACCTACGGGACAGACTCGCTGCCCTGATCGGTAGCGGACGGCCCAGCCACGAGACGGCGCCCGAGCCAGCCATGGCCCTCGACCGCCAGCACATAGGGCTAGCGCTCGACGCGGTCGGCTGGCCCTCGGCGAGCTAGGCCCCGCAGGCGATCCGGAAGTCAGGAGTTCAGCTCGACCTTGGCTCGACTCGCCTTGAAGCCGGATCCGGTGGCGGAGTTGTGGCAGCTCACGCCGGCCTTGGCCATCGTGCAGCTGAAGTCGCCGGCGACCAGGGTCTTGCCGTAGGGCAGGATCGCCAGGGTCTGGGTGGGGTCGACACTCCAGGGTGCCGACTCGCCGAAGGACTCGTCCCACCAGGCAACGGGAGACTCGTCCGGGTTTTCGGAATCGTAGAAGAACGGAAACGAATGCGGGTCGGTGCCGCACTCCCAGGCCGCGTTCGCGGTGCCCCAGATCTCCGGACCCATCACGCCGCCCTCACTGCCCTTGCAGACCGCGCGGCTGGGCTCGACCCCGGCGTCCCAATCCTGCCCGGTGCAGCCCGCGCCGACAGTACTGATGAAGCAATGGAAGTTGCCGGTCGGCGAGGCGAAGTAATTGACCAGCATCTCCCCTTCTTGGCCATCTGCCGGCGCACCGAGCTTTGAGACGTCGCGCACTTTCCCGTCCGCACTTGTTGACGGACGCACCGCCGTAGCGCTGGGCGAGGAGCCGGCAGACTCACTCGGCGCCACCGAAGTGGACGCGGGGCCGGGCTGCGGCGAGGCGGCAACGATGCTTTGGGAACGACCCGGCAGCGTGGTCACGCCCCAGATCACCCCGACCGACAACACCACGGCCAGCAGGGCCACGCCGCCGGCCTGGACCATGCGGACGCGTCGGCCAACAGCCTTCGCCCGTCCAGCCAGACCGCCATCCGGAGCAGTTGCCGGGGTGTGCTCGTTCAGGGACGAGCGGATCAGATCGTCCAGATTGTTCATGATTCGACTCCTCCCAGGATTTCGCGAAGATTGGTGAGGGCGCGGGAGAGTTGGCTCTTCACCGTCCCCTGCGTGATGCCGAGTGCGTCGGCGATGGCGGCGAGGTCGTAATCCTCGAAATAGCGCAGCACGACCACCGCGCGTTGCCGCCGTCCGAGCCGGTCGAGGCCCCGCCAGATCAGGTCCCGGTCGGAAGTCACGTCCGCGTCCGACCTCGACCCCGTCACCTCGGGCAGGTGCTCAGTCGGCGATACCCGGGAGCCCCACCGGCGCCAGGCCGACACGTAGGCGCGCGCCATCGTGGTGCGCGCGTAGCCGACGACGTGCTCATGGTCAGCCATCCGATTCCAGGCCAGGTAGACCTTGACCAGCGTGGTCTGCAGCAAGTCGTCCGCGTCCGAGCCATTGCCGGTGAGCGCAAGGGCGTAGCGCCGAAGTCGCACTTGATGCGAGGCGACGAACGACTCGAAGTCGAGTTCGGGCGCCAACTCCAGGGTGGGAGACGGGGCGGTCATGTCCCTTGAACGCGGCGCCGCTGGCAAAGGTTGCATCACCGAACCCGATCCGCTTCGTGGATCAGAGTCGCGCGATCGTCGTGATGTCTTCGAGGAAGTCCTCGACGGTCTCCGCCGAAACCGTGGCTCGCGTTCCGGCCAGCGCCTCCAGATAGTCGGCGGTGGCCAGCTCCTCACCAGCGGACGGGTCGTCGCCCGAGCGCAGCGCACGCGCCAACGCTTCCTGGGACGCCTTGCGCGCCGCGTATTCGATGTCGGCGGGCGTGAAACCCTCGCTCGCTGCGACCAGGGCCGCGCTGTCGATCTGGGCCAACACTCCGGCCGGGATGTAGCGCCGCCAGATCGCCGCCCTGGCCTCGGCGTCCGGCAGGCCGATCGGAATCACGTAGTCGAACCGGCCATGCCGCAGGAACGCGGCATCCAGCGCACGGACGAAGTTCGTCGCGCAGATCAGCAGCCGGCCCTGGTGCTCGCGGAAGTCGGCCACCAGCTTCAGCAACTCGTTGGTGACGCCCTGGGTCGGCGACGGCGGAATCCCGCCGCGACGGGACGCGATCTCCTCGACCTCGTCGATGAACACCACCGCGTGCTCCAGGTGTCCGATCACCTCGAACGTCGAGCGCAGCGCCGCGGCGAGCCCGCCGGGCGTGTCCGACAGGCGCGAGGGGAACAATTCCACGAACGGCCAGTCCAACCGGGACGCGACCGCCCGCGCAAACGTGGTCTTGCCGGTTCCGGGCGGCCCGAACAGCATCACCGCGCTCGGTGGCACCACCCCGAAGCGGTCGGCCAGATCAGGGTTGGCCAGCGGCGTGACCAGTCGCTCCTCCAGCAGTTGCTTCTCCTGCCGCATCCCGGAAACCCGCGTCCACAGGTTGCGCGGCAGGATGCGTCCGCCCACTTCGGCGAGCAGGTCGAGTTCGCGGCGCTGCACCGGCATCTGGCGTTCCAGGTAGCGCAGGTGGTTGCGCACTTCGAAGCCGTTGGCGGTAAGCCCGTCGAGCCGATCCGCGTCCTGAGGCACGATGATCGAGAGCTTGCCCAGGCCGAGCGGCGCCATCCGATGCTCCAGCTCATCGAGCAGGCCGGCCCCGACCTCGGCACCGGCGATGTCGTCGGTGAGTCCGAAGAACACGATCCAGCCTTGGGCGTGCGCGGCCCGTCCGACCGCAGCGCCGACCAACTGCTCCCCCTGAACAGCGACCACCGCGTGGTCCTCACGACAGGACGCGATGACCTCGGACAACGCGTACACCGGGCGCGAGCTGCGGTGCCCCGCGTCCTCGTACAGGCGCACGATGCCGTCAAGGTCGTCGTCGTGGAAGTCGCGGATGATCGTTCGGCTCATGGCCGGATTATCGCGGTGGCCGGCATGAGCGCGATAGCGCACATCTCGAATTCGCCGGCTGGCCCGGAAAGGTCAGCCCGCAAGCTCAAGTCGCGTGATCCGGGTGAGATCAACGCGCCTTCGGGTCTTCCAGAGATCATGGGCATCCTGCATGGCTAGCCAGCTTTCCGCGCTACGCCCCAGCACCTTCGACAGCCGGAGCGCCATTTCTGGACTGACTCGACTGGCGCCCGACAGCAACCTGGTCAGCGTCGAGGGCGAGACTTCCAGGCGAGCGGCGAGCTGGCGCGCGCTGACCCCGAACGGTGTCAGATACACCTCAGTAATGAACTCGCCGGGGTGTGGCGGGTTGTGCATCGGCTTGAGTTCGTCCATCAGTGGTAGTCCTCGTAATCCAAGACTTAGGCGTTCCCTTCCCGGAACTCGAACGTCAACCTCCAGTTTCCGTTCACTGTGATCGACCAGCGCCCGACCATGCGCCCCCTGAGGGGATTCAGTCGCCAGCCTGGAATGTCCAGGTCGTCCACCGTCTGCGCCGTATCCAGCGCCGCCCGTTGCACTCGCAACCGTTTGCCGTGTGCGGGCTGCACTCCCTGTGAGCATGTGGTGGCCGTCAGATGACTTAGCCGAAGCTAGGTCAGCTGGCGGGCGTGGGAAGGCTCAGCGCCAGCCGAGCCCCGGCGCGACCTGGGTGAGCAGGCTCTCCAGCACATGGGCGTTGTACTCGACACCCAACTGATTCGGGACGGTCAGCAACAGCGTGTCCGCGGCGGCGATCGCCGAATCCTCAGCCAACTCCTCGATCAGGCGATCGGGCTCGGCGGCATAGGAGCGACCGAACCGGGCCACACCGCCGTCGATGAAGCCGACCTGATCGGACTCGTCGCGTCCGCTACCGAAGTAGGCCCGGTCGCGATCGTCCACCAGCGGGAAGATGCTGCGACTCACCGAGACCCGCGGCGTCCAATCGTGCCCGGACGCGGCCCAGGTGTCGCGGAAGCGCTGGATCTGCTCGGCCTGGAGTTCGTGGAACGGCACCCCGGTGTCCTCGGTGAGCAGGGTGGAACTCATCAGATTCATCCCCTGCTGGGCGGTCCACTCGGCCGTGGCGCGGGAACCGGCACCCCACCAGACGCGCTGCCGCAGCCCTGGCGAGTGCGGCTCGATCCGCAGCAGTCCAGGCGGGTTCGGGAACATCGGACGCGGATTCGGCTGCGCGAACCCTTCGCCGCTGAGCACCTGCAGGAACACGTCCGCGTGCTGGCGGGCCATGTCGGCGTCCGTCTTGCCCTCGGGCGGGACGTAGCCGAAGTAGCGATAGCCCTCGATGACCTGCTCAGGCGATCCCCGGCTGATGCCGAGCTGGAGCCGTCCGCCGGCGATCAGGTCGGCCGCACCGGCGTCCTCAGCCAGATACAGCGGGTTCTCATAGCGCATGTCGATCACGCCGGTGCCGATCTCGATCCGGGACGTGCGCGCACCGATCGCGGCCAGCAGCGGGAACGGCGAACCAAGCTGCTGCGCGAAGTGATGGACGCGGAAGTAGGCACCATCCGCGCCCAGCTCCTCGGCGGCGACCGCCAGTTCGATCGACTGCAATAGGGCGTCCGCCGCGCTACGCACCGCCGAGTGCGGCGAATCCGTCCAGTG
>DAOPRQ010000033.1:16459-27883 GCA_035349055.1 Propionicimonas sp.
GTGCTGGACGCATCCGCGCCTGGCGCGACGCCGCAGCGGCGTCCGTTCGCCGAGGTGACGACCATCCCGGAACCGTCGTTCCCAGGCGATTCGACCCTGAACGTGAACGTCTTCACGCCCGCTCCGGGACGAACTCACGCGAAGCTGCCGGTGCTGGTTTGGATCCACGGCGGCGGCTTCTTCGCCGGTTCGCCGTCAAGTCCCTGGTACGACGGCCGCAGCTTCAATCGGGACGGCGTGGTGACCGTGGCGTTGTCGTACCGGCTCGGTTTCGACGGCTTCGGCTGGATCGCGGACGCGCCGCTCAATCGCGGCCTGCTCGACCAGCTTGCTGGGCTGCGCTGGGTGCAGGACAACATCGCGGCTTTCGGCGGCGACCCCGATCGGGTGACCATCGCCGGACAGTCGGCGGGCGGCTCCTCGGTGTTGGCGCTGCTGGCATCTCCGCTAGCCAAAGGGCTGTTCACCCGGGTGATCGCGCACTCTGGTGCCGACCTGGCCATCACCGTCGAACAAGCGAAGAGCATCGGCCTACGGGCCGCCGAGCTGGTGGGGGTGGAGCCCACGCGGGCGGGCTGGTCCCAGCTCAGCGAGGACGCGATTCTCGACGCGCAGCTGACGCTGATGCCCATGGACGGGGCGCCACCGGCGAATCCTTCCGAATACGTTGCCGGCGTGTTGGCCGGCGGCGCTCTGGGGCTGCCGTTCATCCCGTCCGTCGGTGACGAGGTGCTGCCGTTCGGAATCGCGGACGCGCTCGCTCGCGGCATCGGGAGCGACGTCGACCTGATGGCGGGGACCGTCGCCCACGAGTTCACGGTCGCGGCCGCCGCGGCGCGCGAGGCGTGGGCCGGACTCGACCCCGTCCGCGCGCTGGTCGACGGCGGCGTGGCGCCCGAGGTGGCGGCGCAGTACGTGGCCGGCCACCCAGAACTGGCTACCACCGCCGACGTCTGCGGCCAGTTGGTCACCGACTTCAGCTTCCGCGTTCCGACGCTGGCTTGCGCGGACGCCCACGCCGAGCGCACCTGGCTGTACGACTTCCGCTGGCCGGAACCTGGCACGGGGATGTCCACGCACTGCATCGACCTGCCGTTCGCCTGGGACCTGCTGGACGCCGAAGGTGTCCCAGCCGCGCTCGGGCCGCAGCCGCCCCAGGACCTGGCGGACGAGATGCACGCCGCCTGGGTGCGCTTCATCCGGGACGGCGACCCCGGCTGGCCCGAGTGGGACGGCACGAACGCCCGAGTGTTCGGCGCGGACGCCGCCGACACCTACCGTCCAGAGCAGGTACTGACCGCGTCGCTGCCACCGCGCCCCTGAGCGATCAGATCCCCCACTAGTGGGGGTACCGCGGCCCGCGTCCCGCGTCCCGCTTCGAGAGTGCGGACGCCTGCTGCTGCGCGCGCCCTCAACCGCCGGCCAGCAGGCCTTCACCACCGATCGGGAGGTAACCACCTTGTCCGGATTCCTGTCCAACCTCTGGGACTTCGTCTGGATGTTCTTCACCATCTTCGTGTTCTTCGCCTGGCTGATGGCGCTGTTCAGCATCATCGGCGACCTCTTCCGGGACCGTGCGCTCTCCGGCTGGGCCAAGGCCGTCTGGCTGCTGCTGCTGATCTTCGTGCCGTTCCTGACCGCGCTGGTATACCTGATCGCCCGCGGGGGCGGCATGGCTGAGCGGGCCGCGTCCCAGGCCAAGGCGCAGCAGAACGTGACCGACGACTACATCCGCTCGGTCGCCGGCGCCGGACCCGCCCAGGAACTCACCCAGGCCAAAGCACTGCTCGACTCCGGCGCCCTCTCCGCCGATGAGTACGCGGCGCTCAAGGCCAAGATCCTCTCCTGACCAGCTAAGGACGCAGCATGATCCATTACGAACTGCCCACCACGTCAGACCTGCAGGCTCTTGGCGCAACGCGTCCGGACGCCCTGTCGATCTACCTGGCCACCGAGCCCACTCCCGCCGGCCGTGAACTGGCGTTCACCAGCGCCAAGAGCGCGGTCGACCAGGCCGTCCGCAGCCTGCGGGATGCCGGCCGTAGTCACGCCGAGCAAGAAGCCTTCCGCGCGCGGTGGGACTCAGTCGCCGACGACGCCGAACTCTGGGGCAACCTCGCCAGTTCCCTGGTGATCTTCCTCGCCCCCGATTTCGCCGACGAGTATGTGCTGCCGAACAGTTTCGACGCGCACACCCACTTCGGCACGAGCTTCGACCTGGGGCCGCTGGTACGGGCCGTCACCACCCCGCAGCGGGCCTTCGCGCTCACCCTCTCCAGCGACGGCTGGAACCTGTGGCAGGCCACCGAGTCGAGCCGGGCCGCCGAGCTGCCGCTGGTCGGCGAGCATGCCGAGGACGCAGCGGACGCGACCAACCGGACCAGCATTCGTGGACGCCAACTGCTGCGCCGCCTCGGTGGCGACGAGGGCCAGAAGGTGCTCCTCGACCGCTACGCCCAGGTGGTGGCGAACTCCGTTCGCGAGGAGCTCGGCCACTTGGACCGGCACGCTGAGCTGCCGCTGTTCCTGTTCGCCAACGAGCCGCTGGCTTCGATGGTGCAGGCGCACGGCCTGCCCGGCGAAGTGGTGCTGGTGCCGGGTGCTGCCGACGAGCTGCGCCCGGACCAGATCGACGCGGCGATCCGCGAGCGCATCGGCGAACTCACCGGCAGCCGGCTCAGCCGTGCCGCCGACCGGCTGGGTGACGGCTTCGCCGCCGGCCTTACCAGCGTTGATGTCGCCCAGGTCGCACGGGCCGCCGCCGCAGGCGCGGTCGGGACGCTGTACTACGACCTGACCGCCGACGTGCGTGGCTCGCTCGATCCCGAGACCGGCGCGGTCAGCTTCGCCGCGGACGGCGACAACCTGCTCGCTGAGATCGCGTTGCTGGTGCTCGCCAACGGCGGTGAGGTTTACGCCGTACGTCCGGGCGAGATCAAGGCCGAGATCTGGAACGGCCAGCTGCTCGCCGGTCTGCGCCTCCCGCTCGTGTGAGCCAGCTGGCCTAGTTGTACTAACCGGACAGGTTGGTCGAGCTTGTCGAGACCACACTCGATCTCGACAAGCTCGATCACCCGAAAAGGCCAGCCGCAAAACGATCCCTGAGCTTGACGAAGGGTCGTCCCCAACCGCCGACGCTCAACCGTAAAACGATCCCTGAGCCTGACGAAGGGTCGTCCCCAACCGCCGACGCTCAGCCGCTGGCGACCAGTTCGCCGGCGGCCGACCACTGCACCTGAACCGCTTCGTCCTCGGTCTGCACGACCACGCTCAACGCGGCCGGACGGTTCGCTGGGAACGTCCGGATCGTCACGCGTCCGCTGGTCACCGGAGCGATCGCCGTCCGGCACGCCTCGGCGAGTCGGGCATCGACGAGTTGGTCGGGCGCGGCCGGCTCCCCGAGCAGGACCACCGCCACGCCGTCTCGGCGCAATCTGTCCACCTCGGCCATGAGTTCTGGATGCTGCAGGTGCGGCGCCCGAATCCGGTCGCGGACGGCGGCTTCGGCGCGAGCCAACTCGGTCCGCAACTCGGCATCGATGACCTCCCCGTTCGCCAACCGGTCCAGCACCGGCACCACCAGGTCACCGATCGCGGCGAGCTCAGCCCGGGAGAACGCGATTGCCTCAGCCGAAGCCACCGCCCGCTCAGCCGAACGCTCGGCCGAGCCGCGATGCGCCCGCTCACTACGGACGATCCACTTCAGCACCAGCCGCCACATCACCCCCGCGGCAACACAGCCCAGCGGCACCCCGATCAGCATCGCGAGCGCGGGGCCGTCCGGCGACTGCGGCAGAGCCCAGGCCACGGCCGCGCCGATCAGCAGCCCGCTACCCACCGAACCCGCCACGACGTTGCCACGCGGAATCTGGAACGCCATCAGGTAGGTCGCGAAGTTGAGCGCGGCCAGCTCGCCCACCGATTCAGCGGACGCGAGCGCAGCCCAGACCACCAGCAGCGCCAGCGGGTGCAGCCAGAGCAGCCGGGCAAGCACCAACGGACGCGCGCCCGGCGTAGTCAACAGGAGCGCCCCAACCAGTCCCGCCGGCAACGCGATGGCCCAGGCCAAGGGCTCGGCGGCCAGCGAACCGTCCACCAACACCTGGAGCACGCCGCACGCCCAGACGAAGACGAACGACCATCGCGCGGCCGCGGTACCCAGACCGCCGGCGCCGGTGCCGGCTGCGGTCAAGTCGGCCATGTCAGCACCACCTCCGTCCCACGCCCTGGGGCCGTATCGATCCGGGCGGAGCCGCCGAGATCAGCCATCCGGTCAACGATGCTCCGCTGCACGCCGAGCCGCTGACTGTGGGGGTCGGGCGTGTAGCCCACCCCGTCGTCGCGGACGCAGACCCGGATCAGGGTCGCGGACAAGGTGATCTCCACCCGTCGCGAAGTGTCGGGGCCGGCATGGCGAACGCTGTTCCGCAACGCCTCACCCGCCGCCAGGGCGATGGTGCGCACGACCTTCGCCTGGTGCTGGCTGGGACGGCACTCGGTCTCAAGCGTGAACGCGGCATCGATCCGCCGCAGGCTCGCGGTCAGCAGCGCGAGCGCGTCCGTGCTGGTCAGCGGGCGGTCGTGCTCCGGCTCGGGGCCGGTGGAGAGGCTGATCGCTTCGATGGCGTTGCGGGCGTCCCGTCGCAGCGGTTGGGACGGGCTGCCGTCCGCGTGCATCCCGGCGGAGAGCGCCGAGAGCACCTCGTCGTGGACGAAGCGGGCCAGCACCGCGTGCTGCTCAAGTCGGGCAGCCGCGCGCACCTGGCGCTCGTGCTGCCGCTGCGCCTCCCGCTCGCCGGCGTGCAGCCGCTCGAGTTGAATGCGGACGCCGATGAACACGGCCACGTAGACCACATTGCCCAGCTCGTTGGGCGTCTGGATGAGGATCTCGTCGGTCAGCCGGCCGAGGGTCAGCAGACTGGTCAAGGCAGGAACCAGCGAGAACCCCAGACCCACCGCGACCGCCACGACCGGCTTGGCGATCAGCAGCAGCAATGTGATCACGGCGGGTTCGACCGTCCACAGCCATGGCCGGGCCGCGTCCACATCGGGCCCGACGAAACCCACCAGCCAGGTCGACTGAAGGACGAGGTGGGCCACCGGCACCGTCCGCCAGATGGTGCGCAGCGCTGACCGAGGCAGCATCATGCCGCTCACCGCCAGTCCGATGATGGCCGCGATCACCAGCAGCGCACCGGCGTTCCACAAGGGCGCGAAGTCGGCCAGCCGGCCGGTCTGGACGATCGTCTGGTCGAGGATCAGGACACAGCCGCCGAGGGCGATCAGCCAGCCGAGCGGACGGTCGATCGCGTCCCAGCGCGCCTGCTCATCAGCTGTGGTCATGGCCCTGCGGCACGAGTCCGTCCTCGACCGCGCGCCGGTAGAGGTCGACTTTGGTCAGCGCCGGACGGTCGGCCGCGGCGTACTTGGCGCGAATCCGGCGGACGTGGTCGTGCACGGTCTCGCGGGAGATGAACAGCAGCGCGGCTACGCGTTCCGCGGTCTCGCCGGAGGCGTAGAGGGTGAGCACCTCGGCCTCACGAGGCGAGAGATGCACCGTGGCGAAGTCGGGGTCGAAGTCGAGCGCAGCGGCCCATTCTGCGGTGACCACCGGCTCGCCGCGAAGCAGGCTGCGGATCGCACCCACGACCACGTCCGGTGGCTCCGATTTGCGCAACACCCCGGTAGCGCCCGCTCGGGTGGCTTCGCGGATCAGGTCCGACCGGTCGCCGGAAGTGTAGACCAGCACCGGAATCGCGAGCGCGGTGAGGGCGGCGAGGTTGGCGGTTGGCGTGGAACCGTCCGCGAGCCTGAGGTCGAGCAGGACGCAGTCCAGCCGCTGGGTCTGGGCGATGAGTTCCTGGACACTCGCGGCGGCCGCGACGACGTGCAGGTCGGGCTGCGCGTTGAGGATGGCACCGACTCCGAGCATGATCGCAGGATGGTCGTCGACCATCCCGATCTGTGCCTTCACGCATGCCCCCCGACCACCCGCCGGTGGTGCGGCCCAGCCTACGTCAAGGGACGCGGCGCCTTCGTGCCGTCCCGGTCGCGCTCCCGCCGCCCGGTGGCCCGTTGCTCGCCTCAACGCCCAGCGGGGCGGGCCTACACCACCGCTACCGTGCCGCGACCGGTGAGGCGGCCGCCGATGGCTGAGCCGACGAGGATGCCGAGCATGATCGCCACCATGGTGGCACCGGTCGTCACCAGCGTTGACAGACCGGTCGAGTCGCCGTCCAGAATGCTGGTGACACCGACCAGACCGAGCGAGCCCGGCACCAGCAGCCAGAAAGCCGGCAGGAAACTGGCGAAGGCCGCGGGACCGTCCTGCTGGCGCGACACCACGTAGGCCACCGGTGTCATCGCGAAGGCACCGATCATGCCCGACAGCACGCCGCCGAACAGCACGTCGCCCAGCACCTGACCCCCGTAGGCGACATAGAGCACCAGCAGGATCCAGCCGATCGATCGCGGCCGGCCACACTGGTGAATGACGATCCCGATGCCGAAGATCGCCACCGCCAGCCATGGCCCGAGCGGACCGATCGGGTTCTGTGCCTCGACCAGCTCGACCCGCGGCACGCCGACCAGGGCCGCGCCGGACACCAGTCCGACCGCCAACAGGATCAGTTGCATGCTGCCGGCAGCCAGCCGGCCGGCACCGGCCATCATCTGGCCGGTGGCCAACTCGATCACCCCTGTGGTCAGCAGGCCGCCGGGCAACAGGGTCACCAGCGGCGCGATCAGCGCGGCCAGCACCCCGGGGTCGAGCCCGATCTGGGTGAGGGTAAACACCGAAGTGGACACCAAGAAAGCAAGACCGACCGTGACCAGCGCCTGGTACTGGCGTCCGAGTGGCTCGGTGAACAGCAGCACGACACCGACCACCAGGCCCAGCACCGCGGCCACCGCGACGCCTGCCCAGGAACCGTCCAGCAGCACCGACAATCCCGCCGACAGCACCACGTGGGCAACCGCGCGCTGGGTCGCCGTGTATGGGGACGGCAGCGTGCGGACGCCGGCCACCGCAGCCTTGATCGCCCCGGGCTCGGACGGCAGGGTGCGCGCGGCCCGGATCACGTCGTCGAGGACGTCGATCTGGTTGAGACGGAGCTCCTGGTGGCCGGCCGAGACCGCCCCCGTCCGCACTGCGCCGAACCGGCGGGTCGACACGAACAAGGCCGTCGGCAAGACCACGATCTCAGTGGCGGGCTGGCCGTTCACGCGGGCGATGTCGGTCAGCGCGGTCCGCACCCCGGTCACCGAGTAGCCGGCGTCGATCATCGCCTCGCCGGCCGCCTCCAGGTCGGCGAGTCCGGCCACCATCGCGCTGTCGGACGGGCCGATGGACACGTCCGGCTGCGGTGCGATCAGCTGGTGCTCCGGTGGGTCCGGACGCCGCGCCAGAAGCAACACCAGGACGGCGGTGCTGATGAGTACGACCAGCGCGATGATCCAGGACAGCTCCGCGTTGGCGAGCTGCCAGGCCGGCGGATGCGGCTCCAGGACGCCGTTGCCCGGGATGTCCCGGCCAGCTTCGGTTGGTCCGGCTGTCGCGGCCGGAAAGTCGCCCGCGGTCGGGCTCGGCGCGGACGTCGGACCGGCGGTCGGCGACGGTTCGCTCGGCTCAGTCGGGGACGGGGTCGGTTCCGGGACGGTCTCGGTCGGCTTGGGCTCAGACGCTTCGGGCTCGTCCGGCTCGGTCGGCTCGGCGGACGCGCTGATCGGCGGCGGGTCGCTCGGCGTCGGCTCGACCGCGAATGCCGGGGCAAGGCCAACCCCGCCAAGCCCAAGCACAGCAAGCACAGCGGACGCGAGCCCTGCGCGCCAGTTCGGGTGCGGACGACCTCGGCTGGCCGGGACCCCGCTCGATCGTGCGTCGAGAGATCCCGGCCGTGGTTCACGGCTGGTCGAGCTTGGCCTGCCCTGAGCCTGTCGAAGGGTCGAGACCACGTCCTGCCCGCCGAACGGCTCCAGAGATCCCGGCCTGCGCCGGGATGACGTTTGGCCGAACCGTGCGTCCGCTGCCATCAGACCCGCCCGGCGGGCGAGCGAGCCGGCACAGAACTGAACAGGTCCAGGCCGAGCTCTGCGGCCAGGAAGCGGGCCGCGAGCTGGCCGCGGACGCTGTTGCCGTCCGAATCCAGCAAGGGCGAAAACGCGCCCAGCGCACCCTTGCCCGGCGACACCGCGACCAGGCCGCCGCTGATGCCGCTCTTGCCCGGGAAGCCGACGTCGAGCAGCCAGTCGCCTGAGCCTTCATACAGCCCGGCGACGCTCATCACTGCGAGGGTGGCCCGCGCCACCGCAGCACTGACCACCCGCTCGCCGGTGAGCGGGTTCACCCCGCCGTCGGCAAGGGTCGCACCCATCGTGGCCAGGTCGACCGCGGTCACCGCGAGGCAGCACTGCTGGGTGTACAGGTCCAACGCGACCAGCGGGTCACCGACCAACGCGCCCGCTTCCTGCAGCAGCATCGCCAGCGCCCGGTTGCGGAAGTTGGTCGCACGAGCGGACGCGAGCGTGTCCGCGTCCACCTGCAACCGGCGGCCGGCGAACCGCGACAGCCCGTCCACCAACCAGTCCCAGCGAGCGGACGGGTCGCCGCCCGGCACCAGACTGGTGGTGGCGATGGCACCGGCGTTCACCATGGGATTGGTGCGACCCCGATCAGCGCGCTCCACGGCCGCGATCGAGTTGAACGGCAGTCCCGTCGGGTTCACGCCCACCAAACCGCGCACTTCCGCGATCCCGATCTCCTCGCTCACCAGGGCGAAGACGAACGGCTTGGCGATGCTCATCACGGTGAACGCCACTTCGGCGTCGCCGGCGAACCGCGTCAGGCCGTCCACGCCGACCAGCGCCAGCCCGAACAGATCCGGATCGGCCTCGGCCAGCACCGGGTACACCCGCGACAGTTGCCCGTCCGAGGTGTCGCGAAACTGCGCCAAGGACTGGTCGAGCAGCTCGCCGACCACCCCGTCCAGCGGCAGCCTGCCAGTGGAGACGTACCGCTCCGCCGGCTCCGCGGACGGGTGGTCAGGCAGGTACATCAGCCGGCGGAAGGCGTGAAGGCGCAGCTCAGTTCGAGCAGCAGCCGGGTGCCGAAGGCCGTGGTGCCGCGGTTGATCCAGCGGTGCGCACGCGACGACTGGGCCGTACCGGCAATGTCGATGTGCGCCCACGGCACCCCCGCGACGAATTCCTCAAGGAACAGGCCAGCCGTGATCGAACCGGCGTTCGGACCGCCGAGGTTCTTCAGGTCGGCGATGTCGGAATCCAACTCGGCGCGGTAGCTGCGGATCAGCGGCAGCCGCCAGACCGGCTCGTCGACTGCGTCCCCGGCCGCGCTCACCTGGGCGGCCAGCGCGTCGTCGTTGCTCAGCAGGCCGGCGACTTCCTCGCCGAGCGTGCGCAGGCATGCTCCGGTCAGGGTGGCGATGTCGACGATGGCGTCAACGCCCTCCTCGACCGCGAGGACGAGTGCGTCGGCCATCACCAGGCGGCCCTCGGCGTCCGTGTTCAGCACCTCGACGGTCTTGCCGCCACGGATCGTGAGCACGTCGCCCAACTGCATCGCCGAGCCCGAGGGCATGTTGTCGGTGCACATCAGGTAGCCGGTGACGGTGTTGCGACAGCCGAGCTCAGCCAGCGCCGACATGGCCGCGAGGATGTTCCCGGCGCCGGTCATGTCGTTCTTCATCTGCGAGTGCGACAGGTCGGCCGGCTTCAGCGCGATACCGCCGGAGTCGTACATGATGCCCTTGCCGACCAGGGCAAGGTGCCCGGTCGACTCCCCGGACGGCGTGTACCGCAGCACCACCATCCGCGGCTCCTCGATCGAGCCCTTGTTGACGCCGAGCAGGCCGCCGCAGCCGAGCTCGATCAGCGCCCTGCGGTCGAACAACTCCACCTTCAGCCCGGACTCCGCCCCGATCTGGACGGCCAACTCGGCCAGCCGGGACGCGGTCAGCAGCCCGGCCGGGCAGGACGCGAAGTCGCGTCCGAGCATTCCGGCACGGGCGGACGCGAGCCCGCGGGTCGCACCAGCGCGGACGTCGTCGACGGCGCCCTCGGGAGCTTCGAGAACCAGCGACTCCACCGCCACCGGACCAGCAGCCACCGACTTGAACGAGAACTGGTAGCGGGCCAGCAGCACGCCCTCGACGATGGCGGCAGCGGCGTCCGCCACCGGCACCTGCGCGATGGCCGGCACCCGAACAGCGAGGGCGGCGTCCTGGGGGACCGCGCGGGCGAAGGCAGCCGCCGCGTCGCGCAGCCGAGCAACAGTGAGTTGCTCCGGGTCGCCGACGCCGACCGCGACCAGCACCGGCTGGTTCACCGAGGGGAACGGAACCGCCTTGCCCACGTCCGGGGTGAAGCCTGCCCGGGCCAGCGCAGCCAGGTCGACACCACCTAGGATCGCCGGCGTCGGCTGTCCGGCGAGCACCGGGACGGCGAGTGCATCCGCGGTCATAGTGCTGCCTGCTGCCACCACATCAAGGTGGACCGAACGGTTGCGCGAGGGGATCGGATCGAGGTCGAGCGTTTTCATGGGGGCCTTCTTCGGAGTGTGGGGATTAGGGATCAGATATTCACCGGGGCGCCCGGACCCCAAGGGATGCCGAGCAGGAACCAAGCGACGAACAGCACTACCCAGGCCAGTGTGATCCACAGCGTGTAGGGCACCATCAAGGCGATGATCGTGCCGATGCCGGCGTCCTTCTTGTAGCGCTGCGCGACGGTCACCATGAACGGCAGGTAGACCATCAGCGGGGTGAGCACGTTGAGCGGCGAGTCGGCCACGCGGTAGGCCGCGAGCAGGGTCTGCGGGGCCACGTTGAGCGAGGCGAAGATCGGGATGAACACCGGCGCGAAGATCACCCACTTCGGCACCAGCCCGGGCAGGATCAGGTCGAGGACGAGGATCACGACGATGAAGCCCAGCAGCAGCACGATCGCGGGCACGTTGGCCTGCTGCAGCAGTTCGGCAGCCGAGATGGCCGCCACGGTGGGCAGGTTCGACCAGTTGAACAGGGCGATGAACTGGGCGATCATCAGGAACATCAGCAGCAGTCCGCCGAGGCTGCCGAACGTCTTGGCGATCGCGGTCACCGCCTCGTTGCCGCCCTGGAGCGTGCCGGCGCCCTTGCCGTAGCCCAGGCCGCAGACCATGAAGGCCAGCGAGATCACGAACACCAGCGAAGCCATGAACGGCGTGTTGCCGATGATGTTGCCGGTCTCCGGATCGCGCAGCGGCGCGCCCGGGATTGCGGTCAACAGCGCGATGATCACCGCGAAGCCGAGCAGGTACCAGCCGGAGTACTTCAGGCCCTTCGCCTCGGCCGCCTCATCGATCTGCTCCTCGTCCACGCCTTGGTAGTCGGCGTGGTCGTAGACCCCGAGCCGCTTCATCGTCACCTT
>DAOPRQ010000034.1:0-18666 GCA_035349055.1 Propionicimonas sp.
GGTCGGCGCTGGCCAACGCCGCGTCCATCGCGTCCCTGCTGCTCACCACCGAGACCTCGGTGGTCGAGAAGCCGGCCAAGGACGAGGCTGAGCACAGCCACGGTCACAGCCACTGACCACCGGTTGGTCGAGCTTGTCGGTTGGTCGAGCTTGTCGAGACCACCGCTGAGCCGCTGCTGACAGAGGGGCCCCACCCGGTTTCGGGTGGGGCCCTTCGTGCGTCCGCGATCCTCCTGCCGGGCTAGTCCCTCTCAGATTCGGAATAAATTGGGGGCGGATGTAATCTTCGGCAACGCCGATTCTGGACCGAACTTCGGTGGCACATATCTACGCAGCCTTGTCGTTGCAGAACCAACCGATGGAAGCCGTACGAACTCGTACACCGAAACGATGATTTGGGCCTTGACCCACGCCCGAGGGCACTGGGACGGTATCAGCTGGCCAGACGGCCCTTGCTGCGGAAGCAGCCCTACCCCCGAAGTGCACAAGGAGACGAGATGGGATTGCCCACCTCGATCAGGCAGGCCCTGGTCGGAGTTATGACGGTGGCCTTCACGGTTGCCAGTTGCCAGCTCGCCACCCCCGCGAAAGCCGACGACAAGCCAGCCCCGCCGGCGACTACTGTGGCTGTTGCCACCGACATCGGTGCTTCGGAAGACGTCGCGGCCATCTCGGATGCGGCCGAGGACTTCGAAGCGGGCAACCCCGCGACCGTGGCCGATCTTGCGGATGCGGCATCAGCGGCTGATGAGGTTCCGCTCAAGAAGACCAAGGGCGGTTTTGAGGTGGCCAATGACGACGGCGCCGAGATCACGGTCACGAAGGATGGTGCTACCACCTTGTCGGCCCCGGGGGTTCCTGAGATTGGGATCAGCGTCGCGGGCGACGCCGACGCTAGCAAGCTGGTCGATGGTGTGTTGGTTCAGACCGAGGTCGCGCCCAGCACTGACGTGGTTACGCGCGCCACCGACAACGGTGTCCAGTTGATCGCCGTACTGGCGGACGCGGATGCGCCCGACGAGATCGAGTTCCCACTAGAGCTGCCGAGAGGAGGCGAACTAGTCGAACTGGCCGACGGCGCCCTTGCTGTGATGGCTCCGGTGACCCGGGTTCTGGCTGATCCGGGCGAGTGGGAGCGAGTCAACCGGGAGGTTGAGTCGATTCTGGGCGCCAACTACGACGTGAGCGTCGATCCGACTCCTGCGCAGGAGAAAGCTCTTGCTAGTATTCCGCCGGTCTCGACCCACGAAGAGGTCACGGTTGAGCAGGTAGCGGTCGTTCATGCTCCCTGGGCTGTTGACGCGAACGGGCGAGCCGTTGACACGCACTATCGGGTGGACGGAAATACTCTCATCCAGGTTGTTGACGCTGGCGACGATGCTGCGTTCCCGATCACCCTCGATCCTGGCGTGGATTGGTGGAAGGTCACCAAGTGCGTCGCTGCGATCGCGTGGGCAGTCGGCTCCACGATCTTCGCGGTCGCCAAGATCGCCAAGATCCGGAAGTACATCGAGGCGCTGGGTGGCATCACTCAGACTGCAAAACTGGTCATGGGAGCGACCACCAAAGCCGAGAAAGCCATAGCCATCGGTAAGGGACTGCTGACGTTCGCTGCTATCGTCTTCGGGATTGATCAGATCTACGAGAATTGCCGACCATGATTCCAGTGCAAGAACTGGTGTGGGTCGTTAGCGCGTTCGTGTTCGCAGGCGGAGTGATCTGGGGTGTCTTCAGAGGCCGCGGGCGTCCGGACGTCGTCGATTCGGACCCGGCCGACAGGACGGTGCACCGAGATCAAGAGTACGGTTCAGACCTTGCATTCGTCGGATTCTCGCTGGCCGCGTTCGTGGCCGTGTACATCGTCCGCGCATGGGGCAGTTGGGACTGGTCAGTTCCAATGATTGCTCTCGTAGGCCTAGCCGGTGCCCGGCTCGCGGACGTACTCCGTTCGGCCAAAGCTGCCCAATGGGTTCCATGGGTGTTCGTCGCCGTCGCCGCGGGGCTGCTCGCGATCTAGTTGGTGCGCCAAGGAACCGCCTCGGCCTGATCAGTCGCGCATGGGTCCCACCCGATTAGGTGGGGCCCTTTGCGTTGCCCGGACACCAAGCAGACAAGGCAAGCGCCTGCGTCCCACCGCTCAAGCGATCACTTCGCGGCAAGCGAGACAGGGCGGCAACTGGATGAAGAAGTCCTCATCATCGGCTCACACCGGTCTCACCCGCGTCCGGTCAACTAGTGCCATCGACAACACGAACCGTCTGTCCGAAGCGGACGGCAACCAAAGGAGATGGACATGTTCGCAGGACGTATTCGCACCAGCCTCACCGCTCTCGCCGTGATCGGCGCAGGCGCCGGACTGGCACTAGTCGCCCCGACGGCCGCCACCGCAGTTCCGCTGCCGATGGCCACCGCCACCTGCAACGGGCTGGCTGCCACGATCGTCGGCACCGAAGGCTCGGACGACATCGAGGGCACCGCCGGACGGGACGTGATCGTGACCTTCGGCGGCAACGACGACATCGACGGCAACGGCGGCAACGACGTGATCTGCGCTGGCAGTGGCTACGACGAGGTCGACGGCGGCGAAGGCAACGACTGGATCTCCGGCGGCTCGGGCGGCGACACGCTCGAAGGCAGCTGGGGCGCCGACAAGATCTACGGTAACTCCGGCAACGACCACATCGAGGGCGAGTCGGGCAAGGACAAGCTCTACGGCGGTTCCGGCCACGACCTGCTCGAAGGCGGCAGCGGGGCCGACAAGCTGAGCGGTGGCTCCGGCAAGGACACCACGGTCGCGCGCTACGCGTCCGATCGCACCGAGGACCGCTGGGAGAACCGCTACGGCTACGACGACTGACGGCCATCACGCTGGCTGAGTCCCACGCTGGCTGAGTCCTAACGCTGGCTGAGCCTGTCGAAGCCCCCGACGCTCCCGAGGCATCCCGCCCCGGGAGCGTTTCGGCCGTGCTGGCGCGTAATGGAACCGTCCCCATTTCGCGCCATCGGTTGACAAGGCAATTCGATCTGTCGAGCACCTCGGTTTGGCGGGAAATGGAACCGTCCCCAATTACCAGCCAAGATCGTCCTTTCGGATGATTCGCCGCGCCGCGCAGGAGGACGCCGACCGCCGATGCCGTTCGTAGGCTGACGGGCATGATCGAACCGACCTTGATGGAAGCGCCGCCCCCGGGCATCGAGGCGATGGGGCTGGCGCGGGCATTCGGTGACGTCCGGGCCGTGGACGGCATCACCTTCACCGCTCCCGCCGGTGCGGTGACTGCGCTGATCGGACCGAACGGCTCCGGCAAGACCACGCTGCTGCTCCTGCTCAGCGGCTTGCTCAAGCCGGACGCGGGCAAGGCGATCATCGCCGGTCACGACGTCGAGTCCGAGAACCTGAGCGCGCGTTCGCACGTCGGCTGGATGCCGGACGCCTTCGGCACCTGGGATGCGCTCACCTGCACCGAGATCCTCACCACCTTCGCGCACGCCTATGGCATTCCGCGTGCGGGCACGCTCGGGTTGGTCGACGACCTGCTGCGTCGAGTGCACCTGACTGAGTTCGCGCACCGGCCGGCGCGGGTACTCAGCCGCGGCCAGAAGCAGCGGCTCGGCCTGGCCAGGGCGCTGGTGCACGATCCGCAGGTACTGCTGCTGGACGAACCCGCGTCCGGGCTCGACCCCCGCTCCCGGATCGAACTGCGGGATCTGCTCCGCGACTTGGCGCGTGAGGGCAAGACCGTGCTGGTCTCCTCGCACGTGCTCTCCGAGCTCGAAGAGCTCTACGACCACGCGGTCTTCCTCTCCCGCGGACGGACGGTGGACGCGTCCGCGGCCGGCGCGTCCGGGTCCGTCCAGCGGGGCTGGCGGCTGGACGCGATCGACCCGGTAGGCCTGCGCACGTTCCTCGACGACGCCGGCATCCCCTGGACGGGCCAGCCCAACGGCGAGGTCGTCGTGCAACTCTCCGGCTATGACTCGGCCCGTGAGCTCGTCCGGGCAGCGGTAGGCGCGGACGTGTCGCTGCACACCATCTCGCCGGTCTCCGGACGGCTCGAGGAGACCTACCTTTCGCTGAACGAGGAGCGGGTATGAACACCTGGACGCTGAGCTTCGGTGGCCTGCGCACGGTCATCGAACTGGAACTCAAGCAGCGGATCCGCTCCAAGCGCTGGATCTGGGCGCTGGCCGGCTGGTTCGTGCTGCTCGGCGCGGTGACCGGGCTGATCATCTGGGCCGCGCACGAGATCTACTCCTGGGACAACAACAACGTCCAGGCCGGACCGATGGCCTTCGGGGTGATCACGTTCTTCGTCCTGGGCATGGGACTACTGATCGCGCCGACTTTCTCGGCGATGTCGATCAACGGCGATCGTGCTGGCGGCACGCTGGCCACCCTGCAGGCCACCCGGCTGAGCGCGTTCGAGATCGCGGCCGGGAAGCTGCTGGCTGCGTGGCTGACCGCGGCGGTCTTCCTGGTGGTGGCGCTGCCGTTCATCGTCTGGTCGATGGTGTTGGGCAACATCTCGGTCTGGCAGGTGCTGGTGGTCTTCGGCGTGGTGCTGGCAGAGGTGGCCGTGGTCTGTGCGATCGGGCTCGGCTGGTCCGCGGTGACCTCGCGGCCGGCCGGGTCTGCGGTGATGACCTATCTGAGCATCGCGTTCCTGACCGTCATCTCCACCATGGTGATGGGCCTGCTGATACCGATGGTGACCGATGAACAGCCCGTCCGGGTCTGGGGACTGACCGGTCAGGTGCAGGACGACTACAACCGCGCGCTCGACAAGTACTGGGCAGCCAACCCGGACGGTGACGGCACCGGCATGCCCGCGGCACCCATCGGTAAGTGCACCTGGTTCGTGGAGAACCACACGATCACCCACGCCGATCGGGTGTGGTGGATCACTGTGGTGAACCCGTTCGTGATCGTGGCGGACGCGGCCCCGCTGCCGCCGGGTGCGGCGAAGAACCTGAGCCAGTACCAGTCGCTGGGTTCGGACCCGTTGGCCACGATCCGCTGGGGGGTGCGGCAGTTGAGCATGCCGCCGCAGCTCGAGTTCGACCAGTGCTCGCAGTACTACGACGGGATGCCCGGCTACACGGTCGTCTACGACGACCAGGGCAACGCCATCGTCACCACGACCAAGGGTGGTGCGACGGTGAACGTGGAGAGCCCGGTCAAGCGCCGAGTGGTCAACGTCGAGACCCCGATCTGGCCTTGGGGACTTGCTGCGAACATCCTGATCGGCGGCGTTTTCTTCTGGATCGCCGTACAGCGCCTGCGGATTCCCTACGCCATGCTTCCCAAGGGCACCCGCGTGGCCTGAGCTGTCGACACTCAGCGGGAGCCGGCCAGACCGGACTCGTAGGCGACCACCACGGCCTGGACGCGATCGCGGACCTCCAGCTTGGTGAGGATGTGCCGCACATGGGTCTTTACGGTCGTCTCGGAGAGGAACAGTTCAGCGGAGATCTCGGCGTTCGACAGGCCGCGCGCGATCAGCTCCAGCACTTCGCGTTCACGGTCGGTGAGACACTCCACCCGGTGGTCGGGCTCAAGGGTCGGCGCGCCGACACCGGTAGCCACATGAGCCAGCAGCCGGCGGGTGGCGGAAGGGGCCACCACCGCGTCCCCGTCCCGAACCGTACGAATGGCGGCCAGCAGGTCGTCCGGCGGCGCGTTCTTCAGCAGGAAACCGGACGCGCCGGCCTTGATCGCAGCCAACAGGTATTCGTCCAAGTCATAGGTGGTGAGCATCACGACCCTGGGCGGCTCGTGACCGGCCAGATCGGCCGCATCGATCAGCCGCCGGGTGGCCTCCAACCCGTCCAGGTGGGGCATCCGCACGTCCATCAGCACCACGTCCGCAGCACAATCGGCGAGCAGGTCCAGCGCCTCCAGCCCATCGGATGCCTGCCCGGCGACGGTCATGTCGGTCTGGGCGTTGATCACCATCGCCAGCCCGGCGCGCACCAGATGCTGGTCGTCGACCAGCACCACGCGGATCGGTTCGGTGGCAGGCTCAGGCATGCGTCTCCTCCAATGAAGCGGCGAGCGGAATGATCGTGCGCACCCGGAACCCGTCCTCGGTCTCGCCCGCATCGAAGGTCGCGCCGATCAGCTCGGCCCGCTCCCGCATGCCGATCAGGCCAAGGCCCAGGCCTGATAACGGCTCTTCCGCGTCGGGATCAAGGGTCCGAGTGCCCTCACCGTCCCGGTCGGTGACGGTCAGCGTGACCTCGTCGTCCACCCAGCTCACCGCGACGATCACCTTGGCGCCTTCGCCGGCGTGCTTGATCACGTTGGTCAGCGCCTCCTGGCAGATGCGGTACAGCGCCAGCCGCGACCCCGAAGGCATGCCACGCGGCTGGCCGACCCGGATCAGCGACACCTGCAGCCCGGCCTGGCGAGCCTGCTCGATCAATTCGTCCAGCGAAGCCTGCGTCGGCGTCGGCGTCAGTTCGGCCTCCTCGCCGTGGCGCAGCATGCCCAGGATGCGGCGGGTGTCGGCGAGCGCCACCCGTCCGGTCTCGGCGATTGTGACGAGCGCGCGTTTGGCGGCGGCGCTGTCGGCCACCACGTAACTGCCGCCGTCCGCCTGCGCAATCATGATCGCCAGCGAGTGCGCGATCACGTCGTGCATCTCCCTCAGGATGCGCATCCGCTCGGCTGCGGTCGCCAGTTCGGTGGCCTGCTTCTGCGCGTTCACTGCCCGGTGGCGGGCCGCGAGGGCTTCGCGCAGCTCCGTCCGGGTGCGTTGGTGGACGACGAACAGCGCCGCCAGACCTACGGCCAGCGCCACGGCTGCGACCAGCAGCACCACCTCGAGCGGCGACATGGGCTTAGGAGTGAACGACCACTTCCACCCGCTGGAACTCCTTGACGTCGGAGTAGCCGGTGGTGGCCAGCGCCCGGCGCAGCGCGCCGACCAGGTTCATCGTGCCGTCGGCGACGTGGGACGGTCCGAGCAGGATCTCCTCGAGCGTGCCGACCGCGCCGAACTTGACCCGCTCACCGCGCGGCAGCGTGGCGTGCCAGGCCTCCGGTCCCCAGTGGTAGCCCTTGCCTGGCGCCTCGGTGGCGCGGGCCAGCGGGGAGCCGACCATGACCGCGTCCGCGCCGCAGGCGATCGCCTTGGCGATGTCGCCGGACTTGCCAAGGGCACCGTCCGCGATCACATGGACGTAGCGGCCGCCGGACTCGTCCAGGTAGTCGCGCCGGGCCTCGGCCACGTCGGCCAGCGCGGACGCCATCGGCACCTCGACGCCCAGCACGTTGCGCGTGCGCTTGGTCGCGCCACCGCCGAAGCCGACCAGGACGCCGGCCGCACCGGTGCGCATCAGGTGCAGTGCCGACTGGTAGGTGGCGCAGCCGCCGACGATCACCGGCACGTCGAGTTCGTAGATGAACTTCTTCAGGTTCAGCGGCTCGCAAACCGTGGAGACGTGCTCGGCCGAGACCGTGGTGCCGCGGATCACGAAGAAGTCCACGCCGGCCTTCTCCACGACGCTGGCGAACTCGGCGCAGGTCTGCGGGGACAGCGAACCGGCCACCGGCACCCCGGCCTCGCGGATCTCGGCCATCCGGCCGGTGATCAGCTCAGCCTTGATCGGCTCGGCGTAGAGCTCCTGCATCCGCCGGGTGGCAGCGAGCTGGTCGTCGATGTCGGCCAGTTCGGTGAGCAGCGGTTCCGGGTCGGCGTAGCGCGTCCACAGGCCTTCCAGATTGAGCACGCCCAGGCCACCGAGCCGGCCCATCGCGATGGCTGTGGCCGGCGACATCACCGAATCCATCGGCGCGGCCACCATCGGGAAGTCGAAGTTGAGCGCGTCGATCTTCCAGCTGAGGTTCACCTCTTCGATGCCGCGGGTGCGCCGGGTGGGCACGATGGCGATGTCGTCCAACCCGAAGACGGGCAGGGCACGCTTGGAACGGCCGATCTCGATCATGATGAGCTCCCTTGCTCAGGACTGGGACGTGTAGTTGGGTGCTTCGATGGTCATCTGGATGTCGTGTGGATGCGACTCGCGCAGGCCGGCGGCGGTGATCCGGACGAAGCGTCCCTTGGTGTGCAGTTCGTCGATGGTGCTGGCGCCGGTGTAGAACATCGACTGCCGCAGCCCGCCGACGAGCTGGTAGGCGACCGCGGACAGCGGCCCGCGATAGGCGACCTGGCCTTCGATGCCCTCGGGGATCAGCTTGTCGTCGCTGGCGACGTCGCCCTGGAAGTAGCGGTCCTTCGAATACGACATCTTGCGTCCGCGGGCAGCCATGGCGCCCAGCGAGCCCATGCCGCGGTACGACTTGTACTGCTTGCCGTTGATGAAGACCAGCTCGCCGGGGCTCTCCTCGCAACCGGCCAGCAGCGAGCCGAGCATCACCGTGTTCGCGCCGGCGACCAGGGCTTTCGCGATGTCGCCGGAGTACTGCAGGCCACCGTCGCCGATTACCGGGACGCCGGCCGGACGGCACGCCGCCGCGGCCTCGTGAATGGCGGTCACCTGTGGGACGCCGACCCCGGCGACCACCCGGGTGGTGCAGATCGAGCCCGGTCCGACGCCGACCTTCACTCCGTCCGCGCCGGCTTCGACCAGGGCCAGGGCGCCGGCGTAGGTCGCGATGTTGCCGCCGATGATGTCCACCTCGGCCGCGGCCGGCTCGGCCTTCAGCCGGCGGATCATCTCCAGCACGCCCTGCGAATGCCCGTGCGCGGTGTCGACGACGATCGCGTCCACGCCGGCGTCGACCAGCATCATGGCGCGCTCCCAGGCGTCCCCGAAGAAGCCGATCGCGGCGCCCACGCGGAGCCGACCCTGCGGATCCTTGCTAGCCATCGGGTACTTGTCGGACTTCACGTAGTCCTTGAGCGTGATCAGGCCGCGCAAGCGTCCGTCGGCGTCGACCAGGGGCAGCTTCTCGATCTTGTGCTTGGCCAGCAGTTGCAGGGCTTCCTCGCTGCTGATGCCGGGCCAGCCGGTGACCAGCGGCATCGGGGTCATCACTTCGCCGACCGGACGGTTCGGGTCGTCCTCGAAGCGCATGTCGCGGTTGGTGACGATGCCGAGCAGCTTCAGGTCGGAATCGACGACGGGCACCCCGGAGATCCGGAAGTGCCCGCACATCTCGTCCACCTCGCCGATGGTGGCGTCCAGGGTGGTGGTGATCGGCTGGTCGATCATGCCCGCCTCGGAACGCTTCACCCGGTCGACCTGGCCGGCCTGGTCTTCGGCGGACATGTTGCGATGCAGGATGCCCATGCCGCCCTCGCGCGCCATCGCGATCGCCAGCCGCGACTCGGTGACGGTGTCCATCGCCGAGCTGAGCAGCGGTACCCGAAGCTGGATGCGCTTGGTCACCCACGTGGTGGTGTCGACCGCGGACGGGATCACGTCCGACTCGTTGGGCTGCAGCAGCACGTCATCGAAAGTCAGGCCAAGGGCAGCGAACGGCCCAGGCACTCCGGACGGGGTGAGCTCAACGGGACTCGACACATCACACCAATCAGTCGCTCAACGTGGAAGTAGGGAGTCTACCGCCGAGGCGGTTGGTGTCCCCGGTCAGCTCAGGGCGGCGAACGCCTGGCGGACGGTCTTGTGCTCGAACTCGAAGCCGGCGTCCAGCAAATGGGCCGGACGGACGCGCTGGCCGGGCAGCAACAGTTCCTTCACGAACTCGCGGCCGAAGACGAGGCCGACCGCACCCAGCGGCAGCGGCAGCGGCGTGGGTCGATGCACGTGCGAACCGAAGACGCGGGTGAACTCGGCGTTGCTGACCGGCTCGGGAGCGACCAGGTTCACGGGGCCGGTGAGCTCGGAATCCAGCAGAAAAGCGGTCGCGCGGACGTGATCGGCGAGGCTGATCCACGACACGAACTGGCGGCCGCTGCCCACGCGTCCCCCCAGTCCCAGCGCGAACGCCGGCCATTGCGCGGCGAGGTAGCCGCCGTGGCGGGCCAGCACGTTTCCGGTGCGCAGCAGCGCGGTAGATACCGGGGAGTGGGCGGCCGCGGCTTCCCAGTCGGCCACCACGCCGGCCAGGAAACCGCGTCCGACGGGCATGGTTTCGTCCACGATCTCGGTGCCGGTGTCGCCGTAATACCCGATGGCCGAGCCGTTCAGCAGGCGCTGGCAGCGTCCGCCTGGCGACAGCGAGGTGACGATGGTGAGGGTCGATGTGATCCGTGAGCGTCGGATCTCGGTCTTGCGATCCTTGGTCCAGCGGCCGCCGGCGATCGACGCGCCGGCGAGGTTAACCACCGCATCCACGTCGTCGAGGCCGGGGGAGTCGATGCGTCCCGCGTCCGGATCCCAGCGCCGCTGGTCGGACGCGCTGATCTCGCCCCGCACCAGCCGGACCACCTCGTGCCCGGCGCCGACCAAGTGCCGGCTGAGTGCGGAACCGATCAGTCCAGTGCTGCCGCCGATAGCCACTCGCATACGGTGATCCTGCCACCCAGGGTCAAGTGGACGTGTGCCTGGCCAAGGCGATCTCAGACCTGGCCGTGCCAAATCACGGTCTGCAGCGCGTTCCAGATGCAGAACGCGATCGCGAAGCCGAACACCCAATAGCGTTGGCGCCGGTTCAGCGGAATCAAACCCAGCAGCGCGAGCGACCACGGCAGGTACCACGGGTGCAGCGCCTGGCCGAGCACTGCGATCACCAGCGATGCCCAGGCCACCAGCGCGAGCGGACGGTTGGCGAAGCGGACACCGAGCCAGACCAGCACCGCGAGCAGGATGGCGGTGCCCACCCGCCCGGCCACGATCAGGAAACCCGTGTACGAGCCGCCGGCGGCCTGCCAGATCAGCGCGCCGCCCTTGCTCAGTAGCGCCAGCGGTGCCGGGGTGCCGGCCAGGCCCATCAGGTCGAGCCACTCGACCCAGCCGAAGCCCAGCCCGCTCGCGAGGCTGACACCCGCGAAGACCACGAGCGTCACTGCCGTGGCGAGGGCGGTTCGCCAGCCGAGCAGCCACAGCCGACGCGCCATCGGGGCGGCAACCAAAGCAGCCGCGACCGGCAGCCCGGCAACCGCGATCACGGTGAGTCCACCCTGCTGCTTGAACGCCATCGCGAGTGCCACGACCGCTGGGCCGACCAGGAATGATGCCCACCACTTCGGCCAGCGGCAGACCACCCAGACGGCGGCCAGCGAAAGGGCGACCATCGGTGCGTCGTTGTGGGCGGCGCCGATGAAGTGCAGCAGCAGCAGCGGGTTGAGGACGCCCAACCAGACCGCGCCGCGCGCCGGGCGTACGAGCAGCTTGGCGATGCGTGGCACCAGGACAACCATCGCCACCACCGCGACCACCGCCGGGATTCGCATGGCGATCACCGACCAGTACGGATGCAGCCCGGTCGCGGTGACGATCAGCTGGTTCAGGTGCAATGACAAGGGGGGATACGCCACACCGCTGCCCGCCCAGAGTGGGTCGACCCAGGCCGCGAACGGTCCACCAGAGGTCGCCAGGCCGACTTCGTAGGGGTTGTGGCCGGCGTGCAGCGTCCAACCCAGGTCGGCGTACAGCACCGCGTCCGGGCTGAGCACCGGGGGTACTAGCAGCAACGGGAGCGACCAGAGCAGCATCGCCGTACCGGCATGGACGGGCGCGCGGTCGCGCGTCGGCCGGATGTGCCACCAGGCCCAGGTAAGGGCGATCACCCCGAGCACGATCAGGATGCGGTTGACCGGCTGCGGAGCCGACTCTCCGATCGCGTTGATCAGCTCGGACGGCCAGCCGTATGCTGACGGGGAGAATTCGGGGTGGCAGCTGCCCCAGGCGACAGCGAACGAGCCGAGCGTGCCTACCCACACTCCCTGCGACCGCAGTGCGGTGGCGATCGGGATGGGCATTTCGCTCCAGGACTCGGTTTGAGGTTGCCCATTGAGCTTACCGACCCCGGTAGGTTGGCTTCATCGAAGGGGGAAAAGGTGGAGTTCTCGGGGATGGGCGCGGTGGTTACGCCCGAGGGAGTCGGCTTCCGGGTCTGGGCGCCGCACGCCTCTGCGGTCGCGGTGGTCGGTGAGTTCAACGACTGGACGTCCGATGCCAATCAGTTAGCGGGCGAAGGCAACGGCAACTGGGCTGGTTTTGTGCCGGACGCGAAGGCCGGCCAGGAGTACAAGTTCCAGATCACCAATGGCGAGCAGGTGCTCACCAAGGTCGACCCGTACGCGGCGCACGTCACCAACTCGGTGGGCAACGGGGTGATCTACGACCACGATGCGTTCGACTGGGCCGGGGATGAGTTCACGCCGCCGACGTTCAACGAACTCGTCATCTACGAGTTGCACGCCGGGACGTTCGCCAGCCAGGCGGACGGTGAGGTCAGCGATCTCGACGAAATGGCCGAGAAGCTCGGCCACATCGTCAAGCTCGGCGCCAACGCGATCCAGCTGATGCCGGTGGCAGAGTTCGCCGGCGACTATTCCTGGGGCTACAACCCGGCGCACATCTTCGCGGTGGAGAGCGCCTACGGCGGTCCGGACGCGTTGAAGCGGTTGGTCAAGCAGGCGCACGCGCTCGGCCTGGCGGTGATTCAGGACGTGGTCTACAACCACTTCGGTCCCAGCGACCTGAACTTGTGGCAGTTCGACGGCTGGTCGGAAGACGATAAGGGCGGCATCTACTTCTTCAACGATTGGCGCTCGACGACGCCGTGGGGCGACACGCGTCCGGATTATGGGCGCGGCGAGGTGCGCCAGTTCATCCACGACAACGCGTTCGCCTGGCTGGAGCGGTTCCATATGGACGGGCTGCGATACGACATGACGCCCTACATGCGCGATGTGGACGGCTCCGGTTTCGACATTCCGGAAGGCTGGGATCTCTGTCGCTGGATCAACACCGACATTCGCTCGAAGTACCCGGAGAAGATCCTGATCGCCGAGGACCTGCATTCGAACCCGGCAGTGAGCAGCACGGGGCCCGAGGGGGCGGCCTTCCACGCGCAGTGGGACGCGCAGTTCGTCCACCCGGTTCGGGAGGCGATAACCGTGGCCGAGGATCAGTACCGCTCCACCGACGAGGTGCTGGGCGCGGTCGGCTACTCCTACGGGGACGCGTTCGCGCGGGTGATCTACACCGAAAGTCACGACGAGGTGGCGAACGGAAAAGCGCGGGTGCCGGAGGAGATCGACGCGGACGATCCGACCGGCTATTTCGCGAAGAAGCGGTCGACGCTGGGCGCCGGGCTGGTGCTCACCTCACCGGGGATCCCGATGCTGTTCCAGGGCCAGGAGTTCCTGGAAGGCGGCTGGTTCCGCGACAACGTGGCCCTCGATTGGGATCGCAGCGACGACTTCCACGGCATCGTGAAGCTGTATCGGGACCTGATTCGGCTGCGGCTCAACCGGGACTCGTTGAGCGCGGGACTGACCGGTTCTGGCCTGCGGGTGATCCACAACAATGACGCCGAGAACGTGATCGCGTTCCAGCGCTGGCGTGAGCACGGCGTGGGTGACGACGTGGTGGTGATCGCGAATCTGTCCAACCAGACCCGGACGGACTACCGCATCGGCCTGCCCGCTGCCGGGAAGTGGCAGTTGCTGTTCGACGGGGATTCCGCGATGTACAGCGAAGACTTCGGCGAACACGCGGCCCGTGACCTGGTCGCGTCCGCGGAGGCCTACGACGGTCTGGACGCGAGCGCCGAGATCAGCATCGCCCCCTACACCTTGCTGATCTACGGCTGGCGCGGCTGAGTTCAGTCGCCCCGGACGTCCACTCGGCTGGTCGAGCCTGTCGAGACCGGGTTCACACTCCGCCAACGAGCAGATGCTCGTAGTGCCGGAACCGCCGCGGCGCACCCTTCAGCTCCCACTCGCTGAACTCGTCCAGAGGGCGGTAACCGGCGGCCTCGGCAACCACCACCGAAGCGCGGTTCGCGTCCTCGATCTGCAGGTGAAGCCGGTCGAGGCCGAGCTCGCGATGCGCCCACGCGGTGATCAACCCCAACGCGGTTCGGGCCGCGCCGCGTCCGCGCGCTGCCGGTGCCACCCAGTAGCCGATCTCAGCGGCGGACCCACTTTGGTTCACGTCCATCACCGAGCAGGCGCCGATCAATTCATCAGCGGCGTCGGCAATGGCGAACCAGCTGCCCTCGCGACTCTGCCAGGCGTGCCCGGCGAGGCTGACGAACGACCTCGCGTCGGCTTCGGTGTACGGCACTGGAACCCGGGTGAAGCGGGCGATCTCCGGATCCCGGCACGCCGCGACCAAATTCGACACGTCCCGATCCGTCAGCGGACGCAGCGCGCACGCGGTTCCCACAAGCCTCGGCTGCGATGCTGGCCACATGCCCGCATCCTACGGATGCCGCAGGCGGCCACGGTTGTCGAGTCGGGCGAAACCCAACCACCTTCGGCTGGTCGAGCTTTTCGAGACCGGAGTGGGAACGGTGGCTGAGCTTGTCGAGACCACCCCTTCGTCAAGCTCAGGGATCGTTTGGCAGGTGTCAGGGATCGTTTGGCTGACGTCGGGGATCGTCGGCTCGGCTACTCCGGTCCGCTAGCTTGGCTTGGTGCGCGCGCCCAACCAGCAGAACCGGGAGATCCTCGCCCTGGCGATCCCCGCGTTCCTCGCGCTGGTGGCTGAACCGCTGTTCCTGCTAGCCGACACCGCGATCGTCGGGCACCTGGGCACGGCGCAGCTGGCCGGGCTCGGCGTGGCCAGCGCGATCCTGCTGACCGCAGCCAACCTCTTCGTCTTCCTGGCGTACGGCACCACGTCCGTCGTGGCTCGGCAGGTCGGTGGCGGCGCTCGCGGCGCTGCCCTCAGCTCGGGTGTGGACGGGGTCTGGTTGGCCATCGTGCTGGGACTGGTGGTGGCGGTCGTCGTCGGCGGTCTGGCTGAGCCATTGTGCGCGGCTTTCGGCGCCACGCCAGCGGTGCTCGCCGAAGCGACGATCTATCTGCGGATCTCGGCGATCGGATTGCCGGCGATGCTGGTTGCGCTCGCCGCCACCGGCGCGTTGCGCGGCCTTCAGGACACCCGGACGCCGCTGATCGCGGCGGTGGCCGGTTTCGGGGCAAACCTGGTGCTCAACCTGTGGTTCGTGCTGGGCCTGGGCTGGGGCATCGCTGGTTCCGCCTGGGGCACGGTGATCGCCCAGACCGCGATGGCCGTCGCGCTGGTCGCGGTGCTGATTCGCTTGGCCGGACGCGAACACGCGACGTTGCGTCCGCATCCTCACCGGGTGCTGGCGGCTGCGCGGACCGGCGTCCCGCTGTTGATCCGGACGCTGGCGCTGCGCGCGGTCATCCTGGTCACCACCTGGGTGGCGGCCGGTCTCGGCGACGTCGCCCTGGCTGCCCATCAGGTGGCAGCCACGATCTGGACTTTCCAGGCGTTCGCCCTGGACGCCCTGGCGATCGCCGCCCAGGCGCTGACCGGCAAGGGCCTCGGGGCTGGTGATCGGGCCGCGGTGCGTGCCGCGACCACCACCATGACCCGCTGGGGGCTTTGGGGCGGGGTGGTGCTCGGCGGGCTGCTGGTACTGGCCAGCGGGGTGCTGCCGCCCCTGTTCACCGCCGATGCAGCGGTGCAAGCGGCCTTGTCCTGGGCGCTGATCGTGGTCGGTGTGGGTGGACCGCTCTCCGGACTGGTGTTCGTGGTCGATGGCGTCCTGATCGGGGCCGGCGATGGCCGCTGGCTCGCGTCCGCGATGCTGGGGACGCTCGCGCTCTACCTGCCGCTGGCGCTGCTGGTTCGCTGGCAGGCGCCGGCGCTGATCGGTCTGGGTGCGCCGGTCGGCGTGGCCGTGCTCTGGGTCGCGTTCCTCGCGTTCATGGCGATCCGCTGGGGCTTCCTGCGCCACCGCGTCCGCTCGGACGTCTGGCTGGTTACCGCCTCCTGACTCGGTCGCTGTCTCTCTGCGTTCTGTTCCGGACAGAGTGGACGGTTCCTCGGTGGGACGCCGCGAACCCGTCCACCTTTATGGATCCACGCGCGCCGGCAGCCGCGGACGCTTACTCCGCGGCGATGGCCTCGTGGTGCCGCACGACTTCAGCAACGACGAACTCCAGCCACTTCTCCGCGAATTCGGGATCGAGGTTCGCCTGCTCGGCTAGCGCCCGCAGTCGCGCGATCTGCTGCACTTCGCGCTCGGGATCCGCCGGAGCCAGCCCGCGCTCCTTCTTCAGGACCCCCACGCGCTGGGTGATCTTGAAGCGCTCGGCGAGCATGCAGATGATCGCGGAATCGAGGTTGTCGATCGAGCCGCGCAATCGTTCCAGTTCCGGGTCGCTCTGCACGCCCCTCAGCCTAGAGGACCCGCGCTGCCAGCGTCCGCGCCGACGGCCGTCCCAGTTCGTCCGACGCATTGACGCCAGCGAAACGGACGTTTGCCGGGGAACATTCCCCGGCAAACGTCCGTTTCGCTGGCGGGAACGCCTGGACGGGCCGCGAGTCCGGACGGCCCGGACGGCTCAGTCGAGCAGGTCGGCGTACAGGATCGTCGAGAGGTAGCGCTCGCCGAAGGACGGGATGATCACCACGATCGTCTTGCCGGCGTTCTCCGGACGGGCGGCGAGTTCGCCCGCGGCGGCCAGGGCGGCGCCGGACGAGATGCCCACCAGCAGGCCCTCCTCCTTGGCGGCGCGACGAGCCCACTCCACGGCGGTCTCGGCGTTCTGCGGCAGCACCTCGTCGATCACCGAGCGATCCAGGATCTCCGGGATGAAGTTCGCGCCGATGCCCTGGATCTTGTGCGGCCCGGGCTGCCCACCCGACAGCAGCGGCGACTCGGCCGGCTCGACCGCGACGATCTTCACCTCGGGCTTGCGCTCCTTCAGCACCTGGCCGACGCCGCTGATCGTGCCGCCGGTGCCGACACCGGCCACGATGTAGTCGACGGCACCTTCGGTGTCGGTCCAGATTTCCTCCGCGGTGGTGCGACGGTGGATGTCGACGTTGGCCGGGTTGGCAAACTGCTTGGCCAGGATGGCGCCGGGGGTCTCCGCTGCGATCTGCTCAGCCCGGTTCACCGCGCCTCGCATGCCCTCGGAACCGGGGGTCAGCACCAGCTCGGCGCCGAAAGCGCGCAGCAGCGCCCGGCGCTCCTTGCTCATGGTCTCGGGCATGGTGAGGATCACCTTGTAGCCGCGGGCGGCGCCCACGAACGCGAGCGCGATCCCGGTGTTGCCGGAGGTGCCCTCGACGATCGTGCCGCCCGGCTTGAGCTCACCGGACGCCTCCGCGGCGTCGATGATCGCCACGCCGATGCGGTCCTTTACCGAGTTGGCCGGGTTGTAGAACTCCAGCTTGGCCAGCACGATGGCCTGGGAGTCGCCGTAGAGGCGGTTGATCTTCACTAGCGGGGTGCGGCCGATGAGCTTGGTGGCGTCTTCGAAGTAAGCCATTTCGTTTCCTTGTCTGTTTTGTCTTGCGAGTCGCGGTAGGTCGAGGGTCTGGTCAGAGCTGGGCGAGGGCCTGGTCGAGGTCGGCGATCAGGTCGTCGATGTGTTCGATACCCACTGAGAGCCGCACCATCTCCGGAGCCACTCCGGCCGCGACCAATTCGTCCTCGGTCAGCTGAGAGTGTGTCGTGGTGGCGTTGTGAATGGCCAGTGACTTGGCGTCCCCGATGTTCGCCAGGTGGGAGAACAATTGCAGAGCCTCGATGAACTTGGCGCCGGCTTCGCGTCCGGCCTTGAGCCCGAAGGCGAGGATGCCGCCGTAGCCGCGTCCGGTGAAGACCCGGTCGGCGATCGCCTTGGACGGCGAGGATTCCAGGCCCGGGTAGTTCACCCAGGCAACCTGGTCGTGGTTCTCCAGGTATTGCGCCACGGCCAGTGCGTTGGTCGAGTGCCGCTCGATCCGCAGGTGCAGCGTCTCCAGGCCCTGCAAGAAGAGCCACGAGTTGAACGGCGTGGTGGCCGCGCCGGTGTTGCGCAGCAGCACCGTCCGGGCCCGGATGATGTAGGCGGCCGGGCCGGCGGCGTCGGTCCAGACCACACCGTGGTAGGCCGGGTCGGCCGCAGTCAGGCCGGGGAAGCGGTCGGCGTGCGCGGCCCAGTCGAACTTGCCGGAGTCGACGATCACACCGCCGATGGACGTGCCGTGCCCACCGATGTACTTGGTGGCGGCGTGCACGGCGATGTCCGCACCGTGATCGAAGACCCGGGCCAGCAGGGGAGTGGGCACGGTGTTGTCCACGATGAACGGCAGGCCGAGGGCGTGCGCGGCCTCCGACCAGGCGTCCAGGTCGATCACGTTGATCGCCGGGTTGCCGATGGTCTCACCGAAGACCAGCTTGGTCTTGGCGTCCACGTGCTGGGCGAGGTCCTCAGGCTTGCCTGGATCGACGAACCGCACCTCGATGCCGAACTGCGGCAGGGTGTGGGCGAACAGGGCGTAGGTGCCGCCGTACAGCGTGGACAGCGCCACGATGTTGTCCCCGGCGTAGGTCAGGTTGAGCACCGCGTAGGTCACCGCAGCCGAACCGGACGCGGTCGCGAGCGCCCCGACACCACCCTCCAGGGCGTTCACCCGGGTCTCGAACACCGACTGGGTCGGGTTCATGATGCGGGTGTAGATGTTTCCCGGCACCTTCAGAGCGAAGAGATTCGCGGCGTGCTCGGTGTCGTCGAAGACGTAGCTGGTGGTCTGGTAGATCGGTACCGCGCGGGAGTTGGTGGCCGGATCGGCCTCCTCCTGTCCGGCGTG
>DAOPRQ010000034.1:18766-24884 GCA_035349055.1 Propionicimonas sp.
CGGGAGGCGCAGGTCTACTCCGAGATCGTCCCGCACACGATGCCGGTCGCCGAGTTGCTGGCCAGGCGTCCGGCCGCGGTGGTGCTGTCCGGTGGCCCGAGTTCGGTCTACGAGGCCGGTGCGCCCCAGTTGGACGCGGCCCTGCTGGCCGCCGGCGTCCCGGTCTTCGGCATCTGCTACGGCTTCATGGCGATGGCCCAGGCGCTCGGCGGGACGGTGGCCCGCACCGGTCAGCGCGAGTACGGCCGGACGGCGGTCAGCGTCCTCGAGCCCGGACGCCTGCTCGCCGGGCTGCCCGAAACACTCACGTCCTGGATGTCACACGGCGACGAGGTGACCGCGGCCCCGTCCGGTTTCATCGTGAGCGCGCGCTCCCCGCGGGCCACGGTGGCGGCTTTCGAGGATGCCGAGCGCAGGCTGGCCGGCGTCCAGTGGCACCCCGAGGTGCTGCATTCCGAGCACGGCCAGAAGGTGCTGGAGCACTTCCTGGTCGACATCGCCGGCTGCCGCCAGACCTGGACCAGCGCCAACATCGCTGAGGAACAGGTTGAGCGCGTCCGCGCCGAGGTGGGCGACGCCCGCGTGCTCTGCGCACTGTCCGGCGGCGTCGATTCGGCAGTGGCCGCTGCCATCGTCCAGCAGGCCATCGGTGACCAGCTGACTTGTGTCTTCGTCGACCACGGCCTGCTGCGCACTGGCGAGGCCGAGCGGGTGGAGCGCGACTTCGTGGCGTCCACCGGTGTGCACCTGGTGGTGGCCAATGAGCAGGAGCGCTTCCTCTCGGCGCTGGCCGGGGTCAGCGATCCGGAGACCAAACGGAAGATCATCGGCCGCGAGTTCATCCGCACCTTCGAGGACGAGGCCCGCAAGCTGAACGCCGAGGGCCCGATCGACTACCTGGTACAGGGCACGCTCTATCCGGACGTGGTCGAATCCGGCGGCGGCGAGGGTGCGGCCAACATCAAGAGCCATCACAACGTGGGCGGGCTGCCCGATGACCTGCAGTTCAAGCTGATCGAGCCGCTGCGCACCCTGTTCAAGGACGAGGTGCGCCAGGTAGGTCGCCAGCTCGGGTTGCCCGAGCACATCGTCGACCGGCACCCGTTCCCGGGCCCTGGCTTGGGGATTCGCATTGTCGGTGCGGTGGACGCCGAACGGCTGGCGATCCTGCGGGCAGCGGACGCGATCGTCCGGGAGGAGACCACAGCAGCCGGATTGGACGGCGAGATCTGGCAGTTCCCGGTGGTGTTGCTGGCCGACGTCCGCTCCGTCGGCGTGCAGGGGGACGGACGCACCTACGGGCACCCGATCGTGCTGCGTCCGGTCTCGAGTGAGGACGCGATGACCGCCGACTGGTCGCGGCTGCCCTACGAACTACTGGAGAAGATCTCCACCCGGATCACCAACGAGGTGCCCGAGGTGAACCGGGTGGTGCTGGACGTCACCAGCAAGCCACCCGGCACCATCGAGTGGGAGTAGGGCCGACCGGCCCTTGGGTCAGCGGTAGTCGGTGGGCGGGTTGTTGCTGTTGCTGGTGAAGGTGCCCTTCAGGTCGTCGAGACCGGTCCGGCCCCCGTCCTCCAGCGGCAGGACGAGCCAGGCCACGCCGTAGGCGATCGGCACGCCCCAGGGGAAGATCAGGGCAGCGACCACGGCGAGGATGCGGACGATGCTGCCTTCCCAGCCGAAGGAGCGGGCCAGGCCGCCGCAGACGCCGGCGATGAACTTGTCGGAACTCGAACGGGTGAGTTTCTGCTTCATGATGCTTTCCTTTCGTGAAACTCAGTTGGACTTGCGCGAGAGCAGGAGCATCCCCGCGCCGATGATGACCAGGACCACCGGGGCGATCACCCCGACGAGTCGCCAGTCGACGAACCCGTAATGCAGCCAGAGCGCCAGTCCGGCGATGGCCATGGCGATGACGCCGAATGCGAAGGCGGAACGATCGGTCATGTCCGCACCGTCACTTCGCCCATACCCACGTCAATGTTCAACTGGAGCACCGGGGTGCCGGTTCCCGAGCCGAAGGTCTGACTTCCCTTCACGTCCACTCCGTCGTTGGAGTGCACCGAGTTGTCGAAGGTGCCGGCGCCGATGTGATAGCTCACGAGGGTGTTCCCGTCCGCCGGCAGGATGATGTCGACCTCGCCCGCACCGAGTTTGATGTCCATTGCACGTCCGGAATCGAGGCGGATCGCGCTCAGATCGAGGGCGATCTCGCCGGCACCCAGGTCGATCTGCCGAGGCAGCTCGTCGACGCTTCGGTACACCTGAGCGGTCTCGCCGACGCTGGCCGGCACCGGCGACATCAACGCAGCGGTGAGCAGAGCGGTCACGATCGTCACGAACAGCATCCCGCGCGGGCGTCCGACCTTGCTGGACGCGACCAGCGTCATCCCGAGCGCGGCCAGGATCGCCGCAAAGTAGGGCAGCGGCCCTAGCGGCAACCCGAAAACCACGCCAAGCACGGTCACCAGGGCGACGCCAACACCGCTCAATAGCGCGGCCAGCAACCAGAATCGGCGACGCCGCTGCCGGGCCGCCACCATCGCCGGCGGCAGGTTGTCGCGGACGGCCAGATCGGCGGGGTTGGTGTAGGGCTGCTGCCATTGCGGAGCCTGCTGGGACGTGGGCAACGTCGGCGCGGGCAGGCTGGCCGCGGACAGCAGGCCGCTGGCGGGTGCATAGCCCGGGGTCTGCTGCTCGGCGAGTCGATCGCGCCAGGCCTCGGCCTGTCGTTCGAACGGGGTGGGCTCGGGGGTCGGCGCGTTCGTCCGGGTGCCGTGGTTGCGGAACCCGAAGTACCAGACCGCGAAGATCACCGCCACCGGGCCGAACCCGATGCCGTTGGTCGGAATGCCGGTGAGCAGGACCAGAGCACCGATGGTTGCGGCCACGACGCCGGCGGTCGGCCAATCGCGGGTGAACGGGAGCCATCGGCGGACCGGCATTTCGGTCTGTCCGTCGCGCGGCATCAACAGCACGCCGGCGCCGTAGGCCGCCAGGCCGAGCCCACCAAAAAGAACCAGCACTGCAACCGCGATCCGAAGCAGGTTTGGGTCGACATGCCAACGCCGCGCGAGTCCAGCGCAGACGCCACCGATCATGGCGCCGTTCCGCGGACGGCTCAGTACGGGCAGGTTGTCGGGCACGGGTCTATTCAACGCCGCTACCGCGGCCGGCAACATGGGGGTCTACCCTGAGCGGCACCGCATTTTGCGGCCTTGGGATGCGACGCAGATTGAACCATCCCGGGCTGCATTCGGCCTAGTGGCTGGCGGGTCGAGATGCGGAATGGAACCGTCCCGGGTCTAGAACGCCTGGCACCTCCCCGGGGGGTCCGGAAAGCTTCCACTGGGAACGTTTTCATCCTAGAAGGGCGGCAGTTGCGAGTCGCCGCGGTACCGCGTCCGACTTCGGTATTGTTCGGTGGTCAGGCAGTGCCGGCGTCCGGGCATCCGGCCCCCGGGTGTGTCGACTGTCGAAGGAGGAGCCCGGGTGGTCAAGACGCTCAACGCTGATCGTTCTGCCCCGACACTGGAAGATGTAGCCCGCGTGGCCGGCGTGTCCCGAGCCACGGTTTCGCGAGTGGTCAACGGCGGAAACCTGGTCGCCAAGGACACCACCGAAGCCGTCCGCAGGGCCATCGCCGAGTTGGCCTACCAGCCGAATCGCGCGGCACGTTCGCTGGTGACCCGACGCACCGGGGTGATCGCTGTGGTCGTGCCGGAGACCGACGACCGGGTGTTCACCGATCCCTTCTTCCCGCAGGCCTATCACGGTGCGCTGCAGGCATTCCAGGGCTCGGACGTGCGGGTGGTGCTGGCCATGGCCCAACCGGGCGACGGGCCCGCGGGCATGGTGCGCTACCTCGAATCCGGCCATGTGGACGGTGCGATCATCGTCTCGCACCACGGCCCCGAACTCGGCCGCGCCCTGGCGAGCTCCTGGCAGCCGGTGGTCTTTGTCGGCGATCCCGAGGCGCCAGGCGTCCACTACCTGGATCTCGACAACATGGGTGCAGCGGCGACCGCGACCCAGCACCTGATCGACCGCGGTTCGAAGCGGATCGGAGCCATCACCGGACCGCTCGACATGAACTCGGGCCGGCGCCGGTTGAAGGGGTTCCAGCAAGCCATGAAGGCGGCCGGGCGCGACGACACGCTCTGGGTGGAGAGCGACTACACCCGAAACGGCGGACGCGCGGTGCTTGAGTTGCTGGAACGGGCCCCCGACCTGGACGGCGTGTTCGCGGCGAACGACCTGATGGCGGCGACGGCGCTGAACGTGCTGCTGGAGACCGGACGCCGGGTGCCTGAGGACGTCCGGGTGGTCGGATTCGATGATTCCGAGGCCGCCCTGCAGACCAACCCGCAGCTCACCACGATGACCAACCCGGCAGCCGAGCACACCCGGATGGCTGCCGAGATGCTGATCTCGATCCTCGCCGGCGAGAATCCGCAGCCGATGACGAAGCTGCCGAGCACCCTGGTGGTCCGCGGGTCCTCATGAGCGAAGAGGTCGTCCACCCGCGCTCCACGCGTCCGCTGGCTGAAGCCTGGGTGGGCGGAGTCTGCGCCGGTCTGGCCGATCACCTGGGCTGGTCGGTTCTGGTGCTACGGGTGCTGTTCGTGGTGACCGCAGCATTCGGGCTGGTCGGGGTGGCCCTGTACCTGGTGCTGTGGCTGGTGATGCCGCAGGAGGTCGAGCAGCGGGACGCACCCGGGCTTGAGGCCGGCGCACGGAAGGGGCTGCGGCCGCGCACAACGAAGATGCTGACCGCGGTCGACCTGGGCGTGGCCAGTGCCCTTGCGCTGCTCGGCGTCGGACTGGCCTGGCTGGCGCAGGTCTCCGGGTACGGACCGCCCAACTGGCTGCTCACTGCGGGTGCGCTGGGTGCGCTCGGGCTCGGGATCATCTGGTGGCAGGCCGATCACGTCTCCACCCGCGAACTGCGCACCGGGACCGGCTGGCAGCGGCTGGTCGCGCCGTTGGTTGCGCACTGGACGTCGATCGTGGGCATCGTCGCCGGGCTGGTCGCGCTTGGCGGGTCGATCTGGGTGGTGCTGCTGGCCCAGGCCCGACTGAGTGAGGCTGCGCGGACGATCCTGCTGCTCGGCCTGGCGGTGACCGCGGTGGTGCTGGCTGCGCTGCCGTGGATCCTGCACGTGCGCCGGGCGCTCGCCCAGGCTCGCGACGACGCGCTGGTGGCGGACGCGCGGGCCGACATGGCTGCGCACCTGCACGACTCGGTGCTGCAGACGCTGGCGTTGATCCAGCGGAAGGCGTCCGACCCGAAGGCGGTGACCGCGTTGGCGCGGCGCCAGGAACGGGAGCTGCGGCAGTGGCTGTACGCCGACTCGTCCGGACGCGGGACGCTGGTCGAGGCGATCTCGGGCGAGATCATCGACGTGGAGGACCGCCACGGCGTCGACCTTGAGCTGGTCAGCGTCGGCGACACCGAGCTGACTCCGGAGCTGACCGCGCTGGTGAAGGCTGCGCGCGAGGCGATGGTGAACGCGGCCAAGCATTCCGGCGCGACCCGCGTCGACGTCTATGTGGAGGTCGATCCCGACGTGGTGTCGGTTTACGTGCGCGACCGGGGGACCGGCTTCGACCTGGCGCACATGGACACCGACCGCATGGGCGTCCGCGGCTCGATCGTCGAGCGGGTGAAGCGGGCCGGCGGACGGGCGATAATCAGGACTGCGCCCGATGAGGGCACCGAAGTGAGACTGGAGCTGCCGCGATGACTGAGACCGAGCCTGAAGCCGTCCCCACCGGCCCGTGGCGGGTGGTGATCGTCGACGACCACGCCATGTTCCGTAGCGGCGTGAAGCACGACATCGGCGCGCGGATCGAGCTGGTCGGCGAAGGCGAGGACGTGCCTACCGCGGTGCGGGCCATCCTGGCCACCCTGCCGGACGTGGTGCTGCTGGACGTGCACCTGCCCGGCGGCGGTGGCGCGGAGGTGATCAAGCAGGTCACGGCGACCCAGCCCGGCGTGAAGTTCCTTGCGCTGTCGGTGTCGGACGCTGCCGAGGACGTGATCGGGGTGATCCGGGCGGGGGCCAGGGGTTATGTGACCAAGTCGATCTCCGCCGAGGAGTTGGTGGCC
>DAOPRQ010000034.1:24984-27540 GCA_035349055.1 Propionicimonas sp.
CGCGAGCGCGAGGTCCTGCGCCTGATCGCCCGCGGCTACGCCTACAAGGAAGTCGCCAAGGAGCTCTTCATCTCGATCAAGACCGTCGAGACCCATGTCTCCTCGGTGCTGCGCAAGCTGCAGCTCTCGAATCGCCATCAGCTCACCCGGTGGGCCACCGACCGCAAGCTGGTCTAGCTGCTGTCGTTCCCCGGGCTTGTCCGGGACTGTCGGTGCGAGCGCTTAGGCTTGTCTGGATATGACTGACACGCTGTTCCCGGACCTGTTCGCTGCCCCCGTCCAACCGTCCCCGCTGGTTGCGGACGCACCCAAGCGCGCCCGGCGGATGAGCGAGGACGAGCTGTTGGCGAACCTCAATCCGCCGCAGCGGGAGGCGGTCGTGCATGCCGGCGGGCCGGTGCTAGTGGTGGCCGGCGCGGGCTCGGGCAAGACCCGGGTCCTCACCCGGCGGATCGCCCACCTGGTCAGCCAGCGCAACGTCCATCCCGGGTCGATCCTGGCCATCACCTTCACCAACAAGGCGGCCGCGGAGATGCGGCACCGCGTGGTCGACCTGGTCGGCAATCGCGCCAAGCTGATGTGGGTTTCGACATTCCACTCGGCGTGCGTGCGCATTCTGCGCTCCGACATCGGACGGTTCGGCATGAGCCGCACCTTCTCGATCTACGACGACACCGACGCCAAGCGGCTGATGACCCTGGTGTTGCGCGACCAGGAGCTCGACCCGAAGCGGTACCCCGTCCGCGCGGTCATGAACTGGGTCTCGAACCAGAAGAACGAGCTGGTCGACTTCGAATCGGCGCGCACCCGTGCGGTCGAGGGCACCGCCGAGCACCACTACGCCGAGGCGTACGCGGAGTACCAGCGGCGGCTGAAAGCGGCCAACGCGCTCGACTTCGACGACCTGATCATGACCACCGTCCACCTGCTGCAGGCGTTCGGTGACCTGCGCGAGCAGTACCGGCGCCGGTTCCGGCACGTACTCGTGGACGAGTACCAGGACACCAACCACGCCCAGTACGCCCTGGTTCGTGAGCTCTGCGCTGCGCTTCCCGAAGGTGGGGAAGGGCCGAGCATCGACCCGCCCGAGCTGATGGTGGTCGGCGACTCCGACCAGTCCATCTACGCGTTCCGCGGTGCGACGATTCGCAACATTCTCGACTTCGAAGCCGACTTCCCGGGCGCGACCACGATCGTCCTCGAGCAGAACTACCGCTCCACCCAGAACATCCTGAGCGCGGCGAACGCGGTGATCACCCGCAATCCCGGACGCCCGGAGAAGCGGCTCTGGTCGGAGACCGGCGACGGTGAGCTGCTGGTCGGCTACGTCGCCGACACCGAGCACGACGAGGCGCAGTTCGTTGCCGAGGAGATCGATCGGCTGACCGATGCCGGCACGTCCAAGCCGGGCGACGTGGCCGTCTTCTACCGGACGAACGCGCAATCGCGGGCCTTTGAAGAAGTGTTCATCCGGGTCGGCATGCCGTACCGGGTGGTCGGCGGCGTCCGCTTCTACGAGCGCAAGGAGATTCGTGACGCCATCTCGTACCTGCGGGCCATCGCTAACCCCGACGACGATGTCTCCGTCCGCCGCATCCTGAACGTGCCGCGCCGCGGGATCGGCGATCGTGCGGAGGCGATGGTCGAGGCGTTTGCCGCTGCCGAGCAGATCTCGTTCGGCGCTGCGCTGGATCGCGCCGCGGAGGCGCCCGGATTGGCCTCGCGCTCGCTGAGCCAGATCCAGGGCTTCGCAGCCATGCTGGCCGGCTTCCGAGGCAAAGTCGCGGCCGGGGCGCCGGCGGACGAGATCCTGGCCGGTGTGCTGAAGGAGTCGGGCTATCTGGCCGAGCTCACCGCGTCCACCGATCCCCAGGACGAGTCCAGGGTGGAGAACCTGGTGGAGTTGGTCAGCGTGGCGCAGGAGTTCGTGGCTGCGGCGCATGCGGTCGACGTGCCCGACGACGAGAGCGAACTGGCGGCTGGCGCACCGGAGCCGGACGATTCGCTGCCCGCTTTCCTCGAGCGGATCGCGCTCGTGGCCGACTCCGACCAGATTCCGGACAACGATCCGGACGCGACCGGCGTGGTCACCCTGATGACGTTGCACACAGCCAAGGGCCTGGAGTTCAACACCGTGTTCCTCACCGGCTTCGAGGACGGCATCTTTCCGCACCAGCGAGCGATGACCGACGCGAAGGAGTTGGAGGAGGAACGGCGGCTGGCCTATGTGGGCATCACCCGGGCGCGGCAGCGGCTGTACCTGACCCGGGCCAGCGTGCGGACGCAGTGGGGCGCGCCGCAGTACAACCCGGCCAGCCGGTTCACCGACGAGATCCCCGGCCACTTGGTCGACTGGCGGCGGCTTGGCTACGCGCGCACCGGGTTCGCGTCCGCGTCTTCGGCGCGGACCGAGCAGGCGTGGCGGTCGACGGTCGGCTTCGGTGCCAAGCCGGCGATCAAGACGGTCCCTTCCGTCGCGATCGGCGACCGGGTACTGCACACCACCTTCGGCATGGGCACGGTGATCGCCACCTCAGGCATCGGCGACACCGCCAA
>DAOPRQ010000035.1:0-18706 GCA_035349055.1 Propionicimonas sp.
CGACTCCGGGCTCTGCCATCAGCGCCATCCGGTCGGCGATGATCCGGTCGCGGCCTTCAGCGACGTGCTGGTAGACCAGCGCCGCCTTCGCCGTGAGTGCGGCGCGGTCTCGACAAGCTCGATCAGCCGCGATGAGCCGATCAGCTGCGATGTGCCGATCTGCCGGGATGGGCCGACCACCGGGAGCTCGGACAGCGGTGAGAGTTCGACCAACTGAAGGGCGGGCACCGGCTTCGGGGTGTTCTCACCGATCCACTCGGGAGTGCTTGCGCTACTGGCTGCCGGCATCGCCGCACTCGTGCTCCCAATCGCAGAGCGGACGCACCCAGCCGCACCCATGCTGCGACACGCAATCGGCTGGACGGTACTCCTGCTCGAACTCGTTCGCCGGGCCGCCTACCTCGCCACAGGTTCCTAGAGCGCCGAGATCCTGCCCCTGCACGTCTGCGCGTTCGCCACGCTCGCCGTCCTCATCGACTCCCGCTTCCCGAACAATCAATGGACGGGCGACTTCCTCTACGCGCTGGCGGGTGGGGCGCGCTGGACACCGACCTCTTCCCCGACTGGGCCAGCCGTCCCATCCTCAACATCTTCACCTGGCAGAGCTTCACCATCCACGCCCTGATCCTCGGTTACGTGCTCATGCGCATCGTCGCCGGCGACCTGGTTCCCGACGCCGGGAACCTGTGGCGGGTGGCCGTCATCACCATCGCCGGCGCCCTCCTCGGCCATCTCGCCAACCAGGCATGGGGCACCAACTTCTGGTTCCTCGACGTCGGCGCGCCCGATTCACCGCTGGAGGCGATCCAGTACGTCGCCGGGCCGTTCCATGTCCCCGGTGCTGATCGTGGCCATGCTCGCCGTCTGGACTCTCCTCCACCTGCCCTGGATGCTCCGCGGACGCGTCCCGCACCGGTAACGCTGCGGCTCGACTCCCGCAGCTACAGCGTTTCGATATCTCCGAATGACGACTTCTGCGCTGCCACCGACCCGTCCACCAGCTGAACCGATTCATCCGCATGCTGGCCACCTCCACCGACTCGAACGAGAAACGATGGTTACAGTTTCCTAACCAAGCTGCCAGGTCTACTGGGTTTCACCCGTTGCCGTGCTAGGTTTTCCAAGCCCATCATTGGGCGGCGAATCGTGATTGCGCCGTCTCGGCGAGGAGAAAGTAGGGCTGGATGTCCCAAGCCAGCGCGGTTGGTGGACGCGACGGTGCCGTCGATCAGGTCGCCGGCGCGGTCGCCGAGATAGCCGGCCGCACGCCGTGGCAGATCACCCGTGCGCGCCTCGCGAAGGACAAGGTCACCATGGTGGCCATGGGGGCGGCGCTGTTCTTCATCGTGCTCGCGCTGCTCGCCCCGGTGCTCACCCATTTCGGCCTGCTCGACCCCTACAGCAACCACACCGACCTGGTCGGCGGGCTCGGCTCCCTGCCGAAGGGCCCGCTCGGTGGCGTCTCGCCCGAGCACTGGATGGGTGTCGAGCCCGGCACCGGCCGCGACATCTTCTCCCGCGTGGTCTCGGGCCTCACCGTTTCGCTGATCGTGGCCACGCTGGCCGTGACCGTGTCGGTGATCCTGGGCACCGTGATCGGCATCGTCTCCGGCACCGCTGGCGGACGCGTCGACTGGCTCTTCTCGCGGATCACCGACTTCGTGCTGAGCTTCCCGCAGACTCTGATGCTGATCGCCCTCTCCACCATCGTGATCGACATGCTGCAGTCCGCGCTGAACATGGAACGCACGGTCCCGTCCATGATCTTCATGATCTTGGTGATGGGCTTCTTCGGCTGGCCGATCTTCGCCCGCGTGATCCGCGGCCAGGTGCTCTCGCTGAAGCAGCGCGAGTTCATCGAGGCCGCCCACTCGCTCGGCGCCGGCCGCGCCCGCATCTACTTCAAGGAACTGCTCCCGCACCTGTGGGCGCCGATCCTCGTCTACACCACGCTGGTCATGCCGCAGAACATCGCCACCGAAGCCGCGCTCGGCTTCCTCGGCGTCGGCATCCAGGCACCCACCCCGTCCTTCGGCTCGATCCTGAACGACTCCGTCCACTACGCCACGTCCGACCCGGCCTACTTCATCTTCCCGGGCGTCACGCTGTTCCTGGTGGTCCTTTCGTTCAACCTGCTCGGCGACGGACTGCGGGACGCCCTGGATCCGAAGGCCGACCGGCAGTGAACCCCACCACAGATTTCTCCCTAACACCGAACAAAGGAGAGCGCGAATGAAGCGCACACAAATAGTCGCCGGTGTGGCGACGACCCTGGCGTTGGGCCTGGCCCTAACCGCCTGCGGGTCCAGTCCCACGGCCACCTCTACCGCCGGCGGCGCCACTTCGGGTGCAGCAGCGGGCGGGGCAGCCGGCGGCACCCTGCACATCTTGTCCGGCACTGCCACCGAACACTGGGATCCGCAGCGCGTCTACGTGGGCGTGAACATTGAGTACGGCAACCGGATGTTCACCCGCACCCTGACGACCTTCGGCCCCGTGGCCAAGGACGGCGAGCCCGCCACCCTGATCGCGGACGCGGCCACCGACACCGGCACCGTGAGCGCGGACGGCAAGGAGTGGAAGTTCACCATCAAGGATGGCGTCAAGTGGGAGGACGGCCAGGCCGTCAAGTGCGAGGACTTCAAGTACGGCATCTCGCGCACCTTCGCTGTCGACGTGATCACCGGTGGCCCGAACTACGCCATCCAGTACCTCGACATCCCCAAGAACGACGATGGCTCCTCGAAGTACGCCGGCCCGTACAAGAAGACCGGCCAGGACCTCTACGACAAGGCCGTCACCTGTGACGGGAACACCATCACCTTCAAGATGGCCAAGCCGTCGGGCGACTTCAACATGGCCGCCACGATGACCGCCTTCGGCGCCTTCCGCGAGGACAAGGACCAGGGCGAGAAGTCCAACTACGCCATCTTCTCCAACGGTCCTTACAAGCTCGAGGGCAGCTGGACGGCCAACAAGGGCGCGACCTTCGTCCGCAACGAGAACTGGGATCCGGCCACGGACGGCTTCCGCAAGGCGTACCCGGACAAGATCGTCTGGGACGAGTCGCTGACCCAGGAGACCATGTACGAGCGCATCATCGCCGATCAGGGTGATGACAAGAACGCGATCGCCATGGACCAGGCCCCGGTGACCGCCATGGCCAACGTGACCAGCGCCGAAGGCCGCTACACCGTCGTGGCCTCGCCGTACACCCGCTACATGGTGCCGAACTACAAGTCCAAGGTGTTCAGCAATGACAAGGCCCGCGAGGCTCTGGCTCTGGCCACCGACCGCAGCGCCTACGTCACCGCAGCCGGTGGCGATCAGGTCGTGAAGGCGACCAACTCGCTGATCAACCCGGCCCTGCCGGCGTTCCCGAACACCCCGCTGCTGGCGGGCGAAAAGGGCGACGCGGCCAAGGCCAAGGAGGCTCTGCAGGCGTCCGGTCTCACCCTCCCGGTGAAGATCAACGTCGCGTACCGCAAGAACGACACCCTCGACAAGGCGTTCGCCGGGTTGAAGGCCGGTTGGGACGCGGCTGGCTTCCAGACCAACCTGATCGGCATTCCGGCCGAGCAGTACTACGGCACCCTGCAGTCGCCGGAATCCGCCACCAAGTACGACGCGTACTGGGCCGGCTGGGGCGCGGACTTCCCGTCCGCCTCCACGGTGATCCCGCAGCTGCTGGATTCCCGCAGCCAGATCAGCGCCGGTGGCCCCGGTCAGGACTACGGCTACTTCGATAACGACGAGTTCAACGCCGGTATCGACAAGGCCATGGCCCTCACCGGTGCGGAAGGCGACAAGGCCTGGGGCGCCCTCGACACCGAGGTCGTGACCAAGCACTTCGGCGTCATCCCGCTGATCAACGACCAGTTCGTGTTCGCTCACGGCAGCAATGTCGAAGGGGCCGTCGTGAACACCACGTTCACCGGCTACTACGACATCGCTAACGTCTCCGTCAAGAAGTGATCAAAGGGCTTGGGGGGCGCCTTTCGGCGCCCCCCAAGCTCCCCCAATAGGAGCGCTGTGTTCTACTACATCCTCAGGCGGCTGGCCTCGGCCGCGGCGATGATCGTCCTGATCACCGCGACCACTTTCGCGATCTTCTTCGCCTCGCCGATCGACCCCGCTCGCTACACCTGCGGTAAGAACTGCACTCCGACCATCCTCGAAGGCAATCGCAAGGCGCTGGGCTACGACCAGCCAGCCACCGTCCAGTACGTCAAGTTCATCTCCGGCCTGTTCGTGGGTCGTGACTTCCCCGACAACGAACAGCTCCGCACCGAGCACCCTGAGCAGATCGTCCACTGCCCCGCCCCGTGCCTCGGCTACTCGGCCAACCAGCACCGCACCATCAACGAGATGGTCGCCGAAGGCTGGCCGATCTCACTCTCGGTCGCCATCGGTGCGTTCACCTTGTGGATGCTGATCGGCGTCGGCGGCGGCCTGATCGCAGCGCTCAACAAGGGCCGATGGCCCGACCGGACGATCGTCGGCTCCGCCCTGATCGGCTTCTCGCTGCCCACCTTCTTCGTCGGCCTGGTGCTACTCACCTTCCCGGCCATCAAATGGGGCTGGGTCCCGATTCCCAACTTCGTGCCGTTCTTCGAGAACCCGTGGGAATGGGCCCGAAACCTGATCCTGCCGTGGATCACCCTCGCCTTCTTCTTCGCCGCCAGCTACGTGCGGCTGACCAGGGCATACATGATCGAAACCATGAGCGAGGACTACATCCGCACCGCGCGCGCCAAGGGCGTCGCCACCACCGCCGTGGTGATGCGACACGGGCTGCGCGCAGCACTCACCCCGATCGTCACCGCCGCCGGCCTCGACCTGGGCGGCCTGCTGGGCGGTGCGATCATCACAGAAAGCGTGTTTTCCTTGCATGGGCTCGGCTACCTCGCCGTCCGTTCGGTGACCAATATGGACCTGCCGACCATCGTGGCCATGGTGATGATCGTGGCGACCTTCATCGTGATCGCGAACCTGATCGTGGACGTCGCCTACAGCTTCATCGACCCGAGAGTGAAGCTCGTCTCATGACCGCCAAGTTCCTGCGCGTGAACGACCTACGGGTGCAGTTCCCTACCGACGACGGCGTCGTGAAGGCCGTGGACGGGTTGACGTTCGATCTGGAAAAGGGCAAAACCCTCGGTATCGTCGGCGAGTCCGGTTCGGGCAAGTCGGTGACATCGCTGGCGATCATGGGCCTGCACCGCGGTTCGAGCGCCAAACTCACCGGCGAGATCTGGCTGGATGATGAGGACCTGCTGAAGGTCTCGCACGAGGAGCTCCGCCGGCTGCGCGGGCGCAAGATGGCGATGATCTTCCAGGACCCGCTGTCGGCCATGCACCCCTACTACACGGTCGGCACCCAGTTGGCCGAAGCGCTGCTGGTGCACGAGAAGGTATCCAAGAAGGCCGCTCGCGCCACCGTGATCGACATGCTCGGGCGAGTTGGCATCCCGAATCCGGGACGCCGCGTCGACCAGTACCCGCACGAGTTCTCCGGCGGCATGCGGCAGCGCGCGATGATCGCGATGGCGCTGATCAACAACCCTGAGCTGCTGATCGCCGACGAGCCCACCACGGCCCTGGACGTGACCGTGCAGGCCCAGATCCTCGACTTGATGCGCGACCTGCAGGCCGAATTCGGCTCCGCGATCATCATGATCACCCACGACCTGGGCGTGGTGGCTGAGATCGCCGACGACGTCCTGGTGATGTACGGCGGCAAGTGCGTGGAGTACGCCGAGGTGGACGACGCCTTCCACCAGCCCGATCACCCCTACACCTGGGGCCTGCTCACCTCGATGCCCCGGCTCGACCGGGTCAAGTCCGAGCGCCTGGTGCCGGTGGCCGGCAACCCACCGTCGCTGATCAACATTCCGCCGGGCTGCGCCTTCCATCCACGCTGCGCCTTCCGCGAGTTCGCGCCATGCCCCTGCGACGAGGTCGTGCCCGAGCTGCTCGAGTCGTACCCCAAGCATGATTCGCGGTGCCACATCCCGGTCGCCACGCGCGCCGAGGTCTTCGCCGAACGCATCGCCCCCAGGTTGTAGGAGTAGCTGTGAGCCTGCTTGAAGTCACCGACCTGAAGAAGCACTTCCCTACCTATCAGCAGAAGCTGATCCGCACTGAAGGCGACCCGGTGAAGGCTGTGGACGGCCTCACCCTCAGCCTCGACGCGGGCGAGACGCTCGGTCTGGTGGGCGAGTCCGGCTGCGGCAAGTCGACCGCGGGACGCACCATCCTGCGGCTGCTCGACCCGACCGGCGGCAAGATCGTCTTCGAGGGCCAGGACGTCACCCACGCCGAGGGCCAAGGGTTGCGCAACCTGCGCCGAGACATGCAGATGGTTTTCCAGGATCCGTACGGATCGCTGAACCCAAGGCATCCGGTGGGTGCGATCATCGCCGCACCGTTCCAGATCCAGGGCGTGAAGCCCGAGGGCGGGGTGAAGCGAGCCGTCCAGGAGTTGATGGAGCGGGTCGGCCTGAACCCGGAGCATTACAACCGCTACCCGCACGAGTTCTCCGGCGGCCAGCGCCAGCGCATCGGCGTGGCCCGGGCGATCGCCCTAAAGCCGAAGCTGATTGTCTGCGACGAGCCGGTCTCAGCGCTGGACGTGTCCATCCAGGCGCAGGTGATCAACCTGTTGGAGGACATCCAGGCCGAGCAGAACCTGGCCTACGTGTTCATCGCGCACGACCTGAGCGTGGTGCGGCACATCTCCGACCGGGTCTTGGTGATGTACCTCGGCCGGCCGATGGAGATGGCTGACCGGGACGCGCTGTACGAGCGTCCGCTGCATCCCTACACGCAAGCGCTGATGTCGGCGGTGCCGGTGCCCGAGCCGCGTCGGGACCGCGAGCGGATCCTGCTCAAGGGCGACCTGCCCAGCCCGCAGAACCCGCCGTCCGGCTGCGTCTTCCGAACCCGCTGCCCGTACGCCACCGAGAAGTGCGCGGCCGAGGTGCCCATGCTGGTCGAGCGCGAGTATGGCCACCAGGTCGCCTGCCACTACCCCGCCGTCCGCCAGGTGCTGTAGGAGGGTTCCGACCTGCTTTTAGCGGGCCATTTAGCCGCTGCTGCGGTCCTTGCCGGGCCAAACCCGAGTTCGATTGGTTATCGGGCAGGAATTCGGCTTCAAAACCCATCCAACTCAGGTTGCGCCCTTCCACTCCCTTGGCGAGGGCTCCATAACCACCCGAAACCGGGTTGAACCGACCTAGATGCGGCTGGCGAGCCGATGTATCCGGCGATGGCACCCGCCGCCGCGATCTTTGCGGCCGTCACCTGAGCTGGCCGCGCAACTCCGCGACGCGGGCCGAGTCCGCAGCACCCGGCGACCACTGCTCGATAGCTGCGGCCGACGTGGCCATGCCCCACGCGACAGCGTCGGCGAAGTTGTGTCCGGCCTCCAGCCGGGCTACCAGTCCACCCATGAAAGCGTCACCGGCACCGATCGGGTTGCGCACCGCCACCGACAGTCCGGCCAGTCGGCCGGCCCCGTCCGCGGACGCCCACGCCAGCCCCGCCGCCCCGGCGGTGACCACGACCGCATCGATCCCGCGCTCACGCAGCCGGACGGCGGCCAGTTCGGCCCGGTCAAGCGCATCGGCGCCGACGTCCGTCCGCTCGACCGCAGTGGCGCCGGCGAGGATCGACTCCGCCTCGGCCAGGTTGGGCGTGATCAGGGCCGGACGCGACGCTCCGCCCAGTGCGGCTCGCATCCATTCCGGCCCGGTGTCCAGCGCAAGTCGACCACCGGCGTCCGCCACTGCGGCGACGAAGCCAGCCAGCGCCTTCGGCCCGACACCCGGCGGGAAGCTTCCCGAGCAGATCACCCACTCCTGCGGCTGCATCACTGCGCACACCGCGTCCGCGAACTCCTCCCAGCGGGTTGCGTCCACCGGGGCGCCGGGACCGTTCAGCACGGTCACGCGGCCGCTGTCCTCGATCAGGATGATCGACTCCCGCACCTGGCCTGGATACGGGTGCGCGGTCACGTCCATGCCCTCGGCGCGAAGCGTGTCCAGATACCAGCCCGAGCCGTCCGTCGGCAGCAGGACGTGCACGCGCGGCTCAGCTTCGTTGGCCCGGCAGCCGCGCGCCGCAGAGACCGACTTGCCGGCTGGATACGCCTGATTGCCCTGGACGCGGTCGACCACACCCGGGGTGAGTGTCGCGAGCAGCACCAGCCGGTCGATGGTCGGATTGGGGCAGACCGCCAGCATGTGACCTCCTCTTCGCAACCCGAGTCCAGCAGTTTGCCGGCAGCCTCGCAAGCGGATCCCTGCTGCTGTGAGCAGACCGGCGCCGGGACGACCACGCGGGGTTCAGATTCAGGAACTCGGCTCAGCGCAATGGTGAATCCTCTGGTACCCGAAGACGGCGGAGTTTGTCTTCGGGAGATTCGCAGCGACTACCGCCGGAGGTGGGCGGAGTAGGCTGTGCTCGACTCCTGGAGGTACCCGATGACCGAGCCCAGCTCTGCCGCAAGCGCCACGCCGACTCCGGCACGGGCGATCGACCGCCCGCCCTGGCAGACGTGGGTGATTGGCCTTGTCGTCTTGGTGGTGAATCTGCTCAGACTCGTGGACGCGGTGTTCAGCCTCACCGGCAACGCGTGGTACTTCAAGCAGCTCGGGTACACCCGCGAGCAGATCGGCTACTTCACCGAGATTGGCTGGCTATCGGCTGCAGTCTGGGCGGTCGCCATCTTCACCGGCATCGCCGGAGCCCTGTTCCTGCTGGCCCGCAGACGCCTCGCTGTTCCAGTGCTGCTGATCGCCGCGATCGCCCAGGCTGTGCTCCTGGTGGTCGGCCTCACCCTTCTGAGCAGCTGGACCGCACTCGGCCCGGCCCTCACGACCTGGGGAGTGCTAATGCTGCTGGTAGTCGGGTTCGCAGCCGGCTGCGCCTGGCGGCTGGACCGGCGCGGCCGCCTGCGCTGAACCAGCCCGATCCGAGGCTCAGGTCGTCGCCAGCACGGTGCAGCCGGACGGGTCGAGCCGCACCGCCAGCACCGCCGGCGGTCGGCCGTGGGTGGTGATGTCCGGGGTGAGGACGCTCGCCGGCTGGCCGTCAGGGAGCTTCACGGTCAGCTCGGTGCCGCCGCGACGCGGTTGCGCGTCCAGCACCCTGACCTCGGTGCCGCTCAGATCGGACACCAGGCCGGACGGCCCGACCGCGACCGACCCGTCCGGCGTACCCGGCCAGCCCAGGGCGGACGCCGCCGACGGGTCAAGGAACGGCCCGTAGCCGAGGAAGCCGGCCACTTCCCGTCCGGCCGGATGACGCCACAGTGTCGCCGGATCGGCGAGCTGGAGCAGGTGGCCATCCGCGAGCACTGCGATCCGATCGGCGATCGCGAAGGCCTCATCCTGGTCGTGGGTAACGTAGAGCGCCGGCGTCCCAGTGGCGCGCAGCGTTGCGTCCAGCACGCCGACCAGGTGCTCGCGCAAGCCCCGATCGAGCGCCGACAGCGGCTCGTCGAGCAGCAGCAGCTTGGGATCGGCGGCCAGCGAGCGGGCCAGTGCCACCCGCTGGGCCTGGCCTCCGGAGAGCGCGGTGATTGGACGGGGCCCGTACCCGCCCAGGCCCACCAGTTCGAGCAGCTCCTCTACTCGCTCGGCCTTCGCCTGCTGGCTCCGTCGCGTCGGCCGGTCTCGGTCCTTCGCCAGCCCGTACCCGACATTCCCGGCCACCGACAGATGCGGGAAGAGCTGCCCGTCCTGGAACATCACCACGAATCCGCGCTTGTGCACTGGCACTTCGGCGAGATCGTCGCCGTCCCAGGAGACCGAGCCGCCGGCCAGTGGCTCCAATCCGGCGACTGCGCGCAACAGCGACGACTTACCCGATCCGGACGCGCCCAGCAATGCCACCACTTCACCCGGAGCGACGTCCAGCGAGACGCCGTCGACCGCCGTGACCGGGCCGTAGCGGACCACTGCGTCCGCCACCTGCAGACCACTCACCATGGGTTGACCTCCTTGGGCCCGATCCATTCCGCGACGGCCATGACGGCCGCGGTCAGCAGCGCCAGCACCACCGCTGCCGCCATGGCCATCCCGAAGTTGGCCGCGCCGGGGCGGCCGATCAGGCTGAAGATCACCACCGGCAGCGTTGGCCGGTCCGGACGCGCGAGGAATGAGGTGGCACCGAACTCGCCCAGCGAAGTGGCGAATGCGAAGCCGAGCGCCAGACCGAGCCCGCGCAGCGCGAACGGCAGGTCGATGGTGGCCACGATTCGGGCTGGGCTGGCGCCGAGGGTTGCCGCGGCCTCGTGCAGTCGCGGGTCGATCGCGCGGAGCGTGGGCAGCAGCGTCCGCACCACCAGCGGTAGCGCGACCATCGCCTGTGCGATCGGGATCAGCACCCAGCTCGAACGCAGATCGAGCGGTGGACGGTTCAGCGTGATCAGGAAGCCGAAGCCGACAGTCACCGCCGAAACCCCTAGTGGCAGCATGAAGATCGCATCCAGCGTGCGTAGCACTCGACGCCCGGGTGCAGATGCCGGTCGGCGCGAAAGCACATAGCTGACCAGTAGTCCGAGCACTAGGGCGAGCGCGGTCGCCGCTGCGGCGATGACCAGCGAATTGGCGAGCGCCTGCCACACGCTGACGGTCAGCTGACCGGCATTGCCGGCAAGAGCCTGGTAGTTGCCGAGCCCCAGTCCGTCCGCGGTGACGAAGGATCGCCAGACCAGCGATCCCAGCGGCAACAGCAAGAGGCCAAGCGCGACCGTGGCGGTGACCACGACCGCCGGCCAGTCGGACGCACGCAACGGCTTGTCGACCGGGTTGCCGGAGAGCCGCAGCGCCCGTTCCTGGCGAGCGCGGGTGATGTTCGCGACCAGGAGTGATGCGCTCACGATCACCAGTTGCAGGATCGACAGCGCTGCGGCGGCGGGCAGGTCGAGCAGCTGGGTGGTCTGGTACCAGATCTCGGTTTCGATGGTGCCGTAGGACGCTCCGCCGAGCACCAGCACCACCCCGAACGCGGAGGCACAGAACAGGAAGACCAGCGCAGCAGCGGACGCGATCGCCGGCGCGAGGGCGGGCAGGGTGACGGTGGCGAGCACCCGCGTCCGGCTGGCGCCGAGGGTGCGCGCGGCCTCCTCAGCCCGGGGGTCGAGCCGCGACCAGAGCGCACCCACCGTCCGCACCACCACGGAGTAGTTGAAGAACACCAGCGCGGCCACGATTCCGATGAACGACTCCTGCAGGCCGAGGAAGCCGAGCAGTCCGTGCGGGGCCAGCAGCGATTGGAAGGCCACACCCACTACGACGGTCGGCAGCACGAACGGGACGCTGACCGCCGCTCGCAACGCTCGGCGTCCGGGGAAGCGGCAACGGTAGAGCAGGTAGGCGCCGGGCAGCCCCAGCCCTAGTGAGAAGACGGTTCCGACGACCGCCTGGGCGAGGGTCTGGTAGACGATCCGCCAGGTTCTTGGGGCCGCGAGGACGGCTTGGACGCCAGCGAGGGTGAAGCCGGTCTCGTCAACAAACCCACGCGCGACCAGGGCAGCCACCGGCCACGCGAAGAACACCGCCAGGAAAGCGGCCGGAAGGACCGCCGCGGCCGTCCAGACCCAGGTGTGCCCGCCAAGGCCCGTAGCGCCCGTCCGCCCGAAAGCCCCCGTTCGCGCGGAACCCGACCCGACGCCCCGCCGCGACCCGGCTCCCGGCCCGACTCCGGCTCCCGGCCCGCCGGCCAGCCCCGACCCCACCCCCGGCCCGGACTCGGCTCCCGGCCCGGACTCGGGTCCCCGCCCCGACTCCGCGGCTTTGCTCCCGAAAGGGACCCTCGCTCCCGAATTATCGGGAGCGAGGGTCCCTTTCGGGAGCGAACCTTGGACGGGCGGGAGCGGACTCTGGACGGGCGGGAGCGAACTCTGTGCCGACGGACGCGAGTCCGAGCCCTGCGGACGCGAGTCCGGCGCCGGCTCGGTCACCCGATGACTGTCGCCGTCCATGCTTTGATCCATTCGTCCCGCCTGGCGGAAATCTCCGCGACCGGCACCTCGATGGGTGCGTCCACCTCCGCGGCGTGCTGCTGCCATTCCTCGGGCAGTGGGACGTCGGGCTTGACCGGGTGCATGTACATCGCTTCGGGCAGTTCGGCCTGCACTTCGTCGGACAGCAGGAAGTCGATGAACTTGCGGGCGCCCACCTCGTTCTGTGCACCCGAGATCACGCCCGCGTACTCGACCTGGCGGAAGCAGGTCTGGGTGAGCGCGACCGTGGCCGGCTCATAGGCCGGTGAAGAGGCGTACGAGAGCACCAGCGGACGGTCGCCCTTGCCCGACGACCCGGAGAACTCGACGGTGTAGGCCTCCGTCCAGCCCTTGACTACCTTCAGCCCGTTGGCCTTCAGCGCCTTCCAGTAGTCCAGGTAGCCCTCGCCCTTGGCGCCGACGGTCGCGGCCAGGAAGGCCAGACCAGGCGAAGAAGATGCCGGGTTCGAGACCACGAGCAGGTCCTTGTACTCGGGCTTCAGCAGGTCGTCCAGGGTTTCCGGCACGGCCAGCGAGTTAGCCTTGAACCAGGCGGAGTCGGCGTTCAGGCAGACATCGCCGTAGTCGATTGGGGTCAGCGACGGTTTGTCGTCCGCTGCCAGCTTGGCTGCAGCGGGAGGCAACGCGGACGCGGCGTAGGGCGCCAGCACGCCCGCTTCGATAGCGCGCCCGGCGAAGGTGTTGTCGACGCCGAACACGACATCACCAAGCGGAGCGTCCTTGGTGAGGATGAGCTGATTCACCACCGTCCCGGCATCTCCGGGCGCCACGAACTTCACGTCGTAGCCGGATTCGGTCCTGAACTTGCCGATGGTCGCGTCGTCGAGCGTGAACGAGTCGTGAGTGATCACGGTGAGCGTCTTGCTCTCAGTGGGCGCGGACGCGGTCGCCTGACCCGTCCCGGCCGGCTGGACTGGTTTCACGGGCTGCCCGGCGCACCCAGCGATCAGCACTCCGGCAGCAACGGACGTTAGCACCGTAGTCAGAATTGACCGGTTGAATAGCACATTTCCTCCAATATCTCGGAGGGCCCGGGTTCCCCCGGGGAGATTTCCCGACTCCCTACGCCGGTGTTAACCGGATCAGGTTCGAGGGTCTGCGGCAGCCCGCACTCTCAGCGCCCGGCGGCGCTCCCCTGTCTTGGGTCAAGGGTACCGTGTCGCGATCTCGCAGCCGTGCATGCTCAGCGCAGCGGGCGCCGGTTCCGGTACGTCAACCGCCTTCGAATTCCCGACACTGCCTGAGTTGGGCCACGGACGCTCCCGACCCAGGTGACGCGATCTGGACCCGATCGGGCCTCACCAACCAGCTCACAGGCAGAAACCGGTCGTCACGGGTCGGAATCGCGTTACCACTCGCCCCACGCGCGCCCGGAAATCCCTAGTCTTGGGCACATGACTGCGCAGTCCGACGCCGCCGAGAAGATCAGGGCCGGCTACACCTTCGATACCCCGGCCATCGAGCTCGGCGTGTTGATGGTGGACGGGGCACCCGCCCCCGACGTGAAGATCCGGCTCTCCTTGTCGATGCTGAACCGGCACGGGTTGGTGGCCGGCGCGACCGGTACCGGCAAGACCCGCACCCTGCAACTGCTCGCGGAGCAGATCTCCGCAGCCGGGGTGAGCGTGTTCGCCGCCGACATCAAGGGCGACCTCTCGGGCATCGCGATCCCGGGAGAGCCAAGCGAGAAACTCCTTGCCAGGACGCAGAAGATCGGCCAGGACTGGCAGCCCGCCGGTTGCCCTACCGAGTTCTACGCGCTGGGCGGTCAGGGCACGGGTGTGCCGCTTCGGGCCACGGTGTCGAGCTTCGGACCGATCCTGCTGAGCAAGGTGCTGGGTCTCAACGAGACCCAGGAATCCTCCCTCGGGCTGGTCTTCCACTACGCCGACAGCCAGGGCCTGGCGCTGCTCGACCTCGCTGACCTGCGGGCGCTACTGACCCACCTGACCTCCGACGAGGGCAAGGCCGAGCTGAAGGAGATCGGCGGGCTGAGCTCGGCCACCGTCGGCGTGATCCTGCGCAGCCTGATCACCCTGCAGACGCAGGGCGCGGACGAGTTCTTCGGCGAACCCGAGTTCGACACCCGCGACCTGATCCGCACCGTCAACGGCAAAGGCGTGATCTCGCTTCTCGAACTGCCGAACCTGCAGGACCGGCCGCAGATCTTCTCCACCTTCCTGATGTGGCTGCTGGCCGACCTTTTCCACGACCTCCCCGAGATCGGCGATGTGGACGTACCCAAGCTCGTGTTCTTCTTCGATGAGGCACACCTGCTGTTCAACGGCGCGTCCAAGGCGTTCCTGGACGCGATCGCGCAGACCGTCCGCCTCATTCGGAGCAAGGGCGTCGGCATCTTCTTCGTCACCCAGTCGCCCACCGACGTGCCGGACGCGGTGCTGGCCCAGCTCGGCTCCCGGGTGCAGCACCAGCTGCGGGCCCACACCCCCAAGGACGCCAAGGCGCTGAAGGCCACCGTCGAGACCTATCCGAACAGCCAGTACGACCTGGCCGAGACCCTGCAGGCGCTGGGCATCGGCGAGGCGATCGTCACGGTGTTGAACCCGGACGGCGCTCCCACCCCGGTCGCGTGGACGCGAATGCGCGCTCCACAAGCCTCAATGGAGCCGATGCCGGCCGAGTGGCTCACCAAGGGCGTGGCCGCGTCCGCCATGATGGCGAAATACGGCCAGGCGATCAACCGCGAGTCGGCCTATGAACTGCTCACCCGGCGAATCGAGGAAGGCGCAGCCAAGGCCGCCGCGGAGAAGCAGGCAGCGCAGGACGCGAAGGCCCAGGAAGCAGCGCAGCGCGAGTACGACGCTGAAGCTCGACGTAGTACCCGGACGAGCACCCGGGCACCGTCGCGCTCAAATGCCAAGTCGGGTGTGGAGAAGGTGCTGGGCTCGCCGACCTTCTGGAATCAGGTAATCCGCGCCGGCAGCGAGGTCGTCCGCACGATGTGGGGCACCGCCAAACGCTGAACGACGCCTGGCTATCAGCTGATCCGGATACCCCAGATGCGCTTGGCGTAGGACGCCACCACCAGCATGTCCCCGTAGGCCGACACTGAAGCCTCGGTGTTCTTGCCCAAGCTGAGGGTGTTGAGATCCTCGCCGGTGTTGGGGTCGATCAGATGCAGCGTGCCCCCGGAGTCGCCGAAGACGACATAGGCATGGCCGTCAGAGCTGGTGATCTGGGTCGGCGAACTCCACGAGTAGCGCTTGAGGTGCCGCTTCCAGGCCAATTTGCCCGTCTTGCGATCGAGGGCGATCAGGTCGCCCTGCTTCTCCGACGTGGTCTTGGCGACGTTGAACAGCACCAGATCGGCGATCTCACCGGTGCCGAGCAGCGGTGTGGCCATCAGGCCGCCGTTGTTCGGCAGGCTGCGTTGAGCAGGAACGTCGTACTGCCAGACCAACTCGCCGGTGAGGGCATTGATCTTGCGCAGGTTGGTGATGAACTGGTCGGGGTCGGTGCGCTTGTCCACCTCGTTGCCCGCGTACAGGAACACGCCGCCGTCCGCGGTCTGCTCCAACACCAGCGACGCATCGGAGTCGTCGCCCAGCGCCCTCGCCCAGACCACGGTCAGCGTGTTGGCGTCCCAGCAGATCAGGTTGCCGTCGTTGTCCTGGGCAAACATCAGATTGCGGTAGGCGACCGCCGAGGACTCGATGCCGTATTTCTCGCTAACCGGGGTGCTGTACTGCAGCTTGGTCAGTTGCGGGTCGACACTGACCGTCTTGGCCTCGGCGTCGAACTTCGCGTTCAGCTTGGCCTTGTAGACCAGACCGTTCTCGGCCGGCGCGAAGAGCGTGTCGGAGGCTGCGTTCACCAGCGCAGACGAGTCGAAGGCGCCCCATCCTTGACGCGGCGCGCCATCGTCCTTGCCCGACCATCCCGCTACCTGCACGTTCTTGATCAGGTCAAAGACCCGGTACTGGAATGGGCAATCAACGCCGTTCATGTCGTCGAGGCCCTGGCCGGCGTACAGCAGCGGGTATCCCCGCGGATCGACCGAGCCCGTGCCCTTGTAGCCGCAGCCGGTGTCGATCGGCGGCTTGGTCTGCTTACCGGTGGCCAGGTCGAGCCGGTAGATCATCCCGGTGAAGGTTGGATAGATCACCTCGGTGAATTCAGGGTCGTTGGCGAACTCGTCGGCGTACCCCATCGCCTTGCGGGTTGCCTCGGGCCAGTTCACCAGCAGTGGCTGGCCGGTCCAGCCGGCACCCGGCCAATAGGAGTTGTCCCCGCGCACCTCACCGGTGTCCTGGGTCCACACCACCTGAAGCTTCTTATCCTTGACGTCAGGCGTGCCATACGCCCCGCCGTTGCGCGCGTTGTTGCCGCGAAAGGTCAGCACACCGGGCACATCGGTGTAGGTCTCCGGATCGCCGAAGGCCACCGGCTGATCGCCCTGATAGTCCTGGATCACCTGGTTGTCGGCGTCCAGCACCCGCCACTTGAAGTCGCCTGCGGCGTCGGTCATCGCGTTGGTGGTCCAGCCGTCCGCGTCCGCGGTGGCCGGACGGAAGGCCGGCACCTGGCTCAGCGAGATGGTCAGCTTGGCCGGGTCGGTCTCGGGATTGACCGAAGCGGACGCGGACGCCGTCGGCCGGTTGGGCCGCTCTCCCGGCGTCACCGGCCCGTCCGGCACCGCGCAGGCGGCCAGACCGAGGGAGACGGAGATGCCGAGCAGCGCGGCCAGGGCGCGGCGGGAGTTCTGGTTGTGGCTCATCGCGATCGAGTCTAGGCCCGGGCGTTGGTGGCCCGACTCAACCCCGCCCAGGTCACCGCAAAGTGGACCGTTTGGTGGCGTCCGGGCGCGAGACCGTCCACCTTGGGGTGGGGTGACTGCCGGAAGACGCCCCGATCAGCAGGACAAGGGACCGTTAGGGGCTGAACGTCAGCCGACGTGGCGTCCGGAGAGCAGCACGGCCTGGTACTGGGCGCGCTCGTAGGCCGACGCATCCCCTACCGAACCCACGCTCATCGAACCGCGCAGCTGGTCCACCCCGAGATAGTCGTGGTCAGCCAGCCAGGCGTCCGCCTCGGCCAGCATCTGGGTGATCGCCTCGGGCCCGCGGCGGAGCACGGCCGAAGTCGTGCACGCCACGTTCGCGCCAACCAGGAGCGCCTTGATGATCTCCTCACCGGAATGCACTCCAGACGTGCACGCCAGCGCTACTTCAGGCAGCTGACTACGCAGGATGCCGATCCAGCGGAGCGCGATCCGCTGGTCGTCAGGCTGCGAGAGATCGGCCTTCGCGAACAACTTGAGCCGGTCCAGATCCAGGTCGGGAGCATAGAAACGGTTGAACAGCACCAGGCCGTCGGCGCCCGCGTCCACCGCCAGCGAAGCGAACTTCGACATTGCCGAGTAGAACGGCGACAACTTCACCGCGAGCGGGATGTCGACGGCGATCTTCACCGCTTCGATCGCGGCCAGATGGTCCAGCTCGACCTCAGCAGCCGACTTCAACGGGTCGGCTGCCACCGAGTAGAGGTTGAGTTCGAGGGCGTCCGCGCCAGCGTCCGCCAACTCGGCGGCGTACCGCTGCCAAGAGCCGGGCCGGGTCGCGTTCAGGCTCGCGATCACGGGGATCTTCAGCTGCGCCTTCGCCTTCTGCACCAGCCGTCGATGCCGTCCCGAACCCAACTCGGGCTGCTCAATCTCGGGCAGCGGGCTGCCGGAGAACTCGGCGAAGTCGTCCCCCACCTCCAGCCGTTCGGCCAGTTCGGACTCCTCCGCGACCACGTCCTCCTCGAACAGCGACGGCAGCACCACTGCGGACGCGCCCGCGGCTTCCAGGGCCAACAACGAGTCGATCCGCCCGGTCAGCGGGGACGCGGACGCGATCAGCGGGCCGGACAGCGGCAGCCCGAGGTAGGTGGTGGCCAGACCGGAGCTCATGATTCCTCCTTGACGGCCGGCAGGACGCGTTCCACACCGGCCAGTTGCGAGTAATAGTGCCAGCGAACGTCGGCGTCCGCTTGGGCTAGCTGTGCCAATTCCTCGGCTCTTGACGGATTGGCCCGTCTAAGCATTGCGAACCGGGCCTCGCTCGACATGAAGTCAGCCACCGGGAGGGTGGGCGCCTTACTGTCCAGATGCAGCGGCTGGCCGTCGCCGGGACGGTAGCGATACAGCGGCCAATACCCGCTGGCTACGGCTTCCGCCTGATGGGTCATGGACGTGGCCATGTCGATGCCGTGCGCGATGCACGTCGAATAGGCGATCAGCAGGGACGGCCCCGGCCACGCCTGGGCCTCGAGCATCGCGCGGACCGTCTGCTGCTGGTTCGCTCCGATCGCCAACTGCGCGACATAGACGTCTCCGTAGGCCTGCGCCAACACGCCGAGATCCTTCTTCGGCGTGCCCTTCCCCGCCGTCGCGAACTTCGCCATCGCTGCGCGCGGGGTCGACTTGGACGCCTGCCCGCCGGTGTTGGAGTAGACCTCGGTGTCGAGCACCAGGATGTTCACGTTCCGGCCGCTACCGAGCACATGGTCGAGACCGCCGTAGCCGATGTCGTACGCCCAGCCGTCGCCGCCGACGATCCAGACCGACTTGTCCACCAGTTCGTCGGCGAGGCTGAGTAGCGCCCGGGTAGCCACGAGGGCACCCTCCATGGCATCCCGGCGAACGCCGGGATCATCCGCGGACGGAGA
>DAOPRQ010000035.1:18806-20746 GCA_035349055.1 Propionicimonas sp.
TGACTTGGGTCCGCGGGGTGACTTGGGTCAGCGGGATGACTTGGGTCAGCGTGTGCGGCCAGGAGCTCCTTGAGTTCCACAACCCGCTCGCGCTGGGCGGCCAGGCCGGCCTCGTCGGACTGGTCGGCGGTCAGGATCGCGTCCGCCAACTCGGGGCCAACCACCTCGCGCAACTCGGCCAGCAAGCGCCGGGCCTCGGCGTGCTGCTTCTCCCAGGCGATCCGCATCCCGAGTCCGAACTCGGCGTTGTCCTCGAACAGCGAGTTCGACCAGGCCGGGCCCCGACCGTCCGCGTTCTTCGTGTACGGGGTAGTCGGCAGGTTGCCGCCGAAAATGGACGAGCAGCCGGTGGCGTTCGCCACGATCATCCGGTCGCCGAAGAGCTGGGTTAGCGTCTTCAGGTACGGCGTCTCGCCGCAGCCCGAGCAGGCCAGCGAGAACTCGAACAGCGGCTGCAGCTGGGCCACGCCCTTCACCTGGTCGTGGCGCACCTGCGTCCGATCGATCTCGGGCAGACCCAGGAAGAACTCGAAGCTCTCGCGCTCGACGTCGCGATGCTCGCGCGCGGGGGCCATGTTCAACGACTTGTGCTTGAGCTCGGACTTCGAGCGCGCCGGGCAGATGTCCACGCAGATGCCGCAACCGGTGCAGTCGTCAGGCGCCACCTGGACGATCAGCCGGCGTCCGGGAAGCTGGCGGTCCTTGTACTCCTTGTGCTTGAACCCAGTCGGAGCGTCCGCGAGATCGGCCGGGTCGGCCAGCTTGATCCGGATCGCAGTGTGCGGGCAGGTGATCGCACACTTGCCACAATCGATACACAGCGATTCGTCCCAGATCGGCAGCTCGGCCGCGAGCCCGCGCTTCTCCCACTTCGCGGTGCCGGTCGGCCAGGTGCCGTCCACCGGCAACGCGCTCACCGGCAGCAGGTCGCCCTGGCCGTGCAGCATCGCCGCGGTGACCTGGCGGACGAAGTCACCCGCCGCCTGTGGCAGCGGCGGCAGCCGGTGTTCGGTGCCGGACGCAACCGCCGGCACCACCAGCGGCGAAAGGGCGGCCAGCGCCGCATCGATGGCCTGGTAGTTCTTCTCCACGATCGTGCGTCCGCGGCGGCCGTAGGTCTCCTCGACCGACGCCTTGATCGCGGCCACCGCCTCCTCGGTCGGCAGCACGCCGGACAGGTGGAAGAAGCACGGCTGCATCACGGTGTTGATCCGCCGGTGCAGCCCCGCGGCCTTCGCCACTGCCTCGGCGTCGATCACGTACGTGCGCAGCTGCTTGTCGATGATCAGTTGCTGCACCTCGATCGGCAGGTGCTCCCAGGTCTGCTCGCCGTGGGGCGAATTCAGCAACAGCGTGCCGCCGGGCTTGGCGACGTCGACTGTCTGCATCGCCTTCAGCAGTTCGAACTGGTGGACGGCAACGAAGTCGGCCTGGTCGATCAGGTACGTCGAACGGATCGGCGTGCTGCCGAAGCGCAGGTGCGAAACCGTCACCGCGCCCGACTTGCGCGAGTCGTAGACGAAGTAGCCCTGCGCATGGGCGTCCGGACGCGATCCAATGATCTTCACCGAGTTCTTCGCCGCGCCGACGGTGCCGTCCGAACCGAGCCCGAAGAACACTGCCGAGATGTGTTCGCTCGCGACGTGGAAGTCGGTGTCCGGAGCCAGCGACAGGTGGGTGACGTCGTCGTTGATGCCGACTGTGAACCGTGGCTTGGGGTTCGGCTTCGCCAATTCGTCGAAGACCGCTTTCGCCAGTTGTGGGGTGAATTCCTTGGACGAGAGCCCGTAGCGGCCGCCGATGACGGTTGGCGCCACCAGGTCATCCCGGCCCACCAGGTCATTCCGGCCCTCAACGTCATTCCGGCGAAAGCCGGGATCCCCGTCCGACGCCCGAGGATCGTGCAGGGATCCCGGGCCAAGCCCGGGATGACGAGGGCC
>DAOPRQ010000035.1:20846-27271 GCA_035349055.1 Propionicimonas sp.
GGGCCAAGCCCGGGATGACGAGGGCCCGCCGATGCCAGTGCGACCAGCACATCGGCGTGCAGCGGCTCGGCAGGCGCGCCGGGTTCCTTGGTCCGGTCCAGGACGGCGATCGAGCGGACGCTCCTCGGCAGCGCGGCCAGGAACGCCGCCACCGGGAACGGCCGGTACAACCGGACGGTGAGCATGCCCACCTTCTCGCCGCGGTGCACCAATTCCTCGACGGTCTCGGCAAGGCAGCCGGCCGAAGAACCCATCGCAACCACGACGCGTTCGGCGTCCGGAGCACCGTGGTAGTCGACCAGCGAGTAGCGGCGTCCGGTGTGTTCGGCCAGTTCGCCGAAGACTTCGGCCACCACGTCGGGCACTGCGAAGTGGAACGGGTTGGCGGCTTCGGCGGCCTGGAAGAACGTGTCCGGGTTCTCCGCTACACCCCGGATCATCGGCGCGTCCGGCGTCAGCCCACGCGAGCGGTGGGCGATCACGTCCGTCTCGCGCACCAACGCGCGCAGCACGTCGTCGCCCAGCAACTGGATGGTGTTCTCCTCGTGGCTGGTGCGGAAGCCGTCGAAGAAGTGAACGAACGGCACCCGCGTGCGCAGCGTGGCGGCGTGAGCCACCAGCGCGAAGTCGTGCGCCTCCTGCACCGAGGACGCGGACAGCATCGCCCAGCCGGTCATCCGTGCGCTCATCACGTCGGAGTGGTCGCCGAAGATGCTCAGCGCGTGCGTGGCGACCGTCCGCGCGGCAACGTGGATCACCACAGGCGTCAGCTCCCCGGCGATCTTGTACATGTTGGGCAGCATCAGCAGCAGCCCCTGGGACGCGGTGAAGGTCGTACCCAATGTCCCCTTCGTGACCGCGCCGTGCAGCGCCCCCGCAGCGCCGGCCTCCGACTGAAGCTCGACCACCTCGGGCACGCCGCCCCAAAGATTCGGCCGCCCGGCCGCCGACCAGGCGTCCGCCGACTCCCCCATCGCCGAGGACGGGGTGATCGGATAGATCGCGATCACTTCACTGAGCGCGTGCGCGACCCTGGCCGCGGCCTCGTTCCCGTCCAGAGTGGCGCGGACGGGCGCGGCCTCGCTGGACTCAGCCATCGGTACCGCGCTCCTCAGTCACCGCACCATTCTTGCGCCTCACAAGGGCTGACGACCCACCGTTCCAACGATCTGGGTGCGGTACTCCGGACTGCTGAAGCGGGCGTACTCGGCCTCGGCCGCGCGGATCCGGGCCGGCACATCCAGTCGCTCGGACGGCTCCTCGTTGCCCGGCGTCGTGATGAACTTCTGCAGCGCCTGCAGACCGGCGGAAGCGCGACCGGCGGCTGCGGTCTGCTTGGCGTCGAGGCGGGCGGCGTACCAGTCCGAGGCCAGCACCGAGTCGCGGCTGAACAGGGCGCGGAACTCGGGGCTGCCCAGGTCCCAGCCTTCGGCGGACGTGCCGTGCGCCATGATCTCCAGCAGCGCCTTGAGCGGCGGGATCGCCAACTCGATCGTGCCGTCGTCGAAGTAGGCCTGCGCGACCCGCTGATGCGTCGCCACGATCGTCGCCACCGATTCGGCGAAGATGTCCGCGTCCTGCAGTTCGGGACGCAGCATCTCGTCGGTGAAGACCGAGTGCGGGTGCAGGAAGATCCGGCCGAAGTACTTGCGGCTGAACGCCTGGGTCATCCGGTAGCCCAGCCGGCTGGCCAGCACGGTCTCACCCTCGTGCTCGAAATCCTCGATGCGTTCCAGGGCGCCCTCGGCAAGCAGATTGGCCGACGACCGCTCTGCGGCAGTCATCCGCGAGAACACCTCAGGCACCAGCATCGAGATGTCGTGGTTGACCCGGACGTACGGCCCGACGAACCCGGCGCAGGACACCCAGCCGTCGTAGCCGGTGAGCGCATAGGAGAGGAGGGCTGCGTTCAGGTCGACGATCGCCGGCATCGCGTTGAACGGGCCCTTGGTCATCGCCCCCTCGGAGCCGGCACCGGTGGTGGACGGCGACTTGCCGGTCATCGAAGAGATGAATTCCGCGAAGAGCTCCGGTAGTTCAAGGTAGTGCAGCGGACTGAACGCGCACAGCGGCGGCACCGGGCCCTCGGGCGGGTTGTTCCGGCGTCCGGCGGCGACGATGTCTACCGGCAGCGGCAGCGCGGCGTCCGTGGGCAGCTTGCGCACCAGGTGCGAAGCCAGGTCGGCGACCGCGGTGCCGAGTACGTTGGTGCGGTCGGGACGCTTCTGCAGGTAGCGCGGGTTCTTGCTCGGCTTGCCGTCCACCAGTCGTGGGCTGGCCGAGGAGACGAAGAACTTCGGCGACACCTCCGCCGGCTTGTCGGCGAAATCGCTGATCAGATTGCGCATCGGAGCGGTGAATTTGCTGAAGGCCACCGCGTCGTCGCGCATCTCGTCGGCGTCCGCCTTCGTCAGCGGCTGGAAGTTCGAGAGGAAAGTGCCGGGCGAGGCGATGTCGAGTTCGGCCTGCTTGTCGTAGCCGCGATGGATGGCGTCGTCCGGACGCTGGAACAGCAGCTCCTCGCAGTTCTCGACCAGCTTGTAGGAGCGGGTCTCGTCCAGACCGAGCATGTGCCCGCCGATCACCACGGACGCGGTGATGTCGTCCTCGGTCTGCACCTTCACGGCTGGGCTGAAATCGTGGCGCAGCCCGAAGAGTCGCCACGACCCGTCCGCATCGAAGCCGACCCGGAGCATGTTCACCATGATCTTGTCGCCGTCGAGGCGCAGGTTGTTGCCCCGGCGGCCGTTGATGATGCCGACGCTGAAGTGGCTGCGCCAGTCCTCGCCCCAGGCTGGGGTGTAGAACCGCTTCACCACGAAGACGAGTTCCTTGATGTGTTGCGGAATCTGCTCCAGCCAGGCGTTGTACTCCGGCGAGTACTCGCGCTCGGACGGGGTGAGCAGCTTGATCACGCTACCGATGGACCGATCGTCGGAGAGGATCGGACGCCGGTCGGTGCCGTTCTGGGTCGGGGCGGCGAAGCGATCGGAGAAGTCGTGCTCCAGGATGGCCTGCACATGGTCCATGTCCGCGTCGTAGTCGGGGGTGTAGGCCGCGCCGAAGATGAAAGCGTCGGTGATCGCCTTGGAGATTTCCGACTTGCCGCCGCCCGAGACCGTGGACGGCTTGTGGCAGCTGGTCGCGGTGGGAACCGTCCCGACCAGGCTCCACTGGGTGCGATCAGCGGCCTGCTGGGCCATCCGCACCTGGTAGCCGTCCGGGCTCAGGTAGACCTTGTCGGCGCGCAGCTTGAGCGAGCCCGGGTTGCCGTCCGCGTCCGTCCACGTGACCGTCATCGACCGCAGCGAGAAGTTCGCGTTCGGCGGTACCAGGACGATCTGCTCCTGCTGGCGGTCGAGCGCGTGGCCTTCGGGCTGCAACTCGAAGCGCTCCGGATTGCGTTCGACCACCTCGGCCAGGTTGTACTCGGAATCGCCGGGCGGGGTGACGGTGTATTCCTGGCCCAGGTTGTAGCTGGGGAAGACCAGGGCGCCGCCGGCGTGCTCCTCCTCGGCGTTGCCGAACAGGTTCGCCGAATACGAGATCTGGGTCTTGACTTCCTTCTTGCAGTAACCGAAGTAGTTGTCGGCGATCACCGTGACGATCACCCCACGGGCATCCCGAGCACAGACCTTGAACGCCTGCCCAGCGTTGTACAAGTCGTCCTCATGCTCCCAGGCCACACCGTCGCGGCGCTGGCGTTCGGTCGCCTCGCTGATGTGCGGCAGCCCGAGCGACTTCTTGGTCACCTTGGTCAGGTGCGGAGCCAGGATCACCGCACCGGTATGACCCGTCCAGGTCTCCGGCAACAGGGACGCATCATTCTCCGGCAGATACGGATCGCCACCATTACCGAAGATGCCTTCGACGAAATCGAGGTTCGCGACCAGGCCGCCCGGCACGATGAACCGGGTCTCCATCCGCTTCTCCCGCACATAACCGGGCACCGCCGGCGCCACCAACGGACGCAGCTGCAGCGACACGAAACACGCCGCCGGGTTCTCCAGGTTCGCCGTGAACGGCAGGATCTTGTCGACCTCGGGCGGCTGGAAAGCCAGTTCCAGCAGCCGAGCGAACACCGCTTTCGGGACGGCGATCTTGTCATCCGGAATCGGCAGCCCACCCTCGGCGATGTGGAACACCCCGGCGGTCGTGCGCCGGTCATTGGCCGGGTTGTGCAGCACCCCGTTGGCCAGCCGGTAGCTGTGCAGCAGCGGCGAGCTGAACTCGTCCGCGTCATAGGGCAGCGACAACGCCCGGGCCAACCCCGGCTCATCCAGCACGAAGGTGCGCTTGGGCAGCTTCGGCTCAACCCCAGTCTCAGCCAAATAGTCGTCCAGCCAGCTCTGAATCCGCGCATCGGCCGCACACAACCGGTCGGCAAGCCGACGACTGAGTTCGCGCTGTCGGGCGATGATGGGCGCCACGAGCTTTGCCTGGCCGTCCTGCACCTCGGCTGGCAGCGGCAACCCCAGCTGGGCAAGTCGAAGGCTAATGGCGGCAGTTTCGGTCGAAGCCATGGGTTCATTGTCCCAAACGATTTAGCCTCACCAAACCCCGTCCAGCCCGAGCTATGCGGTCTTGACTGTGGCTGGATACACCGCGGACGGTGGGCTGAATCACAGTCAACGCGTCTCGCGTGGCTGACGTTGTCCACAGGCCGGCATTCATCCACATCCCGGTAGCCGGGCTGACGCGGAATCGTCGATCCTGCCGAAGATGCAGACGTGATCAGTCGAAGTGCCGTCCCGAGCACGCTCAGCCAAACCGCCGAACTCCAGGCCGGCATGCTCTCGCGAGCCCAGGTGCTGCGCGCCGGAATCAGTGATCGCGTGATCGCACGGCTGTGTCGGCAGCGCTGGCTGCAGGTCGCGCCCGGCGTGTACAGCGTGCGCGACGAACCGTCCTGGTTGGGTTGGGCCTGGGCGGGCCTGCTGATCGGCGGGCCAGGTTCGGTACTCGGCCTGGCCGCCGCTGGGCACCTGAACCAGCTGATGCCGGCACCGGATCAGCTGGCCATCTGGGTGGGCGAGCACCGCCAGGTGCGGACGCGTTGGCCCTGGCACTTCATTCGCGGTCAGCGCATCGGAGTCGGGTCCCCGCCCCGGACGGACCGCATCCGGACGATCCTCGACCTCGCTGCGGTTCAGCCGTCCGATGCCCTGCTCAACCTGCTGTCTGAGGCAGTCGGACGCCGGGGCGTGACGCCGTCCGTGGTGCTGGACGCGCTGGCGCAGTTGCCGCGACACCCCCGGCGGAAGCTGTTGATTGAGGTGCTCGGTGACGTGACTGCCGGCGTCCGCTCGCCATTGGAACGCCGTTTCCTGCGCGACGTCGAGCGCGCACATGGGCTGCCCGTCGCCGAACGGCAGGAATCACCCAGCGGACGGCATCAGGTGGACGCGTGGTACCGGGAGTTCGGAGTGGTTGCGGAACTGGACGGTCGCGCGTTCCACGAGGGACGGAACCGGTTCCGCGACTTCGAGCGGGACAACCGGCATGCACTGCTGAGCCTGACCACGCTGCGGTATGGCTGGAACGACACGATCAACAATCCCTGCTCGGTTGCCCGGCAACTCGTGGCCATGTTTCGGCTGCACGGCTGGACCCGCGTCCCCAAGTCGTGCCCGCGTTGCGCCAACCGGCCTTGGCCGTGACATCACCCACCGCGGACGGTGCGCTGAGTCACAGTCAACGCCGTTTCGGCGGAGTAGCCTCACGCCATGGAAACGTTGGGGCCGGCGATCGCCGAGATCGCGATCGGGTTGGCGTTCTGCTTCTTCGGCTACCCGGCCGCACGATTCGTGCTGGCGCTGTGGGGCGCGGTGCTCGGCTTCATCCTCGGCGTCGCCGGCTACGCGGTCGTGGTCGGCTGGCTGGGCTCGAACCTGGGCACCATCGCGCCGTGGATCGCTGGGGCCATCGGCGCCGTCATCCTTGCCGGGCTCGCGTTCGCGTTCTACTGGGTGAGCGTGCTGGTGGCGATGGGTTCGCTGGGCTGGGGGCTCGGGCAGGTGCTGGCCGCGTCACTGAACGTGCCCACTTGGCTGGCGGTCACCATCGCGGTGGTCGTCGCGGCCGGCCTGGTGATCATCGGCTGGACGCTCGATCTACCCCGGCTCCTGCTGATCGTGGTCACGGCCTTCATCGGGGCCGCCGGGATCGTGACCGGCGTCCAACTGCTGCTCGGCCAGCTGAACCCGTGGTACGCCGACCTCGGCCAAAGCCTCGCCACGGGCGCCAACCTGGTCTGGCCGGTCGCCTTCGTGCTGCTCGGCATCATCGGCGTCCTCGTCCAGTCCCGGCAGAGCTCGGGCAAGACGCTCCGCGCCGCCTACCACTGACCACCAGCACGGGCGATGAGCACGGGCAACTCAGCGCAGCGTCCCCAGCACCGCGGACGCGACCTGCTCGGCACTGCG
>DAOPRQ010000036.1:0-25520 GCA_035349055.1 Propionicimonas sp.
GGCATGGGCGGCTCGATGCACGCCTTCTTCACCCCGTTCGGCTCGATGCCCAACAACGCCATCGTCGGCGGCTCGGCCCCGATCGCCAACGGCTCGGCGCTGTTCAAGCGGGTCAACCGCCGCCCCGGCATCGTGATCTCCAACATCGGCGACGCCTCGATGGGCTGTGGACCGGTGTGGGAAGCGATGATGTTTGCCGCGATGGACCAGTTCCGTCAGCTGTGGCGCGACGAGGACGGCGGCAGCCCGCCGATCCTGTTCAACTTCTTCAACAACTTCTACGGCATGGGCGGCCAGACCGACGGCGAGACCATGGGCTACGACATCCTGGCCCGGGTCGGCGCGGGTGTGAACCCCGAAGCCATGCACGCCGAGCGGGTCGATGGTTACGACCCGTTGGCGGTCGCGGACGCGATCAAGCGCAAGAAGGAGTTGCTGCTGGCCGGCAAGGGCCCGGTGCTGCTGGACACCATCACCTACCGGTTCTCCGGCCACAGCCCGTCCGATGCGTCGAGCTACCGGACCCGCGAAGAGGTCGAGGCCTGGGAGCAGGCCGACTCGATCAAGGCCTTCTCCGACCTGCTGGTCGCCAAGAAGGTGCTGACCACCTCCGGCGTCGAAGACCTGCACGGCAAGCTGGTCGAGCGGCTGACCAAGGTGCTCTCGCTGGCCTCCAACGACGACCTCGAGCGGGTGGACGCCACCTACATCGAGGCCCGGATGCTCAGCAACGAGAAGGTCGAGGCATTCGGCAACGGCGAGGAGCCGGAGCTGAACGAGCCGCTGGCCGAGAACGCCCGGGTGAAGGCGATCGCCAAGAAGGTCCGCACCGCCAAGGACGAGAACGGCAAGCCGGTCTCGAAGGTGAAGATGTACCAGTTCCGCGACGGCCTGTTCGAGGCGATGGCGCACCGGTACGCGATCGACCCGACCATGTGCGCCTGGGGCGAGGAGAACCGTGACTGGGGCGGCGCGTTCGCCGTTTACCGCGGCCTGACCGAGCTGCTGCCGTACCGGCGGCTGTTCAACTCCCCGATCTCCGAGGCCGCGATCGTCGGCGCCGGCGTCGGCTACGCGCTGTCCGGCGGACGGGCCGTGGTCGAGCTGATGTACTGCGACTTCCTCGGCCGCGCCGGTGACGAGGTGTTCAACCAGATGGCCAAGTGGCAGTCGATGTCGGCCGGTCTGCTGAAGATGCCGCTGGTGCTGCGGGTGAGCGTGGGCAACAAGTACGGCGCCCAGCACTCCCAGGACTGGTCGGCGCTGGTCGCGCACATCCCCGGCCTGAAGGTGTACTTCCCGGCCAACCCGACCGACGCCAAGGGCATGCTGAACCTGGCCCTGGCCGGCACCGACCCGGTGGTCTTCCTCGAATCCCAGCTGCTCTACGACATCGGCGAGCAGTTCGAGGTCGGCGGTGTTCCCGAGGGCTACTACGAGACCGCCGAGGGCCAGCCGATCGTCCGCCGCGAAGGTACCGACGTGACCATCGCCACCCTGGGCGCGACCCTCTACCGGGCGATCGAGGCCGCCGACGTGCTGCAGGAGAAGTACGGCATCTCGGCCGAGGTGATCGACCTGCGCTTCGTCGCGCCGCTCGACTACGCCCCGGTCGTCGAGAGCGTGAAGAAGACCGGACGCCTGGTGCTGGCCTCGGACGCGGTCGCTCGCGGCTCGTTCCTGCAGACAGTGGCCACCGACATCCAGAACCTGGCCTTCGACGCACTGGACGCCCCGGTGGTCGTGGTCGGCGCGCGCAACCACATCACCCCGGCCCCCGAACTGGAAGACCTGTTCTTCCCGCAGGCCGAATGGATCGTCGACGCCATCCACGAGCGCATCCTGCCGCTGCCCGGACACGTCCCGGGTGCCAACTACACCGACGGTGAACTGATCCGCAGGACCCGCCTGGGCGTCTGACCTTCCCGAGCCTGCGGGGCCCTTACGTTCGAGGGTCGAGCAGCCGAAATCGTCGAGGGCCAGTCTTCGGCGCTGAGAACCAGCCACAGCGGCTGGCGCTCAGCGTCCAAGGCTGGCCCTCGGTGCTTCTAGGCAGACCCACAGCACGTTGCCTTCGGACGACACCGGCCAGCTTGGGTGCCCATGACCGGGGCAGAAACGCATCAAAGTACCGCCCGACTCCTCAATGAGCACGGTGTAGACCTGGTCAACGAAGGCCGACACAGCGCGGTCGTCGGTGACGTCGATGCCCGTGAACACCGGCGTGCCACCCGTTGGCCGGCCACCGACCGCCAGGGCTACCTCAATCACGCAGCCGTCCCCGGCTCCGCTGCTGGTGATGCTCGCAACCTGCCAGTCTGGTGATGCGCCCACTTGGTCAAGAATGAGCTGAGTAAGCGCAGCGATTCTGGCCGCCGATTTAGCGATCGCGATCCTTCCCACCATCTGGTCGAGAACCTTCGTCAAGCTCAAGAATCGTTCCGACGCTTCCTGAGGTCTTCCCGGAAACCCAATCTTGCTGGGAGATCCCGGCCTGCGCCGGGATGACGGTGGAACCGGGCTCTGGGGACGTTACGCGCGGGAGCGGCTGATCTCGTCGTACCGCACCCGCTTGCGGGTGCTCAGCAAGAGATCAGGCGCGGGAGCGGCTGATCTCGTCGTACCGCACCCGCTTGCGGGTGCTCAGCAAGAGATCAGGCGCGGGAGCGGCTGATCTCGTATAACGCCACCGCTGCAGCCACGGACGCGTTCAGCGACTCCACCGCTGAGCTGATCGGGATGTTCACCAGCACGTCGCAGTTCTCTCGCACCAGGCGCGCCAAGCCCTCGCCTTCGGAGCCGACGACCAGCAGCACCGGCCCGTCGATCCCCGGGAAGCCCGCCACGTCGGTCTCGGCCTCGCCGGCCAGGCCGACCACGGTGAAGCCGGCGTCCGCGTAGGTCTTCAGGGTCCGGTTCAGGTTCGTCACCCGGGCCACCGGGACGCGGGCCGCGGCGCCGGCGGACGTCTTCCACGCCGCGGCGGTCATCTGCGCCGAGCGTCGCTCCGGAATCACCACACCCTGCGCGCCGAAAGCGGCGGCGCTCCGCACGATCGCGCCGAGGTTGCGCGGGTCGGTGATCGAATCCAGCGCCACCACGAGCCCGGCGGCCTCGGCGTCCAGCGCATCGCCCAGCACGTCCTCTGCGTCCGCATATTCGAAGGCCGGCAACTGCAGCGCCACGCCCTGATGGACGCCGCCGCCGGTCAGCCGGTCGAGTTCGGCGCGCGTGGCCTGCAGCAGCGGAACGCCGTTCTCAGCAGCGAACTTCAGGATGTCGCGCAGCCGGTCGTCGCGTTCGACCCCGTCCGCTACATAGGCGCGCCGCACGGGCAGCCCGGCCTGCAGCGCCTCCAGCACCGGATTACGGCCGATCACCCAATCCGCGCCGGCGGTCGCAGTGCCGGACGGCCCCGCCGACCGACCCGACTTGGCACCCTTGGGCTTGCCGCCGACGGTCTTCTGCGGATCGTCCGGACGGCGCTTGCGATAGGCCTTGTGGTAAGGCCGATCCTCGGCGCGCGGGGTCGGCCCCTTGCCTTCGAGGCCACGCCGGACGCGTCCGCCCGACCCGGCCGGGGTGGTCTTGCCCTTCTTGCGGACCGCGCCCTTGCGCTGGCTGTTCCCTGGCATGTCGCTCCTACTTCTCGATCGACCAGCGCGGGCCGTTGGGTGTGTCTTCGATCTTCAGGCCGAGTTCGGCCAACTGGTCACGAATGGCATCGGCGGCCGGCCAGTCCTTGCGGGCGCGGGCCTGCTGCCGCTGGTCGAGCAGCGCCACGACCAGGCCGTCGACCACCGGCTTCAGGTCATCCCCGGACGCACCCGATTCGGCCCATTCCGGGGCCGCGGGGTCAAGCCCGAGCACACCGAGCATCGCGCGGACGGCCGCGTGCGCGCGGACGGCGGCAGCCGTGTCGCCGGCTTCGAGGGCGATGTTGCCCTCCTTGACCGTTTGGAACAGCACCGCGACCGCGCCCGGGGTGCCGAGGTCGTCGTTCATCGCCTGGACGAAGGCGGATGGGAGAGCCTCGCCGGGCACCGCAGCCGTCCAGCCCGCTTCAAGGGAGGATGCGCGATCAAGGAACGAGTCGATCCGGGCCAACTGGGCAGCGGCCTCGGCCAGGGACGCGTCCGACAGCTCGATGGCTGAGCGGTAGTGCGGGCCGGCCAGGTAGAGCCGCACCGCGCGTCCGCCGTAGGCCTCGACCGCGGCCAGCACGTCGGCGGTGTTGCCCAGCGACTTGCTCATCTTCTCGCCGGCCAGGGTCACCCAGGCATTGTGCATCCAGTACTTGGCGAACGGACGCCCGGCCGCGCGCGACTGGGCGATCTCGTTCTCGTGGTGCGGGAAGCGCAGGTCGAGCCCGCCGCCGTGGATGTCGAAGGCGTCGCCGAGGTATCGGCCGGCCATCGCGGAGCATTCCAGGTGCCAGCCCGGCCGGCCGCGTCCCCACGGCGTGTCCCAGGCGGCGGTTACCGGATCACCGGGCTTGATGCCCTTCCACAGCGCGAAGTCGCGGGGATCCCGCTTGCCGCGGGGGTCGGCATCCTCGGCCGGCGCCATCTCGTCCACCTTCATGCCCGAGAGCCAGCCGTATTCTGGCCAGGACTTTACGTCGAAGTAGACGTCGCCGGAACCGTCCGCGGCAGCGTAGGCGTGGCCCCGATCGATCAGGGTGGCGATCAGCTCGACCATCTCCGGCACATGCCCGGTGGCGCGTGGTTCGTAGGTCGGACGCAGCACGCCGAGCGCACGGTAGGCCTGATGAAAAACGCCCTCGTAGTGGTACGCGTGCGCCCACCACTCGCGGCCGGCTTCGGCGGACTTGATCAGGATCTTGTCGTCGATGTCGGTCACGTTGGTGACCATCGTCACCTCGTACCCGGACGCCGCCAGCCAGCGCCGCAGGACGTCGAAGTTGACCTCCTTGCGGATGTGGCCCAGGTGCGGAGCCGACTGCACGGTCGGGCCGCAGCAGTAGATCGAGGCCTTGCCCGGTTGCAGGGGCTCGAACTCGACCACTTTGCGCAGCGCGCTGTCGTAAAGGCGGAAACTCACCGCCGTATCTTATCGGTTGCCGCCGCGGCTCTCACCGGTGGCCTGAGAGCTAGCAGACTGCGTCGAGCGCTAGCACCAGAGGCTGGCGGTCGAACGCTACGGCTGGCGCTCGCCGTGGAAGGGGGCTGGCACTCGCCGAAGGAGGGGCCGCATGGATGGGCGGTGAGCCTTAGCCTTCGGCGGCGAGGCTCCGTTGCACCAGGGCCAGGGCCGCCTCGGCATTCAGCCCGAGCGCTCGGACTCGCTGGGCGTACTCGGACGCCGCCTGCCGCGCCGCGCGGCTGGTCTGGTCGCCGGTGACGAAGGTGCCGGCGCGTCCGCGGGTGTCGAGGATGCCGGACGCCTCCAGCTCCCGGTACGCCCGAGCCACCGTGTTCGGGGCCAGGCCGAGGTCGGCGGCCAGCCGGCGGACGGTCGGCAGCTTGTCTCCGGGAGCCAGTTCACCGCTGGCCACCATCGCCGCGATCTGACGTTTCACCTGGTCATAGGGCGGTTCGGCGACTGAGTTGTCGATAGTGATCATGCCAGCACCAATCCGTCGAGCCCGACATACTCTCCCGGACGCAGCCGCGGCCAGAGCCGCTTCCTGGTCCAGTTGATCGCAGGGTAGGGCAGCAGCAACGCGACGATCGAGAGCAGCAGCAGCGCGCCACCGGCGAACTCGAATGCCACCCCGAGCCAGGCGGGCCAAGGCAGGTTCTCGGGCAGCATGGTCAGGCTTAAGCCACCCCAGAGGGCGATGCTCTGGAATCCAGCGCGGGCCAGCCCGGTGCGTAGGGCGTCCTGGGCGTACAACTCGATCTCGTTGCGCGCGGGCAGCGGTTTCGCGGCGGCCCTGCGGCCGTTCCACTCCGCAAACAGCAGGGCCGCGACCACGCTCAGTTGGGGCGTGCATTGGGCGGCCAGGATCCACGAAGTCGGTTGGGTGCCGAGCATTAGCGCTATCGCTGCCAGGCACGTCGCGCCGCTGATCCAGGCGATCGTTCTCAAAGTGCTGGGCACGTAATCAGCCAGCCCCACGGCGCGGGGGCGAGCCGTTCGAGTCGGTCCGGCTGGCAGCCAGGCCTGACCGAACTGAAAACTCAGCGCGAGGGTCATCGCCACCAAGACAACGATCACCAGACTGAAAGGCTGCAACCCGGCCGAGTCCCAGAAGTCGGGCCAGGCAAGCGCGGTGGCGCCGATGAGTGATCCCAGTAGCAGCATCGCCACCCCCGAGAGCCGGTTGCGCCAGGTCAGCACACGCTCGAGCATCACCTCTACGTCTGCGGTCAGCGTGACCACGTTCTCGGTCGCCCAGCTGTGCACGCGTCGCAATCGATGCTCTGCGGACGCCGGCAACGCGTACGCCAACCCAGCGATGATGAACGGCAGCACGAGGATCGCGGTAAGGACGAAGTCTGGAATCTCGAAGCTGAACGCGTACGCACCCATGCCCTCATGCTACATAACGGGTGATTGTGTAGCAATGCATTGGTTGATACATAGGTGACGGACGGCCCTTCGTGACGCCCGCTCGTGCCTCGCGGGCTCCTCAGGGATCGTTGGTGGGGCCGCTCGTGCCTCGCCGGCTCCTCAGGGATCATCGATTTCGGCTGGACGAGCTTGTCGAGACCCGCTCGCCGGTGGCTCAAGCTTTGCGGGCGCGTAGAGCCTCGATGTCGAGGTAGCCGGACGCGGCCGGCAGGTCGTCGCCGGCGGTCTCCCAAGGGTCCTCGGGCATCGGGCCCTCATCGTCCACGAAGCCCTGGGACGGGTCGTAGGGGTTGGCCAGCTGACGTTCCTCGCCGATAGCGCGGGTGTCGGTCATCACCTCGTCGGGCAGGGCGCGCAGCACATCCTGGATGTAGCCCCAGGTGGCCTCCACCAGGGGCACCTCGCGGTTCTCCCGCTGCGATGCGTACCAGCGGTAGTCGAGCACCTCGTGGTAGATCTGGGCGCTGTCCCGCTTGCCGCGCAGCTCGGACGGGATCGCGGTCACCACCGGCTGGAAGCATTCGGTGAGCCACCGGTGCGCGACGACCGCCTCGTCCACGTGGCCCTGGTTGGTGCGGGCCCGGAAAGTGTCCAGATCGTTGAGCAGCCGCCGAGCCTGGTGCTCCTCGACGTCGAGTCCGGTCAGGCGCAGCAGCCGGCGGGTGTGGTGGCCGGCGTCCACGACCTTGGGCTGGATCCGGATCGAGGAGCCGTCCGGCGAGGTGTCGATGGCCAGTTCGGCGACGTCGAAGCCGAGGGCGTTGAGCCGTCGCACCCGCTTCTCGATCCGGAAGACCTCCTGGTCGGAGAACTCCTCGACCCCGGTCAGCTCTGCCCACAGCTCCCGGTACCGGGTGAGGATCGACTCGACCAGCCGCTGCGGGTCGAGAGATGCGTCCAGCATCTCGCCCGCCTCCAGGTCGCAGAATTCGCCGTAGAGGTTCGTGGTGGCGATGGTCAGGTCGTGTTCGCGCTGGCCGTCGGTGAGTTGCTCGTGCATCTCGGCGGTCTCGGCGTCCACCAGGTAGGCGGCGAACTCGCCGGCGTCCCGGCGGAACAGGATGTTCGACAACGACACGTCCCCCCACAGGAATCCCACGAGGTGCAGGCGGGCCAGGAGGACCACCATCGCGTCCAGGAGCCGTCCGACGGTGTCCGGACGGACGCCCTGGGCGAACAGTGAGCGGTAGGGGAGCGAGAACTCCAGATGCCGGGTGACCAGGACGGGATCCAGCGGCTGGCCCTGCGTCCCGACCCGCCCGGTGACCACAGCCAGCGGCTCCACCGCAGGGGTGTCGGTGCGGTGCAGGTCGGCCAGCATCCGGTACTCGTGGATCGCCAGGTGTTCGATGACCTCCTTGGCGGCGTACACCGAATTGCCCACCTTGATGAAGCGGACGACATGTCGGGAGATGCCGCGGGGGAGCGCGACCAGGTTCTCGGCGGGCCATTCCGCTAGCGGGATCTCCCAGGGCAGCGGGATCAGCCGGGAATCCGGGCGGGAAGAGAGGAACCGGGGCACGCCTCGGTTATACACCACCGGACGCAGCCGCCCGGCGTGGCGGGGAGACCGGAACCTGCCCGGCCTCCCCTGAGCCCCGGTCAGACCCGGCGACGCCTGAGCACCAGCACCGCGCCCGCGAGCACCAGCGTCAGCCCGAAACCGCCGAGCGCCCAGCCGGCGAACCCGGTGAACGCCAGGGCACCGTCACCGTCGGAGTCACTGGCACTGTCGTTGGCGTTCGGATCCTTGAAGTTGTTCACGGCGGTCACCTGCATCGGCTGCAGCGCCTGCGGCTGCCCGGTGACCACCGTGGCCGCCTGCTCGAAGCTCGGCCGATCCACCTGGTGGGAGTCTGCCCCGCCGGTCACCGTCTCGATCGCCCAGCAGTGCACTCCGGCCGGGAACAACCGCGGCCGGCCGTCCGCGGCCGAAACGGTCGCCGAGCCGGCGCCAACCACCCGCACGATGTCGTGGAAGTACGGCGTCCGGTCGGGCAGCTGGCAGGTGACCTCGAAGGCGAACTCGGTGTCGACCTCGTGCTTGGCGCCCTTACCGGCGAGCTGCTTGACGATGGTCAAGGTGCCGGCCGAGTACTCGTTGGCCAGCGTCGCGGTCAGGCTCACCGTCCCGCTCGCCACCACCGCGGACGCGACCGCGTCCGCTCCCTGGGCACCCGACTGGGTCACCGTGCAGTGCGCGCCGACCGGGATCGGGGCCAGGGTCGGCCCGACTACGGTCAGTCCGCCGGTGGCGGCCAGGGTCTGCGCCCCGGACGGATCCAGGGTGAACTCGTTGCGGTAGGCCCAGCCGGTGGCCCCGTCCAGGGTGCACTCGACCGCAAAGGTCGCGGGGCCGGCGAAGTCGGTGCCCACCCCGGACAGCTGCCAGGTGACCACGAGCGTCCCGGTACGGAAGTCGTTGGTGATCACCGACTCGACCGGTTCGGCGCCGACGGTGACCTTCGGCTTGCTGATCGTCACCTGATCGGACGGGATCGCCAGCGTGCTGCCGGTCTCCGAGACGGTGCAGTCCGCGCCGAGCGGTACTTCATCGTACTTCGCGCTGCCGGCGCCCTTGATGATGCGGGTGGCCCCACCGGGGATCACCACCGGCATCGGGACGCCGTCCACCAGCTGGGTGCAGGCCAGGCCGACGGTGTAGGTCGCGCTGGCGTAGGGTTCGGCGGCGCTGGCCACGCCGTCGACGGTGATCGCCTTGGTGATGATCACCGAGCCGGTGTTGAACGCATTGGTCAGGGTGACCGCGTTCGGTCCGTCCTCGCTGATGGTGAGCTCGGCCGGCTCGGCCGGAATCGTCGCTCCGCCGGTGCCGGTCTCGGTGACCACGCAGTGCGAGCCGACCGGAATCCGTCCGAGCGGTTCGCTGACCAGCCCACCGATGACGCTCAGGGTGATCGTGGTGTCGAAGATCGGGTGCGGCACGTCGACGCCGTCCTCGGCCAGCGTGCAGGCCACGCTGATCGTGAACGGATAGCTGGCATGCTCCTCAAGGCCACTGCCGGTGAGCCGCTTGGTCACCGTCAGGGTGCTGGTGCGGAAGTGGTCGATTACGCCCAGGGCGGCTGGCGACTGCGGGTCGGAACCGATCGTCACCTTGCCCGAACCCACGCCGGACGGCTCGGCGTTGGCCGGGGTGTAGCTGACGTCCTGAGGAGTCAACGACGCCGTTGACTGGTGCACCGAGCAGGACGCCCCCACCGGCAGCCCGGTGAAAAGGTGCTCCCGATCGGACGCGACCGCGAAGGTCCAGCTGCCACCGCCGGGCACCGGGACGGCGACGGTCTCGCCGTTGACCACCCGGGTGCAGGTGACCTCGATCGCGTAGCTGCCGCCGGCGAACGGATCGGCCGTGGTCGGCTCGCCGTCCAGGGTCAGCCCGAGGGTGACCTTCAGCGCGCCCAGGTTGAACTGGTTGGTGGGCGTGGCCACCGTGGTCGGACCGTCCGCGATGGTGACCGTGACGTCGGCGGACGGGACGTCCGCGCCGCCGTCCGCGGTCTCGTGGACGACACAGTTCGCGCCCACCGGAATGCCGGTGTAGACGTCGCTGTCCGGGTTCTCCCGGTTCAGCACGATGCCGGTCCTGGTGAACACGACGTGCGCCACCTCGGCGGTGTCGGTCAGGGTGCAGCTGACGTCGAAGGTGAAGTCGGCGTCGGCCCAATCGGCGACCCCGTCGCCGGTCAGCTGCTTGTGCAGCTGCAACGAACCTGTGTGGTAATCGTTGCTGACAACGCCGTTCACCACCGTCGGGGCGGCCGCGACCGGCTCCGGCTGCTCGATGCTGATCTGGTCGCTGGGCAGCGGCAGGCTGGCGCCCACCTCGCTGACCAGACAGGTCGCACCGGTCGGCAGGCCGTCGTAGCTGTGGCTGTCCGAACCGATGATGGTGCGGACGCCGTCGCGGTCATCACCGAGCGGGTAGGCGTCGCCGGGAATGTCGATGCCCTCGATCTCATCGTTGACCAGCCGGGAGCACTTCAGCCGCACCTGGAAGGACGCGGTGTGGTACGGCTCGGCTTCGGAGTCGGCCGTGCCGTCGACCAGCACCTTCTTGGTCACCGTCACCGAACCGAGGGTGAACTCGTTGGTCACATCGACCGCGACCGGCTCGGCCGGATCGTTGCCGATCAGCGGGATCGGGTTGGTGATGGTGGTGCTGTTGGCGCCGCCGTGGGCGATCTCGCTGACCGCACAGGACGCGCCGGTGGGCAGCTTGGTCACCGGCCAGACCAGGGTGGTGCCGATCGAGAGGTCCTTGCTGGCCCGGTAGACCTCGGCGTCCGGGGTGGCCGGATCGGCGTCGGTGTCGAATGTGCAGACCAGGCCGACGGTGAAGGTGGCCTTGCCCCAGGCGTCCGCTCCCGCGCCGGTGAGCTTCTTGGTGATGGTGAGCGCACCGGTGGTGAAGTGGTTGGTGAAGGCAGCGGTGGTCACCGAGGAGGCGGCCGGATCGCCGCTGGTGCCGCGCACCAGGACGAACCTGGCCAGGCCGCCGGTGTCCAGCTGGGCCCCGTTCTGGGTGACCTGGATCGAGGTGCTGGCGGCGTTGCCGGTCGCGGTCTCGTTCACCTGGCAGTCCGCGCCCGCCGGCAGACCGGCGAAGGGCTTGCTGCCGCCGTCGAGCAGGGTGAAGGTCTCGTTCAGCACCGCGACCCCGTTGAAGGTGCACTGGGCGTGGTAGCCGAAGCTGGCGGGGTAGGCGATCGGGTTGTTGTCGGCGTCGACCGCGCCGCCGTTGTCGACGGTCTTGGTGACGGTGAAGCCGGCGTACTCGAAGGTGTTCAGCACACCCAGGTCGAGCGTCTGCAACTTGTCGGGGTTCCCGACGACCACCAGCGCGCTGTCCCAGTCGTGGTGTTCGATGGTCACCTTGCCGGCGCCCTGAGCGTCGGTCTCGGCGGCCCAGCAGTGGCTGCCCAGCGGCACCCGGGACGGGTTGTCGTCGGCAACCGGGACGGCGATGGTCTGCCCGCCCTTGATCGCCACGTCGCTGGAGAACACCTGACCGCGCTCTCCGTCCACCTCGACCTCACAGGTGACCCGCACCTTGAAGGTGGCCGCGGTGGCCCACGGTTCGGCCTTGGCCGCGCCGTCCAGGGTCTTGGCCAGCGTGATCGTGCCGGCGCTGAACCGGTTGGTGAAGGTGGCCACGTTGTTGGCCGCGTCCGCGTCGATGGTCAGGGTTACCGGGGCCGGGGGAGCGTCCGCTCCGCCGCGGACGGTCTCCTTGACCAGGCACTCCGCACCGACCGGGATCGGGCCCAGGTCGTCCTTGCGCAGGCTGGTGACCGTGCTGCCGGCCGGACGGGCCAGGTCGAAGGTGGTGGTGTAGACCGGGTCGGTCGCCCCGGCCAGCGTGCAGCTGACCGTGAAGGTGAACGGCCCGTTGCCGAAGGACTCCTGACCGGCACCCGCCAACTGCTTGAGCACCGACAGCGGCCCGGTGTGGAAGTCGTTGGTGACGGTGAAGGCACCCGGCGTGGTCTGGTCGGCGCCGACGGTGAGCGCACCGGACGGGGTGATGCTGGTCGCCTGGGCCAGCGGGGAGCTGGCCTTTTCGGTAACCGAGCAGGACGCGCCGGTGGGCAGGTTGGCGTAGGTCGCCGTTTCGGCTCCGGTGATCACCCGCACGGCGCCACCGGGAATGGCGAGCGCCTCGGCGGTGCCGTTGTTGTCGAAGTCGCGGGTGCAGGCCAGTTCCACGGTGTAGCTGCCCTGGGTCCACGGCGCGTCGTTGGTGGTCTCGCCGTCCACGGTCAGCGCCTTGGTGACCGTGATCGCCCCCAGGGTGAAGGTGTTGGTGATCCCGGTCTCGACGACGGTGTCCTTGCCGATGGTGGGCGAGGGGTTGGTGATGACGGTGCTGTTCGCGCCGCCATCAGTGGTCTCAGTCACCTGGCAGTCCGCGCCGGTCGGCAGGTTGTCGATCTGCCAGGTCGGGTCGGCCTTGGACAGGGTGTGGACGCCGTCGAAGACCTGGTCGGGGTTGGCCTGACTCAGGCTGCAGATCACGCGGACGCCGAAGTTGCCGCCGCCCCACCGCGCCGCGCCCGTTCCGTCCACGGTCTTGGTGATCGCGAGCGATCCGACGGTGTAGTGGTTGGCGAAACCAACTTTGGTGGCCGTGCTGGTGCCCGGCACCAGGTTGAACTTGGCCGTGGTCGCGGTCGTGGTGCTGCTGGCGGCGTCCTGGGTGATGGTCACCTCGGTGGACGCCGCTCCGGCCGTCCCGGTCTCGGTGACCGTGCAGGCAGCGCCACTGGGCAGGCCAGCGAAGCTATGGCTCTGCTTGTCAGCGAGGGTGAAGGCTCGGTCGGACGGGTTGGTCAGCACCTCGGCGCCCTTGAACAGGCAGGACGCGGTGAAGCTGGCCGGGTCGTACGCGATCGGCTTGCCGTTGGCGTCCAGGGCCGCGCTGACCACCGACTTGGTGACGGTGAAGCCGGCGAAGCGGAACTCGTTGGTGAAGGCCGCCGGGGTGGTCTTGTTGGCTTCCAACTGGGTCAGGGCGACCTGCCGGGACGCCGGTTCGACGCTGGTCGCGCCGGCCGAGCTGGTCTCGGTGACCAGGCAGTTCGACCCCGGCGGGATCGGCCCGAGCTCAGCCGAGGCCAGGCTGGTCTGCCCGGCGGACGGCGTCAGGGTGACGTCCTTGCTGAACACCGATCCCGAACCGCCCAGGGTGCAGGCCACCGTGAAGGTGAACGGCCCGGTGCCCCAGGTGGTGGCGGCATCGCCGGTGATCGTCTTGGTGATCTGCACCTTCGCGGTGCTGAAGGTGTTGGTCAGGGTCTGGCCCTTGGTCTCGCCGGCGGCGATGGTGACCCCACCGGTGGAGGTGACTACCGGGGCTGGCTGAGTCGGGGTGCCGGCGGGGTAGGTGATACCGGTCTCGGCCGCCGCGCAGGAGGCGCCGGTGGGCAGGCCCGCCCAGATCACCGAGCCCGGTCCGGTGACGGTCTTGACCGGATTCGGCACCGGGAACGACTCGGCGGTTCCGTCACCGTTGAAGTCCTTCGTGCAGCTCAGGGTGAACTCGTAGACCGTGTCCTTCCAGGGCGCGAGCAGGCCCAGTCCGTCCGCGATCGCCTTGGTGACCTGCACCGAACCCACGGTGAAGGTGTTGGTGATCGTCACCGGCTGGTTGGTGGTGCCTATGGTCAGGGTGCTCGGCACGACGGTGGTCGCGTTCGCGCCGCCGGTCTTGGGCTCCGACACCGTGCAGTTCGCCCCGGTGGGCAGGTTGCGCAGCTTCCAGGTATCGCCGCCGGTCAGGTCCTTGGTGCCATCGTAGGCGGTGGCCGCGGGAGTACCGACGACCAGGTCGTCGTCGAAGGTACAGACCACCCGGACGGTGAAGGGACCGGCGCCCCACAACCCGGCACCGGCTCCAGTGACGACCTTGCTCAGGTCGAGGCCACCGGTGGTGAAGTGGTTGGTGAACGCGGCGGTGGTGGTCGCCGAGGTGCCGGTGGCCAGGTTGAACGTCGCGGTCGGGCTGGACGGGGAATCCACCAGCGTGCTGCCGTTCTGGGTCACCTTCACCCCGGTGGACGCGGCTTCGCCGGTGCCGGTCTCGGTCACCGTGCAGGACGCCCCGCTGGGCAACTGCTCGAAGGCCTTGGTCTCCCAGGTCTTGGCGACGACGTGGTGCAGGGTGAACGTCTGGTTCAGGATCTGGTTGCCGTTGAAGGTGCAGACCGCGCGGTAGTCGAAGCTGCGCCGGTAGATCACCTGGTCACCGGACGCGTCCAGCGCGCCGCCGTTGTCGACGGTCTTGGTGACCGTGAAGCCGGCGTACAGGAAGGTGTTGGTGAAGTTCGCCGCGGTGGTCGTCCCCGACGGCAGGTTCTTCAGCACGACCGTGGTGCCTGGCGCGACGCTGGTGGCGCCCGCCGAGTTGGTCTCGGTGACCGTGCAGTCGGCGCCCTCAGGAATCGGGCCGATGGCCGCCGAGGTCAGGTTGGGCGCCGTCAGGGTGATGCCGGTCCTGGTGAAGACGTAGCCGGCGGTTCCCGCGAGGGTGCACTCGACCTTGAACGAGAAGGTACCGGTACCCCACTTGGCCGCCGCTTCGCCGGCCAGCGACTTCACGATCTGGACGTTGCCGAACTTGAAGTCGTTGGTGACCGTGAAGCTGGCCGTGGTTCCGTTGCCGACGACCGCGTCGCCGCTGTAGGTGACCGTGGGATCGGGCTGTGTCGGGGTGAGCGGTGGGTACTCGATGGTGGTCTCGGTCGCCCGGCAGGTGGCATCCTGCGGAAGGCCCGTCCAGGTGGCCGCGAAGCCGGGGGCCTTGAGCACCTTGGTGTCGCCGCCGACCAGAGCCATGTTCAGCGACTCGGGCGTCCCGTCGACGATCCGGGTGCAGCTCAGCTTCATGGTGTAGCTGGCGCTGGCCCAGGGCTCGATGGCGGTGGCGGACTGGCCGTTGACCAGCAGCACCTTGCTCACCGTCACCGAGCCGGTGTTGAAGGTGTTGGTGACCTTCGTGGTGACGGTGGTGTCCTTGCCGATGGTCTGGTTCGGGACGTCGATCGTCGACGCGTTGGCGCCACCGGTCTTGGGCTCGGAGATGGCGCACTTGGCGCCGTAGGGCAGGTTGGAGATCGCGTCCAGGGTGTGGATGCCGTTGGCCTCGGTGACGGTGAACGGGAAGTCGTTGGCGTAGATGACCGTCCCGGTGGCGGGGTAGTCGACCGTGCAGCTCACCCGAAGGGTGAACGGCGCCGTACCCCAGACCGTGCCGGACGGGCTCAGCTGCTTCACCAACTGGAGCTTGCCGACCCGGAAGGTGTTGGTGAACGCAGCCTTGTTTGCGGCCGTCTCGCCGTTGATGACGCTGGTGTCGCCCCTGACCAGGGCGAACTGCGAGGTGGCCAGGGTGGCGCCGGTGAGGTCGGGGGTGATGCCGGTTCGGGTGATCCGGTAGCTGACATCAGGGGTCAGCGGCATCTGGGTCTCGGTGACTCGGCAGCCGGCGCCGACGGCGAGCTTGTCGGCGGTCCAGGTGCCCCAGGGGCCATTGCCGGTGCCAGTGAGCTGGAAGGTCTGGTCGAGCACCGGGTAGGTGGTCGACGCGCCGTTGCTGATCGTGCAGACCGCCCGGAAGGTCACCGTGGTCGGGTAGCTGATGGTCACGCCGGCCTGGTTCTGGGCCACAGCCCCGGCCACCGTCTTGGAGACGGTCAGCCCGGCGTACTCGTAGGTGTTGGTGGCGTCGACCGCCAACTCCTGAGGCTTGCTCGGATCGGCCTGCGGAACGACGGCCTTAGTGCCGTCGTAGGCGCTCGGGGTGACGGTGGTGGACGTGGCTCCGCCCTTGACTCCGGTCTCACTGGCCCAGCAGCTGGTGCCCACCGGGAACAGGGTCGGGGTGGTGTCGTTGGGCACCATGGTGTGACCGGCGCCGGTGATGGTCACCGTGGTGGTCGTCCGGTTGGGATCGGTGGCCGACTTGCCACAGGTCACGTTGAAGGTGAACTTGGCGTTCTTGGCCCAGGGCTCGTCCTTGGCTGCGCCAGCGAGCGCCTTGGTGACGGTCACCCGCCCGGCCGAGAAGTAGTTGGTGAAGTTCGTGGTGAAGACGTCGTTGCTGCTGTTCGGTTCGACGATTGAGACGGTCTGCGGGCCGGGGGTCTTGTCGGCGTCCGCTCCACCGCTGTTGGTCTCGGTGACCAGGCAATCCGAGCCGAACGGGATCGGCCCGAGCTCAGCGGAGGCGAGGGTGCCCTTTGGCACCGAGACCGAGCCGTTGGTATAAACGGTGGTGCCGCCCATCGTGCAGGTCACCGAGAAGGTGGCCCCGGTGAAGAAGGACGCGCCCGCACCCTTGAGTTCCTTGGTGATCTTCAGCTTGCCGGCCCGGTAGTTGTTGGTCACCGTGAACGCTTCGGTCGAGCCGTCCGGCACGTTCAGCGTGGCCGGAGTGATCGTCTTGGTCGGCGTGGGCTGGCCGGTCACCCCGGTGATGTCGCCCACGTTCTCGTCCACCGAGCAGCTGGCCGCGGCCGGAAGGTCCTTCCAGGTGGCCGTCCAGTCGTCGGCCGCACGCAGCGTCGCAGTGCGCGTGATCACTTTGTCTGCGCCGTCGACGTTGCGCTTGCAGGTCAGGGTCACCGGGAACTCACCGGACGACCACGGAGCGAGCGCGGACACGTTGGTGCCGTTGGCCAGCACCTTCTTGGTCACGCTCACCTGGCCGAGACCGAAGTAGTTCTGGACACCAATCTGAGTGGGCTTGGTGGGATCGGTGCCCACGGTGAACTCACTGTTGGTGATCGTGTTGCTGTTGGCACCGCCGAGCTTGGTCTCGGTGACCGTGCAGCTCGCGCCGCTGGCGAGCTTGGACACCGTCCAGGTGGGGGTGGCCTTGGTCAGCGTGTGGGACGCGGTGAACACCGGGGCGGTGATGGCGTCCAGGTGGGTGCAGACCAGCTTCACCTCGAAGTTCTCGTTGCCCCACAGCTCGGCGCCCGGTCCGGTCACGCTCTTGGTGATGGTGGCCGCACCGACGGTGTAGGTGTTGGTGTAGTCGACCTTGGTGGCCGTCTCGTCACCGGCGACCAGGGAGAACGTGGTCTTGGTGGTGCCGGAATCGACGGTGGTCGAGCCCTGGGTGGTGACCACCTTGGTGCTGGCTGCGCCGGCCGCATAGGTCTCGGTGACCGAGCAATCTGCACCGGCCGGCAGTCGGGCGAACTTCCTGCTGCCACCAGGGGACAGGCTGAACGACTTGTCGGCGTCGGCGAGCACTTCATGGCCCAGCAGGGTGCAGCTGGCGGTGAACTTGAAGTCCTTGAACGCCACCGGGGTGATTCCGTCGGCCTGGAGCGCGGCCGGTCCGTCCACGGCCTTGGAGACGGTGAAGCCAGCCTCGCGGTAGGTGTTGGTCACGGTGAGCTTGCCGGCGGGCGTGCCCGCGCCCCAGCCGGTCAGCACGTTCGCAATCCCGGAGTAGTCGCGCAGCGCCTTCACTTTGGCCGGGGTGACGGCGGCGTCCGCTCCTTGGCTGGCGTCCTCGACGACGGTGCAGTCGGCGAACAGTGGCAGGTTCATGGTGCGGTCGGCGTTCAGCGAGACCGGGGTGCCATTGGCCGGCAGGCTGACCTGGCGGGGGTTCGAGCCGGGGATGGTGGGCAGCTTGGTGTTGTCCAGCGAGGTGCAGGTGACCGTCGCCGGGTAGCTGGACGGCAACAGCCCCGCCCAGCTGACGTCCGCAGGGGTGACCACGGCCTTGGCCAGGTCGAGCTGGCCGCTCGCGATGGCAACGCCCACCTTCTTGGGTTCGGTGATCAGCGAGGCCCGCCACGGGAAGGTCTCGGAGTACGCGGTGCGGGAGCCGACTGCCACCGAGTTCCAGGCGATCGGCTCGACGGTGTTGGTGTCGGCCACCGGGGCGTAGGCCGGGGTGCGGGTGTCGAAGCTGACGTAGAAGGGGTCGCCCGGCCTCAGGCCGTCCGCCTTGTTGTCGAACTTCAGCAGCACCTTGATCGCCTTGGCCTTGGCCAAGTCGCCGGCGGGGGTCGAGCCGTCGAAGGCGATCCAGGTGGTGCCGCAGTTGGCCTGCCCGTCCGGCTTGGTGTCGTTGAGGATGTCGTTCTTGTTGCAGCTCGGGCTCGGCGCGGTCGTGGAGTAGTAGTAGGTCAGCTTGTGCGGTGCAGCGCTGGTCAGACCGGTGACCTTCAGGTTGCCCAGGAAGGTCGGGGTGAACCGCGACTTGCGCGCGGTGTTGACGGTGACGCCGGTGTCGCCCGGTGCGGGCAACACGTCGATCGCGCTGACCACATTGGCCGCCACGTTGCCGTTGTTGGTCAGCGACAGCCGCCAGGTCTCCACCCCACCCGGACGGGTGATCGGCGCGCAGTTGCCGGTGGAGTAGCCGTCGCCGACCTCCCGCTGCCGCTTGCACTCCTCAGCGTTCGCTGCGCCTACCGAAATCACGCCCAGATCGTCGTAGTTGACGCTGTCGGACGCAGCGGCCGGGTCGCCGGCCGCGCTGCCCTTGACCGCCTTGGTCACGGTGAGCGGGGTGGACGCCGCGGCCACCACGGTCGTGCTGGCCGCGCACTCGGCCACGCCAGTGGTGATCGCGTCCTGTTCGATGGCGTCCTTGGTGTACTCGCAGCGCTCGAAAGCGCGATCGGAGGTAACGGCGAGGGTGTTGGCCACCTCGGTGCCGGCGGTGAGCCGGTCGCGGAACCGCAGGTTGGCGATGATCTGCAGCACGCCGTCGGGGGCCAGCCGGAATTCGGTGGGAACACCCAGCGCCAGCTTCCCGGTGTCTTCGTCGAGGGTCAAGGTGAAGCCGGTCTGGGTGACGCCGTTGACCTTGACGGTGTACTTCGGGTCGACGTCGGCGAAGACCAGCTTCGACTTGCCGTCGTCGACCAGGCCGATCGTGTCGGTCAGCTCCAGCCCGGTCATCGTCCAGTCACCGATGTTGGTGACGGTGAAGGTGTAGGGGATGGTGGCGTCGAGGTCGTAGCGCGGGGCTTCGGTCGCCTGTCCGCGTCCGGGCGTCTTCTCCACCCTGATCTGGTTCACCCGATGGTTGAGCGTGGTGGTGGCCACAGCCTGGTCGTCGGCGATCCACGGGCTGCCCTGGTTGCGCCAGGCGGCGAGGCCGTCGACGCGCAGCTGGTCGGTCGTGACGCCCTGGGTCGTCTCACCCGGAGCCTTGGCCAGACCGGGCAGGGTGCTGGGCACCGGGGTGGTGCTGCCGCCGTCGGTGCCGTACCGCAGCAGCGTCCGCTGCTTGGTGGTGAAGCTGATGCTCAGCTTGGGGTCGGCCGGACGCTCCCACTGCAGCACGGTGGTGCCGTCGGCCGCGACCCGTTGGGCCTCGAAGCGCAGGCCGAGAACCTGGTCGGCGGTGATTCCGGCCGGCAGCGTCGGGGTGACCTGCTGGTTGACCGCGGTCGACCAGTCGCCGGTGCGCCAACAGGCGGCGAGGTCGGTGTTGCCTTCGCACTTGGCTACCAGGGTGGCGCCCTCAAGGCTGTAGGTGACGCCGGTGAGCACCGACAGCCGCAGCTGGTTGACCGGGCTCGGCAGCGTGACCGGACGCAGTACGTCCAGGTCGAAGGCGTTCCAGAAGGTGGGCGCGTCGTCGGTAAGAGTGAGCAGCTTCGTGCGGGCGGTGCTGAAGACCTTGTCCGAATCCCTTTGGCAGCGGGAGCCGTCGGCGTCGCACGGCTGGCCGGTGAGGGTGACCGTGTAGCCGTTCGCCTCGTCCTCGTAGCGCTGTCCGGGTGAGATGGTCTTGCCCGCCTGGACCGCGTAGTCGGGCTGGCGAATGTCGATCTCGCCGGAGGCGGTCGAGCTGGGCTTGTCGCAGGTCTGGCTCTGATCGTCCGCGCAGCCGATGCCGCCCGGACTGACCAGGGTGGCTTGGGCGATGTTGGCGACGTGGTTGATCGGTTCCACCGGGGCGGCGGTGCTGCGCAGCGTGCCGCGCAACTGGTAGGTGAGCACCAGCTTGGCCCGCCCATTAGCGGGGATCAGCGGCTTGGCCGGATCCTTCAGGTTGGCCTCGGCGCCGTACTTCACGACCACGCCGACCACGTCCTTCAGGTCGGCCGCCGTCAGGGCCTGGGCTTCGGCGTAGCTCCGGACCAGGTCACTGCCATCGGCCAGCGCCAGCAGCACGGTGACATCGTCGCTGGATAGGCCTGCGGGCAGCTCGGCGAACTGGAGCTGGTAGAGGTTCAGGTAGTCGTACCAGGGCGTGCTGGAGCTGGGCTTGGGGTCGGCGATGTCGAACTCGGGAACCCCGCTGGCGGTGTTGTTCGTCGCGGTCAGGGTCGCGCTGACCAGCGGGAACGCGTCCGAATCGGCTGTGTCCTGCGGCAGGCCGACGGCGGTCTGGTCGAGCTGCTTGGTCAGGCTGACGTTCAGCGGCTGGTCGTAGATGGTGATCTGGGCGGAGTCGAGGGTGGTGATCCGCTTGGTGCCGTCGTCCAGCGGGGTGGTCAGCTGGCCGGTCGCCTCGGCGTTGTTCAGCACCACGCCGGCCCGCCCGGAGTTGTACTTCACCGAATGGCTGGTGCCGAGCACGTAGGTGCTGGAGTCGCTGCGCAGGGTGCGGCGCAGCTGTAGGTCCAGACGGACCTGGCGGTCGTGGGCGTTGCCGTTGGTGGCCACCGCGCCGGTGTCGGAGTCGGTGCCGGGAGCGAAGGTCAGCCGGACGGCGGTCGCGCTGGCCCGCTCGGTGTCGTTAAGAGTGTAGCCGCCGAAGGTGCCGTCACACCCGGCGGCGCAGGCCGCCCCGGTGATGTTCGTCCAGCCGCTGCCGGCCAGGTAGAGCTCGACCTTGGCCACCTTGTCCTTGGCCATCAGCGGGTCGATCGCGGCGGTGATCGGTTCGATCCGCACCAGGTCGAAGGCGTCGAAGACGGACGCGCTGACGTCGCCGGTGTGCGGGTCGTCGACGACCTCGACTGTGCTCATGCTCAGGCCACTGGTGCCCCAGCGGATCGCTGCGGTGCGGATGTCGTCCGACAGCGCCGAGACGCTGACGTTCTCCTCGTAGGTCTTGTCCTCGGGGTCGAGCCAGAACTTGTCGACCAGATCGACGTTGCCGCCACCGCCGCCACCGGTCGGGTGCAGGGCGAGGGTGTCCTTGGCGGTATCGGTGACCAACTTTTGAATGGCCTGGTCATTGGCCACCTCGGAGGTGACCAGGTTGCTGAGCTCATCGACGCCCACGGTCGCCGAGGTGCCCGGAGCTGAGCGCAGCTGCGCGCGCAGCGCGACCTCGAAGCGGGGAACCACGGTGAAGCCGGCCGGCAGGTCGGAGCCGTCGGTGCCGACGAAGCGGAACCGGACGCCCTGGGCGGCCGCGCGCTGCGGATCGGTGAGCTTGTAGGACCAGTCGGTCTTCGGGCCGACCACCGGGGCGGTCAGCGGCTGCCAGGTGGTGCCGTCGAAGTACTCCGGGTACATGGTGGCGTTGCTGGGCACATCGGTGGCGACGATCCGGCGCAGGTCGAAGTGGTCCCAGAAGGTTTGGTCGTTGTCGGTGATCACCAGTCGGGTGGAACCGATGGTCGACTCGGAGGCGACCGAGCCGGTCACCTCAGCGGTGGCGGTGGCGCCGGCGGAGGCCCAGATCCAGTCGCGGTTGAAGGCCTTCTTCACCTCGGTCTGGACGAACTTGGGCAGCAGGGTGATCTCCTTGGTGACGGTGGCCGACTTGGGGGGGCCGGCTGCGTTGGACGCGGTCGCAGAGATCGTGTTGGAGGCAACCGTCCCGCTCTCCTCGGTTACCGGCCCGGCGGTGACCGTGAAGGGCAGCCGGACCAGAGCGTTCGACTCGATCCCGTCCGCATCGGCGGAGGTGAAGGTGACGCTGAACCCGGCGACCGGCTGGGTCGGCGCCGGCAGCGTGTCGGCGTGGGTGGTGCTGAGGGTCGCGGTGGTGCCGTCGGTGTAGGTGTAGGTGATCTCGGCCTTGCTCGCGCCGTCCGGCCAGGTGACCTGCGCGTCCGCGCTCGGATCGGTGACGAAGCCGCCGAAGATCAGGCCCTGCTCGGCCAGGTTCTCGTGATCGGCGGCCGGCTCGTTGATGGTGATCGTTGACGTCGGCATCACCCCGGTGGTGGCCTTCAGCGTCACCGTGGTCGACTTGCCGACCACCAGTGTGGGGCCGTCGAAGCTCTTGCTCGCCGAGATCTGCACCGACTGCTTCTTGAAGCTGATCGTTGCGCTGGCTTCGTCCTTCGCGGTCTCGCTGCCCTTGGTGACCGTGCTGGTCAGGGTGTTGGTCAGCGTCCGGACCTCGCCCTCGTCCAGCCCATCGGCGATGTTGCCGCGGCTGACCGTCTTCAGCACGATCTTCGCCGGGGAGCCGGAGGGCAGGCTGCCGCCGTCCTTGGTGAAGGTGAACCGGACGCAGGTGATGGTGGCCGGGTCGACGCCGCTGGGGATCAGGGTGCTCGGGTCGTCCGGGATGGGCACCGCTGCGCCGTTGTGCCAGTCGGTGCCGTTGAAGTAGTCGAAGCTGACCCGGTCGGCGCCGCCGGGGGCCTCCAGGCTGTCGATTCCGGTCAGGGCCAGGTAGCTGAACGGGTTGCCGGACGCGGTCGGGTCGGTGGGATCGGCCAGCACGATCGAGTCGACGCTGACGTTGGCCAGACTCCCGCCGCCGAGGGTGATGGTGGCCGGGCGTCCGGGGATCGAGGGCTGGGTGGAGTTCGGGGTGATCGACTTGGTGGCGGACGCCTTCAGCTTCTGCTCGATGTTGAGCTTGACTGAGGCGGTGTCGGAGACCTTGTCGGCGTTGTCGGCGGTCGCGTCGAAGGTGATGTCGGCGGTGTTGCCGTTGTAGTCGGCCGAGGCGTCCGCGGGCAGCGTCGCCTTGACCGTGACCATCACGACCTGGCCGGCGTCCAGTTGTAAGGCGTGGTCGTCGTTGACGAAGGTGATGGTGAGCTGCTGCCCGTCGATGGCAACAGTGCCGAGGTTCGGGCTGACCGTGATTGCCGGATCGTCGTAGACCAGGGGCGCCGGCAGCTTCGCCGAGACCACGGCGTTCTGGCAGTCGTTGGCGCTGCACTGCAGGTTGACCGTGTAGCTGAAGTTCTCGCCCGGCGAGATCGTCGGCACTTCGCCCTGATGACCGGTGACGAAGGCCTCGATGGTCATCTCCGCATCGATCTCCCCTGCCGAGGCTGTGATGGGCAGCCCAAGAGCCAGCAGAAGCAGACTCATGATTACGCTGAGAGTGGCCCTGAGAGAAGTTCGGCAGCGTGAACGAGAGCGTGGGGGCATATTGAACTGGGCCTTCGTTGCGGGAGGTTGGGTCTTTTGACGGGCCCAATAACGATAGCTAGCTACGTATTACTGCGGAACGGTCCCAAGCGTCAAGAAGATCACAATCAGCGCGAACTCGCGACCCTTCCTTGAGAGTCGGGAACGCGTAAGGGCCGGCCGGGAATTCCCGGCCGGCCCTTACCGCTGAAGGTCAGGCGCTCAGGCGCTCCTGCGTCTTCTCGGAGAAGACGTGCATGGTCTCCGCCTCGACGGTGTTCAGCTTGACGACGGTGCCGCGCTGCGGTGGCGTCCGAGCCGAGACACGGGCAACGATCTGCTGAGCGGTGAGCTTCTGCTCGGCGTCCAGGCCCGCGAGCGTGCCGTAGACGTAGGCGTCGGCGCCGGTCTCCTCGACCACGTCCACCTCAAGACCGATGCCGGTTTCGGCGATCCGGAAGTTCTCCGGACGGATGCCGAGCACCAGGCTCTCCTCGCCGGCGGCCTTGGCCAGCACCTCGCGGGCGACCGGAACGACGTAGTCGCCGATCTGCACACCGCCTTCGACGATCTTGCCGCTGATCAGGTTCATGGCCGGCGAGCCGATGAAGCCTGCAACGAACAGGTTGGCGGGGCGGTCGTAGAGGGTCAGCGGGCTGTCGACCTGCTGCAGGATGCCGTCCTTCATCACCGCGACGCGGTCGCCCATCGTCATGGCCTCGACCTGGTCGTGGGTCACGTAGACGGTGGTGACGCCGAGGCGGGTCTGCAGGGCGGCGATCTGGGTGCGGGTCGAGACGCGCAGCTTGGCGTCCAGGTTCGACAGCGGCTCGTCCATCAGGAAGACCTGCGGCTGGCGGACGATGGCGCGGCCCATGGCGACGCGCTGGCGCTGACCACCGGAGAGGGCCTTCGGCTTGCGGCCGAGGAACGACTCCAGGCCGAGCAGATGCGCGGCTTCGAGCACGCGCTGGTCGCGCTCAGCCTTGGGAACGCCGGCCATCTTCAGGGCGAAGCCCATGTTGTCAGCGACAGTCATGTGCGGGTACAGCGCGTAGTTCTGGAAGACCATCGCGATGTCGCGGTCCTTCGGGGGCAGGTCGGTGACGTCGCGGTCGCCGATCAGGATCTGACCCGAGTTGACCTCTTCGAGGCCGGCGAGCATGCGCAGCGAGGTGGACTTGCCGCAACCGGACGGGCCGACCAGCACCATGAACTCGCCGTCGCCGATCTCGAGGTTCAGCTTGTCGACTGCGGGGTGGTCAGAGCCGGGATACACCCGGGTCGCGTCCTTGAAACTAACTGTGGCCATGCCAAGTAATCCTTTCCACGGGCAGGTACGTGCCCGACGATCCGTAGTGGAAGTCGCGCCGCGGGTGCGGCGCATTAAGTGTGCCATGGTTCACGCACCTCGAACCAGAAGATCGTTTCAATCGTTATCTGGTTGGGATCGGACGCCTGCCCGCCGGGTAGTCTCCCCCGGGTGAGCGACGTCCAGCCAGAGACCGCCGGTGACCAGCCCGCCGCTGAGCGTGAATGGTGGGACGACCCGTCGCTGCCGTGGCGGCACAAGCCGACCAGGGCCGACATCGCCTGCTTCAGCTGGCTGGGCGCGGTGGCGATCTACTCGATTGTGATCTCGGTTCTGCGGCCGGGCCTGCTGGCCTCGGCGCCGCACGTGCTCGCGTCCCTCGGCTCGTGGTCGGGGACGATCCTGATCGGCGCAAGGGCGGCGGTCGGCGACCCCTGGTGGCTGCTGGTCTGGGTGCTGGGCACGCTCGGCATGATCAAGTTCGACTGGATCTACTGGTGGGCGGGCAAACTCTGGGGACGCAGCCTGATCGAGGCATGGTCGGGCCGTTCCGAGCGCGCGCGCCGCGCCAACGCCTGGGCTGAGCGGTTCGCTCGCAAGTACGAGGTCTTGGCCATTGCGATCACCTTCCTGCCGATCCCGCTGCCGCGCGGCGTGATCTTCGCCGTGCTCGGTGAGGCCGGAACCAGCCTGCGGAAGTTCCTGACCGTTGCCGCGATCTCGTCTTTCATCTCGACCGGCGGCTACCTTGCGCTCGGCTACTGGATCGGGGAACCGGCGGTGGCCGTCATGGACGCCTACGGCCGCTACCTGTGGATCGTGTCGCTGGTGATCCTGGTGGTCGTGGTCTACAACGCTTGGCGCAAGGGAGCCCCGAAGCCGGTCTAGC
>DAOPRQ010000037.1:0-7778 GCA_035349055.1 Propionicimonas sp.
AGCCGCGGGCCAACGCCGAGGCGGTGCTGGCCCAGTCCCGCGAAGCCGCGGACGCCGGCGCCTGCCTGGCCGTGTTCCCTGAGCTCGCGCTCACCGGCTACTCGATCGAAGACCTGCTGATGCAGGACACCGTCCTCCAGGCGACCACCGCCGCCCTCGACTGGCTGGTGCCGCAGACTCAGGACGTCGGCGCGATCATCGTGGTCGGCGCTCCCCTGGTCAGCCTCAACCGGATCTACAACTGCGCGGTCGTGATTCATCGCGGGGTCGTGCTTGGCGTGGTGCCGAAGTCCTATTTGCCCACCTACCGGGAGTTCTACGAACGCCGGCAAGTCGCCCCCGGCGACGACGTCACCGGCGAGATTCGGATCGCCGGACAGGACGTGCCTTTCGGCTCGGATCTGTTGTTCGCCGCCGAAGATGTGCCCGGCTTCGTGCTCAACGTGGAGATCTGCGAGGACATGTGGGTGCCGATTCCGCCGTCCGCCGAGGCTGCGCTGGCCGGTGCGACCCTGATCGCGAACCTCTCCGGCAGTCCGATCACTGTGGCCAAGGCCGAGGAGCGCAAGCTGCTCTGCGCGTCCGGCTCGGCGCGGCTGCTGGCCGGCTACGTCTACTCGGCGGCCGGTGAGGGCGAATCATCCACCGACCTGTCCTGGGACGGCCAGACGCTGATCTACGAGGCCGGCACTCTGCTGGGCGAGTCCGAGCGCTTCCCCGACGGCCCGCGGATGACCATCGCCGACGTCGACCTGGGCAGCCTCGTCCAGCATCGGCTGCGCCAAGGCACCTTCGACGACAACCGGCGCACCCACGCCGAGCGCACCGGCGAGTATCGGACGGTCACCTTCGAGCTCGACCCCCCGTCCGGCGATCTCGGCCTGCAGCGGAAGCTGGCCCGGTTCCCGTTCGTGCCCGCCGACCCGACCCGGCTCGCGCTGGACTGCTACGAGGCGTACAACATCCAGGTCTCCGGCTTGGAGCAGCGGTTGCGCGAGATCGGCCAGCCCAAGATCGTGATCGGCGTCTCCGGCGGCCTGGACTCCACGCACGCGCTGATCGTGGCCGCGCGCGCCATGGATCGCATGGATCGCCCGCGGACGGACATCCTCGCCTTCACCATGCCGGGCTTCGCTACCAGCGCGCACACCAAGGGCAACGCCACCGCGCTCGCCAAGTCGCTTGGGGTGACCTTCGCCGAGCTCGACATCACCGGCACCGCCCGGACCATGCTCGACGAGATGAATCATCCGTTCGCCGAAGGCCAGCCGGTGTACGACGTGACCTTTGAGAACGTCCAGGCCGGACTGCGCACCGACTACCTGTTCCGGCTGGCGAACCAGCGCGGCGGCATTGTGCTCGGAACGGGTGACCTGTCCGAGCTGGCTCTGGGCTGGTGCACCTACGGGGTGGGCGACCAGATGTCGCACTACAACGTGAACGGCGGGGTGCCGAAGACGCTGATGCAGCACCTGATCCGGTGGGTGATCAGTTCGGCGCAGTTCGACGACAAGGTCTCGGCTACGCTGCAGGCGATTCTGGACACCGAGATCTCCCCCGAACTCGTCCCGGTGACTGAGGGCGAGGTGCCGCAGTCGACCGAGGCGTCGATCGGGCCCTACAGCTTGCAGGACTTCAACCTTTACCACGTGCTGCGCCTGGGCATGAAGCCGTCGAAGATCGCCTTCCTCGCCTGGCACGCCTGGAGCGACGCGTCCGCAGGCGAGTGGCCCGAAGGCTTCCCGCACGACGAGCGGACGGCCTACGACCTGGCCACGATCAAGAAGTGGCTAGAGGTCTTCTGCAAGCGCTTCTTCGGTTTCGCCCAGTTCAAGCGGTCAGCGCTGCCGAACGGCCCGAAGGTCGTGCAGGGCGGCTCGCTCTCCCCACGCGGTGACTGGCGGGCGCCGTCCGACACGTCCGCCGCCCTGTGGCTGGAGGATCTGGCCAACATCCCGTCCTGATGCACGCGGGGTTGGTCGCGAGGGGTTGGTCGCGACCAACCCCTCTGCCGCCTACTCGACTGCGGGGGCGTCCGCCGTAACCACTGGCTCGGCGGCGGGCGCATCAACTTCGGCCGGTGCAACCTCGACCGGAACGGGTTCGACGGGCGGCCCAACCTCGACCGGAACGGGATCGACGGGCGGCCCAACCTCGACCGGAACGGGTTCGACGGGCGGCGCAACCTCGACGGGCGGAACCTCTGCGGGCACCGGCTCGGCCGGCTTGGGCTTCGGCGCGTCCTTCGGGGTGCGAGCCGACCGCCGCGAGCCACCCGAAGCGCTGCTGCCCCCACGCGAGGTCCGGCGACCGGACTCACGGTCGCCACCGTCGGCGGGCGCCTGCGACGCCACCGGGGCGTCGTGCACGTGGTATCCGCGGCCCTTGCAGGTCTCACAGGACACGGTGAAGGCCTCGGCCAGTCCCGTCCCGATCTTCTTCCGGGTCATCTGCACCAGGCCGAGAGAGGTCACCTCGGCCACCTGGTGCCGGGTGCGGTCGCGTCCCAGGCACTCCACCAGGCGACGGAGCAGCAACTCACGGTTCGCCGGCAGCACCATGTCGATGAAGTCGATCACGATGATGCCGCCGATGTCGCGCAGCCGGAGTTGGCGGACGATCTCTTCGGCCGCCTCTAGGTTGTTGGAGGTGACCGTGGCCTCGAGGTTGCCGGAGGTGCCGGTGAACTTGCCGGTGTTCACGTCGATCACGGTCATCGCCTCGGTGCGGTCGATGATCAACGAGCCACCGGACGGCAGGAACACCTTCCGCTCCAGCGCCTTGGCCACCTGCTCGTGCACTCGGAACGCGTCGAAGATGTCACCCTTCGAGGTGCGATCCCACTTCTCCATGCGCTCAGCCAGGTGCGGCGCGACGTGGCGCACGTACGCGTCCACGGTGTCGTAGGCGTCGTCAGCCTGACCATTGCCGTCGATCACCAGCGAGCCGAAGTCCTCGGTGAAAAGGTCGCGCACGATCCGGACGGTCAGGTCGGGCTCGGCGTAGAGCAGTTGGGGCGCCTGGCCGGCCTTGACCTTCTTCTCCAGCACCTCCCACTGCGCCTTCAACCGGTTGACGTCGCGAACCAGCTCATCTTCGCTCGCGCCTTCGGCCGCCGTCCGCACGATCACGGACGCCTGGGGTTCGATGAGCTCGTCGAGGATGCCCTTGAGCCGCTTGCGCTCGGTCTCGGGCAGCTTGCGGGAGATGCCGGACAGATGGCCGCCCGGCGCGTAGACGATGTAGCGGCCGGGAATCGAGATGTGCGAGGTCAGCCGGGCGCCCTTGGCCCCGACCGGGTCCTTGCTCACCTGCACCAGCACCTGCTGGCCCGACTTGAAGACCTTCTCAACCTTCTTGTCCTGACCGGTGACACCGAACGAGTCCCAGTCGATCTCGCCGGCGTAGAGCACTGCGTTGCGGCCGCGACCGATGTCGACGAACGCAGCCTCCATCGAAGGCAGCACGTTCTGCACGCGGCCGAGGTAGATGTTCCCGATCATCGATGTGGCGGACGCGCGGTCGACGTAGTGCTCGACCAGGACGCCGTCCTCGATCACCGCGAGCTGCGAGTAGTCCTCGGCCTGACGGATCAGCATCTTGCGATCCACGGCCTCCCGGCGGGCCAGGAACTCGGACTCGCTCAGGATCGGCGTCCGGCGGCGCCCAGCGGCGCGGCCCTCACGGCGACGCTGCTTCTTGGCCTCCATGCGAGTCGAGCCTTCGATTCCGGTGACCTCGTCGCTGGCGGAACTCGTGCGCCGGCGCGGCTCGCGGACGCGAACCACCACGTCGATCGACTCGTCCTCCGGCTCGCCGGTGTCCTCACCGCGACGACGGCGACGCCGGCGCCGGCGGGACGTGCCTTCGGCTGTGGCTTCGTCGGACTCGCCCTCGGTATCGCCGTCGTTCTCGCCGTCAGCCGGCTCCGCGACCGTTGCGTCCTCGTCGCCGGCGTCCTCGCTGTCGACGGCGGCTTCGCCCGCGCCACGACGGCGGCGACGCCCGCCCCGGCGACGGCGGCGACGGCGCGGCTGGCCTTCGTCCCCCTCCATGCCTTCGGCGTCCTCCTCGGACTCCTCGGCTTCGTCAAGCTCTTCCGCCTCGTCGAGCGGCTCTTCCTCGGCCTCCTCTTCGAGGTCGGCGGCCGGTTCGAGCAGCCCGCCGATGGCTGCGGCCAAACTGTCCAGCACCTCGTCCGGGGTGGCTTCCTCGCCCAGTCCGAAGCTCTCGGCCAACGCCGGACGGCGGGTGCGACGGCGTCCCTTGGCCAGGTCGGTCAGGCTGGCCGCGACCGCATCGGCGGCGGCATCGTTGTCGGCCGGGGCGTTCGCGTCGGCTTCAGCCGGAGTGGCGGACGCCGCTACCGGAGCGGCAGCTGTCGAGTGGCCGGTTTCGGTCGCCGCTTCCGCCACGACGGGTGCGGCCTTGGTCTTCTTGGTCACCGCGCGGCGCCGGACGGGCTTCGCCGGCGCTTCGGCTGCCGACGGCTCCGCGGCCTTGGCCGGTTCGGCCGGCTCAGTGGGCTCAGCCAGCGGGAGCACCGGCTCAGCGGCAGCGGGCTTGGTACGGGCGCGCCGGGTGCGCTTCTGCGGGGGCTCGGCGGGGACGTCGGCCGCGGGGCTCGGGGCGTCGGCGGCCGGGGTGGTGGTCTCGGTGGATTGCGCGGTGCCGCTCAATTCGGCGGCGACCGTCGGCTGTGGCGCGCTGGCGGCCTCGGCGGGCGCCGCAACGACTGTCTCCACCGGAGCGGGTGGACCGGCCGGCCGACTGGCGGCGCGGCGACGCCGCGGCGGCTGATTGGGCTCGTCCGGCGTGGGCGAAGCGCTCTGCGGATCTTCGGAATCGAGCATGATGCTCTCCTTCGGCGGCGGGGGCGCCGCAAACGTGGCTGCCATGGGCAGCGAAGCCTGATCGGTCGAACGTTCGACGGTGCGGCCCCCGCGGTCGGCTTGCGTCGCGGTGAGGCCTCAGCGTCGCGATCGGCCTGTCACACCGATCGATTCGAAGGTTGGGGGTCTGGATGACTCCAACTTGCCAGCCAGTATCCCACACCTCAGCCGGCTACCGCGGAGCGACCCGAAATCGCGTCCGATCAGTCCGCCAAGGGATCCAGGATCCGCTCGCCGTCCCAGGTGCCCTGCGCCAACCGGGTGATCAGCGCGTTGCTGGGAAGCTCTGGCGCGAGCTGCCGCAGGGCGTTGAGCACGTCGTCGGGACGCACCAGCGGCTCACCGATCGCCGAGACCAGGTTCAGGCCGTTGGCTGAGGCGGTCAGCGAGATCACCGCGGCGCGCACATCGAAGGTGCGCAGGCCGGTCTTGGTCATCCGCTGCACCTCGAACGAGTCGGCAGCCAGTAGGGCGGCCACGGCGGTGCTGAGTTCGGCTTCCACCACGTCCGGCAGGTCCACCTGCCAGGCGGACGTGGTCAGCCGCTCGGCGAGTGCACCGGGGCTGGCCACCACCACCTTGACGATCACCAGGCCGTCCGGCATCGCAGCGTTCAGTTGATCGCGAACCGCGTCGGGCTCGCGCACCTCGGCCAGCCCCAACTCGAGGTACTCGGCCTCAGTGGCCGCTCCGGTCGGGGACGCGTTCGCGTAGCTGATCCGCGGATGCGGCGAGAAGCCGGACGAGAACGCCATCGGGATCTCGGCGCGGCGGAGCGCACGCTCGAACGCGCGTCCGAAGTCGCGATGGGACGCGAAGCGCGCCCGGCCCCGCTTGGCGTACTGGACGCGCAGCTTCTGCACCGGAGGCGCCTGCTGCTCGGGCTGTCGTCTCGCGCTCACAGCCGGTCAGCCTACGGCCTTCACGGCCGCCGGCCCACCCACGAAGACTAGGCTGCCGCGATGATCGAGCTGCGCCTGGCTGAACCTGCCGACTACCCAGCGGTCGGAGAACTGACCGCGCAGGCCTATCTAGCCGACGGCGCCCTGCCTGCCGATGATCCGTACTACGAAGTACTTCGCGACGCTGCCGCCCGTGCCGAGTCCGGTGAGCTGTGGGTTGCGGTCGAAGCCGATTCCCTGCTGGGCACCGTGACCTGGTGTCCGCCCGGATCGCGGTTCCGTGAACTCGCCCACCCGAATGAGGGTGAGTTCCGCACGCTTGCGGTGGCAGTTGCTGCCCGCGGCCGGGGTGCGGGCCGGCTGCTGGTGGAGAAGTGCCTGCAGCTGGCCACCGATGCCGGCTCGACCGCGGTGGTGATCTCGACGGCGGAGTGGATGACCACCGCGCACGAGCTCTACCGGCGGCTCGGTTTCGTCGAAGCGCCCGAACGGGACTGGTCGGCACGCCCGGATGTCCGGCTGCGCGCCTTCGTCCGTCCGCTCAACTGACCACCCGAGCCCGTCGAGCCTCAGCGCAGACCTGCGTCCGACTACTCCGAGACGCAGAACTCGTTGCCCTCGGGGTCGGTGAGCGTGTACCAGCGGTGCGGCCCCTGGGACGCCTCGTGGCTGAAGTTGGCGCCACGCGCAACCAGAGCGTCGCGGGCCGCGTCCAGATCGGCACCGACACCCAGGCGCACATCGAGATGCATCCGGTTCTTCACGGTCTTCGGTTCGGGCACCAGTTGGAACAGCACCCGCCGGCACGGGCTGCCCTCGGGCGCGTCCGGGACGCGAATCGCAGCACCGGTCGCCCAGACCAATTGATCCTTATAGACGCGGGTCTCGGCCTCAGTGGCGTACCCAGCGGTCACCATCTTCCGGATGAAAGCCTCGTCGGTCGGCTCCACCTCCCAGCCAAGGGTCTCGGCCCACCAATCAGCGAGCACATGCGGATCGGCACAGTCGAGGGTGACCTGGAAGGTGAGGCTCATCGGTTCTCCTTCGGTTGCGGCGGGATGTCGGGGACGCCAATCGGGCGCGTACCCAGCACATCTTCATGCCACGCGGCATACCCGGCAACGGCCGTCGGCAGAGTGGCGAAGATGTGCTCCTCACCGACAGCCTCCACGAACCCGGCGGCAGCGAGTTGGTCGCGCACCTCCATCTTCACCCGGGCCATCGCGAACACGATGCCGTCCGCGTGCAGGGTCCGGCGAAGTTCCTCCAGGGTGTCGACAGCGGTTAGGTCGACTTCGACATTCGCTTCGGCATTGAGGACGAACCACAATGGCGGCGGATCCGCGGCGCGAACGGCCTCCATTGCCCGGGTGAGGAAATCGTCGGCATTGGCGAAGAACAACGGCGAGTCGTAGCGGTAGACCACCAGGCCGGGCACTTGGCTGGCCTGTGGGTAATCCTCCACATCGTGCATGCCGGCGACGCCCGGGACGTAGCCCAGCACGCCGTCGTGCGGGTGCGCGATCCGGCGGATCAGGTCGAGCAACGACAGCCCGATTGCGATCCCGATGCCGTTCAGCAGTCCGGTCGCAAGGACCGCGACGAAAGTGATCAGTGACAGCGCCAGTTCGCTGCCGCGGAACCTCGCGATCCGACCCAGCTCGGCCAGGTCGACCAGACGCAGCCCGGCGTAGATCACGACCCCGGCCAGCGCAGCCTGCGGGAAGGCCGCCAGCACCGGCGAGAACAGGTAGATCGAGCCCACGACCATGGCGGCCGCCACCAGCGAGTGGAGTTGAGTCTGGCTGCCGGCGGAGTCGCCGATCACCGTCCGGCTGGCCGACGACGACACCGGGAAACCGCCGACCAGTCCGTTGGCGAGGTTCGCCGCACCCACCGCCAAGAGCTCGGTGTTGGCGTCCACGCGCTGGCCCTTTCGGGACGCGAACGCGCGGCCGGTGAGGATCACGTCGGAGTAGCCCAC
>DAOPRQ010000037.1:7878-17417 GCA_035349055.1 Propionicimonas sp.
GGCCCTTTCGGGACGCGAACGCGCGGCCGGTGAGGATCACGTCGGAGTAGCCCACGACAGCGATGCCAACAGCGGCCAGTGTGAGTTGCAGCGGATCGATTCCGTTCAGGTTCGGCCAGGACACCACCGGTAGGTCCCGGGGGATCTCGCCGATCACCTCGACGCCGTAGGCGCCCAGGCCACCGAAATGAACCGCTGCGGCGGCTAGCAGCATCACCAGCAACGGACCGGGGAGTTTCGGCGCCCAGCGATGCAGGGCGAACAGGAGCCCGGCCACTACCAGGCCCAGCGTGAGGGTCGGCAGGTGCACCGAACCGAGTTGGGCGAGCAACGACCCCGTTTCGGCTACGGGGTTGTCGCCAACGATCACGAGCTTGGTCAAGGTGGCGTACTGGCTGATCACCATCAGCAACCCGATGCCAGCCATATAACCGACCAGCACCGGCTTGGAGAGCAGATTGGCCAGGAAGCCGAGTCGAGCGAGCCAGCCCACTCCCAGCACGACACCGACCGCGATCGCGACCAGCGCAGCCACCTCGGTGCGTCGCTGCAGGTCCACCTCGCCGACCAGTGCGGCGATCGCCGCAGCCGTCATCAGCGCGGTGGTGGACTCCGGGCCAACGGACAGCTGCAGAGAGGTGCCGAGGATGGCGTAGACGAGCATCGGTGCGAGCACTGCCCACAGCCCGGCGATCGGCGGCATCCCGATGATCTCGGCGTAGGCCATCACCTGCGGCACCAGGTAGGCCGAAACGGTCACGCCGGCGAGCAGGTCGCCGCGCAGCCAGACGCGGTCGTAGCCGAGCAGCACACCCAGCCCGGGCGCCCAGCGACGCCACCGGCGGGCAGCCGCTGTGCTCATGGCGACAACCTAGCCCACAGTGCCGACAATCACTTCGGCTTGATCGAGGTGAGCCACGGGCTGGGGACGGCGAGCACCTCCATCCAGGCCCGGCTGGTCTTGCTCAGAGTGACCGTGCGTCCGTTGGTGGCGGTGGCGGTCAGGGTCTTCATCAGCCCGCCCGAGTAGGTCTCGGCGACCTCAATCTTCGTGATGCTCTTGAGGTTGAAGACCTTTGCAGCCTGCTTCTGGGTGAGCGTGCGTTTCCAGGACTTGTACGGATTGCGGGGCGCCAGCGCCGAGTACGGGTCGGCCACGCCGGGCAGGTAGCTGAGCGGATCGGCCTTGAACACGTCGCTGTTCCTGGCGGTGCCGGCACCAGCGGCGAAACCGGTGGACGCGAAGTACGGCGTCTCGGCGAATCCTGCGGACGGGTCGCGCAGTATCAGCACGCCCGTCTCGGTGATGGTCGACTTCACCGCGTCCACCCACGGCTGGTTGGCGCTCGACCCGGTCTTCTTCCAGCCGGTGTAGTTCTGGCTGCGTTCGTCGTCGAAGAGATGGCAGTCGCACGCCGGATCACCGGTGTCTACGCCGAGCGTTTCCCGCAGCTTGATCACGCGCTTGATGACATAGTTCCGGGCCGCGATGGCCTGGGCCTTCAATGCCTCGGCGCCGCCGTAGTTGCCCCAGGAAGCCGGCATCTCGTCCAGTCCGTAGAGATACTTGGTGTTCATGGCCACCTCGTTGACCACGTTCAGCCGCTTGCCGATGGTGGTCACCTGCAGGTTGCCGTAGTGATAGCTGCCCTGCGCGCCCGTCACGGTTGCGGTGCCGGTGGTGGTCACGGTCAGCCGGGACGCGGTCAGCGACTTCTTACCAGCCTTCGCTGTCACCCCGCTGCCCTTGACCTTCAGGGTGATCTTGCCGCTGCTGGTGCCGAGCAGGACGCGGCCAGCGGTATCGACGACAGTGAAGCCGCCACCCTTGACCTTGATCGTGGCCTTCTTGCGCTTGTCGACCGGCGGCCCGAGCACCTGCACCTTGACCGTCCGGGGGTTGTTGTTGGTCCAGCCGATGGTGGTTCCCGGGTAGTAGTACTGGAGGATCTGCTCGGCGCCGCTCCCCGTCCGCGCCAGTTGATAGGCGCCGTACTGCGACATCCCGACCCCGTGCCCGGCACCCGAACCGGCGATCACGAACTTCGCCGGCGCCTTCTTGGCCGCCTCGGCCGGTGCCGCCGGCGCCATGACGAGAGCCAGCAGTGCCAGCGCCACCAGGACGGCAAGACTACGCACGCGATGCGTTCTGAGCACGAGTCGACTGTAGTCGGCTAGCCACAGGTCTCGACAAGCTCGCCAGGCCGGACTTCCCCTCCAGCTTTGCTCCCGAATGGGTCTCTCGCTCCCGATAGTTCGGGAGCAAAGGTCCCATTCGGGAGCGAAGTCGCGATGGGAGAGGGCGCTCGACCCGCCGCCGCGTAGGCAGGGGGTGGGTCAGCTGGCTTCGGGACGGGTGACCACGGTCAGCGGGAGCAGCGAACGGCCGGTAGGACCGATCTGGATCTCGGTGCCGAACTGCGGACAGACGCCGCAGTCGTAGCAGCCGGACCAGCGGCAGTCGTCCACCTCCGCACCGTAGAGAGCGTCCTGGTAGTCCTGCCAGAGCCAGTCGCGGTCGAGGCCGGCGTCCAGGTGATCCCAGGGCAGCACCTCACCCTGCGGGCGCTCGCGGGTGGTGTACCAGGCCAGATCGATTCCCAAGGGGGTCAGGGCGCGCTCAGCGGCGGCCGTCCAGCGCTCGAAGGAGAAGAACTCGCTCCAGCCGTCGAGCACTCCCCCGTCGCGCCAGACCGCCTCGATCACCGCGCCGACCCGGCGGTCGCCACGGCTCAGCAGGCCCTCGATCATGCCGGGCTTGCCGTCGTGGTAGCGCATGCCGATGGCCCGTCCGTAGCGCCGGTCCTCGCGGATCTTGTCCTTCAGCAGCCGCAGCCGGCGGTCGATCGTATCCGGATCGGCCTGGGCCACCCACTGGAAGGGAGTGTGCGGTTTGGGTACGAACCCGCCGATGCTGATGGTGCAGCGCACGTCTCTGGTGCCGGCGGCGCGGCGTCCGGCTTCGATCACGTGGGCGGCCATGTCGGCGATGCCGAGCACGTCCTCGTCGGTCTCGGTGGGCAGGCCGCACATGAAGTAGAGCTTCACCTGCCGCCAGCCCTGGCTGAACGCCGCGGCGACCGTGTTGATCAGGTCGTCCTCGCTGACCATCTTGTTGATCACCTTGCGCATCCGCTCGGAGCCGCCCTCGGGCGCGAAGGTCAGACCGGAGCGGCGGCCGTTGCGGCTCAACTCATTGGCGAGGTCGATGTTGAAGGCGTCCACCCGGGTGCTGGGCAACGAGAGCGAGACGAAGCTGCCGTCGTAGCGGTCCGCGAGTTGCTTGGTGACCGGCGCGATCTCGGAGTGGTCGGCGCTGGAAAGGCTCAGGAGCCCGACCTCCTCGAGCCCGGTCGCCGCCAGCCCGCCCTCAACCATCTTGCCGATGGTCTCGATGTTCCGTTCGCGCACCGGACGGGTGATCATGCCGGCCTGGCAGAACCGGCAGCCGCGGGTGCAACCGCGGAAGATCTCCACCGAGTACCGCTCGTGGACGGTCTCGGCCAGCGGCACCACGGGCTTGGCGGGGTAGGGCCACTCGTCCAGTTCCATCAGGGTGTGCTTGGCCACCTTCGCCGGCACCCCCGGACGGTTCGGCACCACCGACGCGATCGTGCCGTCCGGGCCGTAGCTGACGTCGTAGAGCGACGGCACATAGGCCACGCCGCTGGCGGCCAGCCGGGCCAGCAGGCCGCTCCGGCCGTCCGGACGACCGGACGCCTTCCACTCCCGCACGATCTCGGAGATCGTCAGCGCGGCCTGCTCACCGTCGCCGAGCACGGCGGCGTCGATGAAGTCGGCGATCGGTTCGGGATTGAACGCGGCATGCCCGCCGGCGATCACGATCGGGTCCTGCTCACGACGATCGGCCGCGTGCAGCGGCAAACCGGCCAGGTCGAGTGCTTCGAGCAGGTTCGTGTAGCCCAGCTCGGTGGAGAAGCTGACGCCGAACAGGTCGAACGCCGCGACCGGCAGGTGGTTCTCCAGGGTGAACTGCGGCAGGCCGTGCTCGCGCATCAGCTTGGCGAGGTCGGGCCAGATCGAGAACGTCCGCTCGGCCAGCAGCCAGTCGCGCTCGTTGAGGATCTCGTAGAGGATCGCCAGCCCCTGGTTCGGCTGGCCGACTTCGTACGCGTCCGGGTACATCAGCGCCCAGCGGACCTCGACCGAATCGAAGGCCTTGCTCACCGAGTTCACTTCGCCGCCGGTGTACTGAACCGGCTTGGTGACCCGCGCGAGCAGCGGTTCGAGCCGCGGGTAGAGCGATTCGACCGAAGGGTTCATCAAGGCTGTCATGGTCGCATCAGGATAACCGGCCCCACTGACATCGCCCGCTGCGCGCGGCTTGCGCAGTTCTTCGCCCGAACAACCCAGCGATCCGCCAGTTGCGGCGTTGCGCCTCGCGGCGGGCACCTCGACGATAGCGCGAAGACAGTGCAGTAACGGCGGCGATGAGGGCGCGTCGAACCAGCGCTACCGGTGACCGTCCGGCTTCTGGGACGGCGGCGCGACGGCCGTCGAGCAGTTCGCGCGGGCGTCCCTGCACGCTGCCGCCACCTGCAAGGGCAGCCCGTACACCGCCATCGACGCCACGGGCACCTTCAGCGGCGGACCTTCGGGAACCTTCGGGCTGAAACAGGGCCGCTACACCTACGCCGGGCAGCGCACAGCGACCGGTGCGAAGATCACCGGCAGTGGTGTGACCCTCGACTTCACCGGCTGAAGCCACAGATTCGGTGGCAACTCAGTCGATGTCGGCGGAATGTGGCGCGGCGTTCTCCACGACGAGGTCGGCGCGCTTGGCCGGGTCGCACGACGCCAGGTACAGCAGCTGGCCCTGGTAGTAGCGCGCGTTGCCCGGGTCCTGCGGGTCGGCGGACAGCTTGTGGTCGCGCTCCGACATGCGGTGGAACGACTCGTCGAACGGCACATCCAGCCACACCGACAGGTCCCAGATCTTGTTCCGCTTGCTCGAGCAGAGCTCGTCGCGATGGATGAACATGCCATCCACGATCACTACTGCTTCATCGGGGGCCACCCGCCACGGCGAATGGACTTCCGATTCGGAGTCCAGGTCATACGCGGCGGTGCGGTAGCGGCCCGATCCGTCGCGGCCAAGCGGCTCCAGCACCTCGTCGGTGAAGCGCTCGTAGTCGTAGCTGTCCTCGAAATAGCCCTTGGCTGAGGAGCGTCCCTGCGCGTAGCGCTTCGTCTGCGGGTTCAGGTAGTGGTCCATGGAAATCCGGATCACTTCGATGCCGCTCTCGCGGAGAAGGTCGGCCAGCTCGTTGGCAAAGGTCGTCTTGCCAGCGCCGTCGACGCCGTCGATGCCCACCAGCGTCCGTCCGGACCGGGCGCGAATGCGTGCTCGCAACCACTTCAGGCCACCCGGAGCGTCCAGCTTCTCCACCGGCTCAGTACCCATCTCACACCCTCAGCTCTGAAACCTGGGCGACCGATGTAACGGTGCACCCGGGCGAAACCCGAGCTTCCAGGATATGCCAAGTTGGCGAAAAAGCCCGGATCGGGGGCTACGGCCCGGTCACCGGCTGTGCGCCAGGAGCGGCGGCGGACTGCAGCCGTTGCCGCTTGGCGATCCACAGCATTGCCGCCATCACCGAAAACGTGAACACCAGTTGCACGAGCACTTCTGGCCCGGCGTCGTTGGGGCCACGGGCGAAGACCTCATCGAGCGGCACGAACGGCAGGGTTACCTCGCTGATCAGGTTGTTGAACACGTGCAGCGCGACCGCAGCTTCTAGCCCGCCCGTCCGCCAGACCAGCACCGAACAGACCACTCCGACGCTGAAGTAGTAGATGTTCAGCCAGATGTTGTCGGCGGCGTGCAGAATCATGAACACCACCGAGGTGATCACCGTGGCGACCACAAGCCCCACCCGACGTGCGCCGAACCACGAGCCGATGCTGCGTGCCAGGAACCCGCGGACGCCGTACTCCTCCCCGGCTGCCTGGAAGGGTGTGGTGAGCAGAATCGCAGCGATCAGGAAGGCTGAATCCGCGTTCCAGCGCATTTCGGAGCCGCCCTCGCCCCCGATCGCGAAACTGACCGCCAGCCCCACGAGGAAGATGCCGGCCGCGACCAGCGAGAACCGCCAGAACAGCCCCCAGCGGAACCCTCCGAGGATGGATGACATCCAGCGTGGCCGCTGCCCGAACACCGCCCAAGCAGTCAGGCCGGCGATCGGGATGGCGAGGCCGAGACCGATGTTGTTCGCGGTGAACAGCGCCGGGGTCATCGGCACCTCGGTGGTGAGCTCACCCGGGTTGGTCCGGCCGGTGAACGCGTCGTAGGCGAGCGCCGCAACGGTCACGACGAGCGTGCCGACGAACCACACCGCCACGAACATCGCCAGTCCCAACAGCGGACGCCACCAGCGGAAACGGGGTGCCCGGAAGAACTCGTGGTACTCCCTGCGCACCACCGGCAGCGCTGCAGTTTTCACCGGCACGGCCGGCCAGAACACCTGATCTGGGCCAGGTTGGAAACCGGGCGGATACTGGTGCGCCGGCGGCGGATATTGCGCAGGGTAGGACGGCGGCGGGTACCACGCCCCAGTGGGCTCGGGCTGCGGTCGCGGGGGTTCTGGGACCGGCCGGTCGGTCAGACCAGGTTCGGGAACCACAGTCCGATCTCCCGCTCGGCCGACTCCGGCGAGTCGGACGCATGGACCAGGTTCTCGCGGTTCGACAGGGAGTAGTCGCCACGAATCGTGCCCGGCGCGGCGACGACGGCGTTGGTCGCGCCGTTCATCAGCCGAATCACCTCGATCGCACTCGGCCCTTCCAGCACCATCGCAACCGTCGGCCCGCTGGTGATGAACTCCCGCAGCGGCGGGTACCAGGGCTGCGCCACGTGGTCGCCGTAGTGCCGGTCGGCAAGGCCCGCGTCCACCTGTCGCAGTTCGAGCGCGACGATGCTCAGGCCCTTCGCCTCGTACCGGGCCAGGATGGTGCCGGCGAGCCCACGCCGCACGGCGTCGGGCTTCAGCAGGACAAGGCTTCGTTGCAGATCGGTCATGGCCGGAACCCTACCGTCCCCGTCCGACAGTCGTGGCTGAGCGCCCGAGCCGGCCGCGGCCTGTGGCTGGCGGGTCGAACAGCCGGGATCAGGCGGACGCTCGATGCGTCTTCTCGATCCGTCGGCCCAACACGAAGCAGACCGCCCACAGCAGGGCGAACATGCCACCGACCGCGAACATCATCTCGGTGACGAAGCCCATCCCCACCGCGACCACCTGGGTCAGCCAGCCCAGCGGATAGCCCAGCGGACGCCGCAGCAGCGCGGCCGCCAGCACCGCCAGCGCGACAGCGCCCAGACCGATGCCGAACGCGACCGGCACGCTGACCGCGTCCACCTGGACCATTCCCGCGATGGCAAGGCCGAACACGATGGCCTCGAAGGCCAGGATGCTGAGCATCACCCGACCCATCGGGTTCGTCCGATCAAGCCCCATCGGGATTGTCCTCCCGCACCAGCAGCGCTCGGGCCTCGCCGGCGGCATAGACCGACCCGGCGATCAGCACCCCGGCGCCGGCGCCAGCCTCGTCCGCCAGCCGGACGGCCTCCTCGATCGCCAGCGCCATCGAGGGCGCCACCCGGACCCGTTCCTCGCCGAACACCTCGGCGGCCAGACCGCCGAGGGCGTCCGCAGAGAGCGCGCGGGCGGTGTTGGCGATCGTCGTGGTCACCACGGTGGTCATCGCTTCGGCGAACACCGCCAACACGCCGCTGACATCCTTGTCGGCCATCATCGCCACCACGCCGATCAGGGGCGCGAAGTCGAATGCCTCGGTGATGCCGTCGATCGTCGCCCGAGCCCCATGCGAGTTGTGGCAGGTGTCCAGCACGACCGTCGGCGAGCGGCGAACGATTTCAAGCCGGGCCGGCGCGGTCACCTGTTCGAGACCCTCGGCGATCACGTCGGCTGGCAGCGGGCTGCCGACGAACGCCTCCACTGCGGCCACTGCCAGGGCGGCGTTGCGAGCCATGTGTGCGCCGAACAGCGGCAGCACCAGATCGCCCAGCGGCCCCTCGGACGTTTCCAGACGCAACACCTGCCCACCGATGGCGGGCACCCGGTCGATGAGACCGAACTCCATGCCCTCCCGCCGGACCTCGGCGCCCACGTCCGCGCAGCGAGCCAGCAGGACGCTCGCAGCTTCGGGCTGCTGGGCGGCGAGCACGGCTCGGCTGCCGGCCTTGATGATCCCGGCCTTCTCGGCCGCGATCTCTGCCAGGGTCGACCCGAGGATCGCGGTGTGGTCGAAATCGATCGGCGCCACGACGGCGACTGCGGCGTCGGTGACGTTGGTCGCGTCCCATTCACCGCCCATGCCGACCTCGACGACGGCGACGTTCACCGGAGCGTCCGCGAAAGCGGCGTAGGCGAGTGCGGTCATCACCTCGAAGAAAGTCATTGCGATGCCGTCGATCGCCTGTTCGTCCACCAGCTTCACCAGCGGCGCCACGTTCTCGACGAGTTCGTCGAAGACCTCGTCGGCGATTGGCTCGCCATCGATGGTGATGCGCTCGGTGAGGTTGACCAGGTGGGGGCTGGAGAAGCGTCCGACCCGAAGGCCGAGCGCGCGCAGCAGCGAGTCGATCATCGCCGCGGTGCTGCCCTTGCCGTTGGTGCCGGTGATCAGGATCACCGGGCAGGCATCCTGCGGCGATCCGAGCAGGTCACAAAGGGCACGGATCCGGGCCTGGCTGCGGCCGATCTTATGCTCCGGCCAGCGCGACTGGAGCTCGGCGACGATCTCAGCGTGGGTTCGGCTCATGGTGCGCTCAGCCTAGATGATCGCTGCGCCCGATCAACGGGACCGCCTGCGTATAATCCATCGGGTGACCGAAACGCCCGCCGTCGGAGCGCTCCGACGACCGTGGACGGAGTGGGTCACCTTGGCCTGCCGGCTCGGTCTTGGTGGCGTGCTGCTGGTGGCTGGGCTGTTGAAGGTGGGGCACCTGGACGCGTCCGTGCAGTCGGTGCGGCTGTACCAATTGCTGCCCTGGGAAATCACCGCGTTCGTCGGTTCGGCGTTGCCGATCATCGAGATCGCGATGGGCCTGCTGCTGATCACCGGCACCTTCACCCGCATCTCCGCGATTCTGGGCGGCCTGCTCATGCTGGCATTCATCATCGGCATCGCCTCGGTGTGGGCGCGCGGCATCTCCATCGATTGTGGCTGCTTCGCCGCCGGCGGCGAGGTTGACCCGAGCGCGACCCAATATCCACTGGAGATCGCCCGCGACGTCGGCCTGCTCGCGCTCGGCACGTGGGCCGCTTGGAAGCCCAAGTCACCGTTTGCGATCGACAACTGGCTGTTCGCCCCGCTGACTGACCCGGACGCCGGTGCGTCCGATGCCGAACTCGACGACAAGGAGTCCGCCCAATGACCGAGAACAACCGCGAACGCCTGCGGAAGAGTTCGGAAGCCAAGGCCAAGCAGCAGCGGCTGAATCGCATCATCGGCGTTGGTGCGGCCATCCTCGCGGTCGTGCTGATCGGGGTCTTCGC
>DAOPRQ010000037.1:17517-25102 GCA_035349055.1 Propionicimonas sp.
TGCGCAACCGCAATATGACGTTCCTGGACAACAATCTGCAGAACGACTCGTCCACCCGCTCGGGCATCGCCGCGGCATGCTCGGACGTCACCGGCAAGTACGCTGCCTTCCACGCCGAGATCTACAACCACCAGCCGGCGAACGAGGGCGATGGCTACACCGACGAGGTGCTGCGCGACACCATTCCGGCCTCGGTAGGGATCACCGGGGAGGCGCTGACCAAGTTCCAGGCATGCTACGACGAGCAGTCCACGAAGGCCTTCGTGCAGGGCATGAACGACCTGGCGTCCAAGGACGGCATCACCGGCACGCCCAGCTTCCACGTGAACGGCAAGGACATTCCCCTGTCCGACTTCTCCGGTGTCGACCCGACCACGCTGGGCGACCTGATCAAGAAGAACGCCTGACCCTGCGAGCCTGATCGCCGCGGTAGCTGGTCGGGCTCGTCAAGTCACCACGCAACAATCTCGCCCATCTTGGCGATTGGGTGAGTGTCTGACCCGCTCAATAAGATGCTCTCCATGACTGTGCAGCCCGAGACCAGCAACGTGCCCGCCACTCCCTCGGCCGGCGGCACGGTACCGGAGCGTCCGGTGCTGGAGGGCCTGGAAGCCAAGTGGTCCGAGCGCTGGCGCGAGCAGGACACCTTCGCGTTCGTGCGGCCCGAGTCGCGCGCGCAGGTCTTCAGCATCGACACCCCGCCGCCGACCGTCTCCGGCTCGCTGCACGTGGGCCACGTGTTCAGCTACACCCATACCGATCTGATCGCGCGCTACCAGCGGATGCGCGGCAAGCACGTCTTCTACCCGATGGGTTGGGACGACAACGGCCTGCCCACCGAGCGTCGGGTGCAGAACTTCTACGGGGTGCGCTGCGACCCGTCGCTGCCGTACGTGCCCGACTACACCCCGCCGGAGAAGCCGGACCCGAAGCGGCAGGTGCCGATCAGCCGGCGGAACTTCGTCGAGCTCTGCCACCAGCTCACCGCGATCGACGAGCAGGCTTTCGAGAACCTGTGGCGGACGCTGGGCCTCAGCGTCGATTGGAAGTCGCTCTACGCCACCATCTCCGATGAGGCGCAGACGGTCGCGCAGCGCGCCTTCCTGCGCAACCTCGCCCGCGGCGAGGCGTACCTTTCCGAGGCCCCGACGCTGTGGGACATCACCTTCCAGACCGCGGTCGCGCAGGCCGAACTAGAGGCCCGCGACTACCCGGGCCACTATTACCGGGTCGGATTCCACGCCGCGGACGGCGGACGCATCCACATTGAGACCACCCGTCCCGAGCTGATCGCGTCCGTCTGCGCCCTGATCGCACACCCGGACGACGCCCGCTACCAGCACCTCTTCGGCACCACGGTGAAGTCGCCGGTGTTCGGTGTGGAGATCCCGGTGCTGGCGCACTCGGCGGCTGAGCCCGACAAGGGTGCCGGCATCGCGATGTGCTGCACCTTCGGCGACCTCACCGACGTGCAGTGGTGGCGTGAGCTCCGCCTGCCCACGCGCACGGTCATCGGCCGGGACGGACGCCTGCACGCCGAGACTCCGGAGTGGCTGGCGAACCCCGAGCCCTACGCCGAGCTGGCCGGCAAGACGACCTTCAGCGCGCGCGAGGCGATGGTTGCGATGCTGCGCGCGTCCGGCGATCTGGACGGCGAGCCGAAGCCCACCCAGCGCATGGCCAACTTCTACGAGAAGGGCGACAAGCCGCTGGAGATCGTGTCCACCCGGCAGTGGTACATCGCCAACGGCGGCCGCGACGACGAGCTGAAGCAGGAGCTGCTGGCCCGCGGCGAGGAACTCGCCTGGGTGCCCGACCACATGCGGCACCGCTACGCCAACTGGGTCAACGGCCTCAACGGCGACTGGCTGATCAGCCGGCAGCGCTTCTTCGGGGTGCCCTTCCCGGTCTGGTACGCCCTCGACGCGGACGGCGAGCCCGACTATGCGCACCCGATCACTGCGGCCGAGGACGCGCTGCCGGTCGACCCGTCCAGCCAGTGCCCGCCCGGCTACGCCGAAGCCCAGCGCGGCCTGCCCGGCGGTTTCATCGGCGACCCGGACGTGATGGACACCTGGGCCACCTCGTCGCTCACCCCGCAGCTGGCCTGCGGCTGGGAGCGGGACGAGGAGCTGTGGAACCTGACGTTCCCGATGGACATGGCCCCGCAGGCGCACGACATCATTCGCACCTGGCTGTTCTCTCGGGTGGTGCGCGCGCATCACGAGCACGGCGTGCTGCCCTGGCGGCTGGCCGCGATCTCCGGCTTCGTGGTCGACCCGGATCGCAAGAAGATGAGCAAGTCGAAGGGCAATGTGGTGGTGCCCACCGACATCCTGGAGCGTTTCGGTTCGGACGCGGTGCGCTGGCGCGCTGCCATGGCCCGGCCGGGCATGGATTCGCCGTTCGACGAGACCCAGATGAAGGTAGGCCGTCGCCTGGCGATGAAGATCCTGAACGCGTCCAAGTTCATCCTGGGCCTGCCAGCTGCCCCGGCTGATGCGTTGGTGAGCGAGCCGGTCGACCTGGCCATGCTGGCCACGCTGGCCGGGGTGGTGAAGACCGCCACCGCCGGCTTCGAGGCCTACGACTACTCCGCCGCGCTGGAGGCTGCCGAGAAGTTCTTCTGGCAGTTCTGCGATGACTACCTGGAGCTGGTTAAGGAGCGCGCCTATGCGGCGGCACCGGAGAGTGCCTCCGCCCAGGCCGCGCTCCGGCAGGCGCTCAACGTGCTGCTGCGGCTGTTCGCTCCGTTCCTGCCGTTCGTCACCGAAGAGGTCTGGTCGTGGTGGCAGTCGGGTTCGGTGCACACCTCGGCGTGGCCGGATGCGTCCGAGCTTCCCAGCGGTGGAGACGCCGCGCTGTTGGACGACCTCGCGTCCGCGCTGATCGGCGTCCGCGGGGCCAAGTCGCACGCCAAGGTCTCCATGAAGACCGAAGCGGTGCGTGCTGAGTTCAGCGGCACTGCGGAAGTGCTGGATCGGCTGCGCCTGGCCGTCACCGACCTGAGGGCGGTCGGCCGGCTCACCGGGACGGTCGATTGGACGCTCAGCGATGGCCCGCTGAGCGTGGCCATTGAACTCAAGCAGGACGCCCCTGCATGAACCGCTGGCTAGGCGTCCTGCTGGCCTCCGCCGCGCTGCTTACCGGCTGCGCGGCGGACGGACCGCGGAACAGCGCCGGCCAGGTGACCGCACCGGTGACTGTCGACTCGTTCTCGATCCAGGTCGGCGACTGCGTGACCAAGTTGGAGAGCGACTCGACGACCCGGCTGCCGCTGGTGCCGTGCGACCAGGAGCATGCGTGGGAGGCCTTCGCCACCGCCGAGCTGACCGGTGACGAGTTCCCGGGCAACAACGGTGTTCAGAATCAGGGCGGCCAGCTCTGCACCGAGGCGTTCGAGCCGTTCATCGGCGTGGCCGCGAAGGAATCCAAGTTCGAGGTGCGCGTGCTCGCCCCGACCAAGGACTCCTGGGCGCAGCAGGACCGCGAGGTCGTCTGCCTGGTCGGATCGAGCGCAGGCAAGCTCACCGGATCGCTGCGCGGCGTCGCCAAGTAGCGGAACGGCCCACGAGCTTCCCCAGCACGGCGCAACCGCCCTCCCGGAGTCACCGTCATCCCGGCGCAACGGCCCTCCCGGCTCACGTCATCCCGGCGCAGGCCGGGATCTCAGCGTGATCGGCGGAACAGTTGAAGCCCCTTGGCACACCGCCGGTCGAGGGCCCTTCGTCAAGCTCAGGGACCGTAGTCAGAGCAGGTCGAGCAGCACCGGGTCGGCCATCTCCAGCACGGCCTGCTTGGCCTCGGTCGCATCTCCGGCGGCACGGGCCGCCGCCGCCATCTGCTGGCACTGGGTGAGCGTGTGCAGGCCGAGCGAAGTCCGCACCGCCGGCACCTTGCCCGGAGCCATCGACAGGCTGGAGACGCCGAGTCCGGCCAGCACCAGCGCGAGCGCCGGATCACCGCCGGCCTCACCGCAGACCCCGATCGGCTTGCCCATCGCCGCGCCGCCGTCGCAGGCGACCGCGATCACGTCCAGCAACGCCGGCTCCCACGGGTTCAGCAGCTCGGCCAACTCGCCCTGCATCCGGTCGGCAGCCATCGTGTACTGCTGCAGATCGTTGGTGCCGATGGACGCGAAGTCGACGTTGTACAGGATGCCCCGGCTGCGGATCGCCGCCGCCGGCACCTCGATCATCACCCCGACCTTCGGCAGCCCCAATGCGCGGACGCGCTGGGCGAACCAGATGGCCTCGGCCTGCGTCGCGATCATCGGCGCCATCACCCGGACGTCCGCGCCGGTGGCCTTGTACGCAGCCGCCAGCGCCTCCAGCTGAGCGTCGAGCACGTCCGTGCGAATGCGTCCCAGCCGAATCCCGCGGCGGCCGAGGGCCGGGTTCTCCTCCGGGCCGAGATCGGCGAACTTGAGCGGCTTGTCCGCCCCAGCGTCCAGGGTGCGCACGACTACTCGCCGATCACCGAAGGCCTTGAACACTTCGGTATAGGTGGCTGTCTGCTCTTCCACAGTCGGCATGGTGTCGCGGTCGAGGAAGAGGAACTCCGTCCGGAAGAGGCCGACTCCCTCCACCGGCTGCTCAGCGGCCTTGCGGGCATCGTCCGCGGTGCCGATGTTGGCTAGCAGTGCTACCGGGTAACCGTCCTTCGTCGCCCCTTTGCCGGTACCGCCGGCGAGCGCCGCCGCGCGCCGCTTCTTGCGCTCCTCCAGCAGCGCGGTCTCCTCGTCGGTCGGGTTGATCGTGATCTCCCCCACCCCGCCGTCGATGGCCACGGTCACGCCAGCCGGAACCGCCATGATGCCGATCGCCTGCACCACCGCCGGAATGCCCAGCTGGGCGGCGAGGATCGCGGTGTGGCTGGTCGGTCCACCCGCTTCGGTGACGATGCCCAGACAGGTTTCCGCCGTGAGCGTGGCGGTCTCCGCAGGCGCCAGATCGTGGGCGGCGAGAATGCTCGGGACGCTCAGCGTCGGCACTCCGGGCTCGGGCTTGCCAAGCAGCCTCGCGACCGCCCGATCGCGGACGTCCCGCAGATCGGTGACCCGCTCGGCCATGTAGCCGCCGAGCGACTCGAACATCACGCAGTACTCCTCGACCGCAGCCGTGATCGCGTTCGTCGGGCCCTTGCCGGCCTGCAACTGGGTCTCGACGCCCATCGCCAGCCCCGGATCCCGCGCCATCATCGCGCCGGCCTCAAGGATCGGCTTGGCATGATCGCTCGCGGTGGCCGCGCGCGCTTCAAGGCCGGCGGCGACGTCCGCCAGGACGCCCCGGACCAACTCGACGGCAGCAGGTGCATCCGTGGTGGGGGCCTCATCGGCAGGTGCCGTCGGCGGCGGGGTCACCACCACCAGCGGGCCAACCGCGGTTCCCGCGCTGACGCCAATGCCGTGGAAGGTGGTGTGCAGGGCGTCGCTCATCGGCCTACTCCGCGTCGAGGTCGCGGGACAGCAGCTCGACCAGGGAGTCCAGGACTGCGTCCGCTCCGTCGCCCTCAGCGGTGAGCGTGACGGTTTCGCCGCACTTGGCGCCGAGCGCCATCACCATCAAGATGCTCTTCGCGTCGACCGGCGAGCCGCCCTCCTTCGCGATCTTCACTGGCAACCCGGACGCGGTGACCGCTTGCACGAACAGGGACGCCGGACGGGCGTGCAGGCCAACGGACGAGGCGATGCTGACTTGGCGGGTGGCCATTGCGGTCTCCTAAGCGAGTAGCGGGAATCGACTGGTCCACAATGGCACAACCCAGCCGTCCGGGAGAGCCCTTGACCGTTGTTCGCTCGGACATTCCCCAAGTGGGATCCCTCAGGCGCTCTTTTCGCGCCGCTCGGCGCGGGCCAGCTTGGCGCGCGGGATCATCTGCGGAGCCGCGCCACCGGTGATCACCTCGCGCTCCACCAGCACCTGCGCCACGTCGTCGTCGCTGGGCACGTGGTACATCACGTTGAGCAGGATCTCCTCGAGGATCGAACGCAGCCCGCGGGCGCCGATGCCGCGGCGCAGGGCCATCTCGGCGATGGCGCGGATCGCGTCCGGGGTGAACTCCAGGTCGACCCCGTCCAGCTCGAAGAGCTTGCGGAACTGCTTGATCAGGGCGTTCTTCGGCTCGATCAGGATCCGCTCGAGCGCGGTTCCGTCCAACTGCTCGACGGTGGAAATCATCGGGAGGCGTCCGATGAACTCGGGAATCAGCCCGAATTTGTGCAGGTCCTCAGGGCGAACCTCGGCGAACGGGTTCAATGAGGTCGGCCGGCGCACCGCGGCGTCATTGTTGAAGCCGAGCGGACGCTTCCCGACCCGCGCGTTGATGATCTCCTCCAGGCCGGCGAACGCGCCGCCGACTATGAACAGGATATTCGTGGTGTCGATCTGGATGAACTCCTGGTGCGGGTGCTTTCGGCCACCCTGCGGCGGCACCGAAGCAGTGGTGCCCTCCAGGATCTTCAGCAGCGCCTGCTGCACGCCCTCGCCGGAGACATCACGGGTGATCGACGGGTTCTCGCTCTTGCGCGCCACCTTGTCGATCTCGTCGATGTAGATGATGCCGGTCTCGGCCTTCTTCACGTCGTAGTCGGCGGCCTGGATCAGCTTCAGCAGGATGTTCTCGACATCCTCACCGACGTAGCCGGCCTCGGTGAGCGCGGTCGCGTCCGCCATCGCGAACGGGACGTTCAGCATTCGCGCCATGGTCTGCGCGAGGTAGGTCTTGCCGCAGCCGGTGGGGCCGATCAACAGGATGTTCGACTTGCCGAGTTCGACGAGTTCGTCATCGGCGACCCGACGACCCGGGCCCGCGCTCTGGGCCTGGACCCGCTTGTAGTGGTTGTAGACCGCGACTGACAAGGCTTTCTTTGCGGTCTCCTGCCCGATCACATAGGAGTCGAGAAAGGAGCAGATCTCGCGTGGCTTGGGCAGTTCCTCGATCAGTCCGGAGTCGCTGGTCTCGGCGAACTCCTCCTCGATGATCTCGTTGCACAGGTCGATGCACTCGTCGCAGATGTACACACCCGGTCCTGCGATGAGCTTCTTGACCTGCTTCTGGCTCTTTCCGCAGAACGAACACTTCAGCAGGTCCGACGTCTCGCCGATTCGTGCCACGTCGCGCCTTCCGTTGAGTGGTTGCGCCGACCGTAACCCGGCTCCTCCCCTTCCGAGGGGAAGAGCCGGACGCTGGTCAGCGGGGAGCGTCCTTCAAAGAGGTCAGGATGTCGTCGACGATGCCGTACTCGACCGCCTCCTGGGCGGTGAGGTACTTGTCGCGCTCAATGTCGCGGCTGATCTTCGCCACGTCCTGGCCGGTGCTCTCGGCGAGCATCGACTCCATCAGCGAACGGATGCGCAGAATCTCCCTGGCCTGGATCTCCAGGTCGGAGGACTGACCGTAGCCACCTTCGGTGGCCGGCTGGTGGATCAGGATGCGGCTGTTGGGCAGCGCCAGCCGCCGTCCCTTGGTGCCGGCGGCCAGCAGCACGGCTGCGGCGGACGCGGCCTGGCCCAGGCAGATGGTCTGCACGTCGGGCTTGATGTAGCGCATCGTGTCGTAGATCGCGGTCAGCGCCGTGAACGAG
>DAOPRQ010000038.1:0-24216 GCA_035349055.1 Propionicimonas sp.
CTAAGCTGAGCCCCATGCTGATCATTGGCCTGGTGCTGTTTGGAATGCTCGTCGGAGCCGCCGCCCAACTCATTCTGGGGTCGTCCCGGAAAGGCATCGACTGGGCGTTGGCCTTCGTCAGCGGCCTGGTTGGCTCCTTCGTCGGCGGCTTGCTGATCAGCCTGCTGAGCGGCGACGGGCTGGAGCTGCGGCCGTCCGGCCTGATCGGGTCGGTGGTCGGAGCGGTGATCGTCACCGCGATCTGGCAGTGGCGGCAGCGGCAGAGCCGCTAGGGCTGCTGTGCCCACACCACAGCACGGCAGGAGTGGCTGGTGAGCCAACCCGTCACCCGCGCCCCGCTGGTGTTGATCGTCGAGGACGAGGTGCCGCTGCGGGAGTCGGTGGCTCGACACCTGGCCGCGTCCGGTTTCACCGCAGTGGAGGCCGGATCGGTCGCCGCGGGACTGGCCGCAGCGTGGGAGCACCAGCCGGACGTGGTTCTGCTCGACGTGCTGCTGCCGGACGGCTCCGGCTACGACCTGTGCGCCAAACTGCGCCCGATCACCGCGGCGCCGATCATCTACCTGACCGCCCTCGGCCAGGACCGCAACGTCGTCCAGGGCTTGGCCACCGGGGCTGACGACTACATCCCGAAGCCGTTCAGCCTTGAGGTGCTGACCGCACGCATCCAGGCGCAGCTGCGGCGCACGTCCGCTCCGCGCAAGGGCCGAATCGACCTACCACCGCTGCACCTGGACTATCTCACCGGCGAGGTGCTGCTGGATGGCCGCGAGATCAATCTCACCAAGATGGAACTGCAGTTGCTCGGCTTCTTCGCCACCAACGTCGGCGTCGGTGCCACCCAGGCCCAACTGCTCACCTCGGTGTGGCGCTCGAAGGCGGACATCCCCACGAACACCGTCCGCCAGACCGTCTCATCCCTGCGCCGGAAGCTGGCCCTGGACGCCGGCAGCGCGTTCGAACTCGAATTCTCCGCGGACAAGCGCTACGTCTTCCGCCAGGTGCGTTTCGACCCTTCGCCCACCTGAACCGGAAAGCGACCCACCCCGTCCCGTTTCCGTTCGCCGACAGTGTGGAGGATTGTGCACCGAACTCGGTGTGCAATCCTCCACCTTGACCCGAACCGTCCCTCTTTGCTCAGGTGAGGGGCAGGGTGAGGCGGACTGTGGTGCCGTGGCCTGGGGTGGAGGCGACGTGAAGGTCGCCACCGTGGGCCACTGCGATCTCGCGGCAGATCAGTAGACCGACACCGAGGCCGGTATCCCGGGCCGAGCGGACGCCCGACTGGTGCGTCCGCACGGGTTGGCGACCGAGCTGGTCGAGGAGGTCGGGCGCGATGCCCTCGCCGGAATCGGCGACGATGAGCTCGGCGAAGCCAGCGGCCTCGCCGACGCGGACGCTGATCGTCCCGTTGTGGGTGTGCCGGGATGCGTTCGAGAGCAGGTTGACCAGCACCTGGATCACCCGATCCCGGTCAGCCAGAACGGTGGGCGTCGCACCGCCTGGCGGCACCACGAGCGTGTTCCCGTGCTGGGCGAAGATCGGACGGTACGCCTGCAGCGTCTGCTGCACCAGCGCATCCAGGGCGAGCGGACGCAGGTCGACGTCCAGCCGGCGTTCGCTGATACGGCCGAGGTCGAGCAGCTGGGTCACCAGATGCGCCAGCCGATCGGTCTCCGAACCGATCACCCCGAGGTCGGCGACTACGCGCGACGTGCCCGCGTCCGCTCGCGCATTCGCGTCCGTCGTGGCCAGGGCCAGTCCGGCCTCGTCGGTGTGCGTGCGAATGACTGCCAGCGGGGTGTTCAGCTCATGCGCGACCATCGCCAAGAACTCGGCGCGAGTGGCATCGAGCCTAGCCAGCTCAGCGTTGCGCGCAGTGAGTTGGTCCTTGTTGCGCTGGTAGAGGCGGATTAACAAGCGCAGCGCGATCGCCAGGGCCAGGCCGGTGGCGAGCATCGAGTAGATGATGTCGACGAACTTCGCGAACGCCGACGGCAGCGGCACGACCAACTGGGGGTAGCTGAACGCGAGCACCAGGCTGGTCGCGAACACGACGGCCTCCAGCGGGACCATCACCAGCAGCGCGGGACCTTCGAGGATGATCGCTGAGAACGCCAGGGCGAAGGCGAACCAGATCGGCATGCCGCCCTCCCAGCCGCCGCCGGCGAAGAACAGGCCAGGGAAGAGCACGACGAACAGCGCGCCGACCGCGATCGCGTAGGTGAGGCGGTAGCGTCCGCTGACCCGTCCGAACCAAACCAGGCCGAGGATGGCGAGCCCAGCGAAGAAGTTCAGCAGCACCGTCCAGACCGGGCTACCCAGCACGACGTTGATCAACGCGGACGCCCAGCTGATCGGCACCCCGACCATCGCGGTGACCGCGATCAGTTGCTCACGGAAGTCCTCACCCGCGCGCGGCGGCAGGCTGCCGGGCAGCCGGCGGAGCCAGCGCCACGCAGGTGTCTCCGTCATGGCCAGACCCTACTTCCAAAGGTGTGGGCGCAATTCAACTCCGGCGACTCGCCCACGGCCGCGAACGATAAAAAGCCTTTGATCCGCGGCCGCCGCCCCACCTCGCATCGACAGGCTGGCGCTTACTCGGTCGCCGAGCACTACCGATGTCGTGACCATCACCACCGGTCCGGCAAAGGCGGTGATCGACGCGCTCCCGCGGGGGGAGCATCGCCGGCCCGCTGCGCGGGGCACTCGGGGGGATGCCCCGCGCAGCCGGTCTGGCTAGGCTGATCGCGATGTCTGTCCCAGCCGAAATCTTACCGATCAACGTCCGACCGGAGCCCTTCAGCGTCTACACCACTCCTGAATTCTGGAACGACCCTCACCTGTCGGCGCAGCTGTTGCAAGCCCACCGTGACCCGGATTCGGGCCCTGCCTCGCGTCCGCACGCGTTCATCGAGCGGTCCGTGGAATGGCTGCTCCAAGCACTCGGGCTGCGTCCGGGCAGCCGGGTGCTCGACTTGGGCTGCGGCCCGGGCCTGTACGCGAACCGCCTGGCTGGGCATGGGATACAGGTGACCGGTATCGACGTATCCCGTAGTTCATTGACGTACGCCCGGACGGGGGCGCAGCAGTCTGGCCCGGCGGCGGAGTTCATCGAAGGCAACTACCTTGAGGCCGACCTGGGATCCGGGTACGACGCCGCTCTGCTGATCTATGCGGACGTCTGCGCGCTGAGCTTCGAACAGCGAAGGTCCTTCCTGCAGCGGGTGCTGTCGGCGCTGCTCCCGGGTGGACTGTTCGCCTTCGACGTGACGGCCGCGCCACGCTTCACCCACTACCACGAAGGCATCGAACTGCTGCCGGCCGACGGCTTCTGGGCGGCTGGCCCGCACGTCGCGACCCGGGCCACCTGGACCTACCCCGAGCTGCGCCTGGTGCTGGAGCGCTACGTGATCCAGACGCCGACGAAGGTGCGCGAGTTCTGGAACTGGACGCACTGCCTGACCGCATTTGAAGTGGAGGCCGAACTGGCGTCCGCTGGTTTCGCCGATTTCCGGCGGTTCGGCGACGTCGCCGGCGCCGACTACGACCCGGGCGCCGACACCTTCGCGCTGATTGCCCGCCGCCCAGGCTGAGCGGCACCCGGACCGGTCACGCAGCAGGCGGACGCAGCGCTTCGCGCGCCATCGTCCCGCCGACGAACAGCAGGAAGCCGGCGAACAGCCAGGCAGCCGGTTGCGGCGGAATCGCGTGCGCCACCCAGACACCCAGCGGGCTGGAGACCACGGCGGCTGCACCGATCATCAGGCCCAGCCGGACGTCCACGAACTGCTTGCGCAGGTTCGCCACCAACCCGGACGCGACCCCCGGCAGCATCATGACCAGCGAAGCGCCCTTCGCGCTCAGGTCACCGATGCCGAACCAGACCATCAGCACCGGCACCACCACGCCGCCGCCACCGACCCCGAGCAGCGCGGACAGCACGCCGGCGCCCAGGCCGAGCACCACGAGCCCGATACCGCGCCAAACATCGATCGGCAGGTCGGCGCCGCGTTCGGGAACGAGGGACAGCAACTGCACGATCATCACCACCACAAAGCCGACGAAGATCCATTGCGCAGCGCGGCGACTGATCCGTCCGAGCAGCCAGACTCCGGCCTGGGCGCCGACGATCGCACCAACCGCGAGCAGCCCACCGACCGCGAGGTTGACCGAGCCGGTCGCAGCGTAGGAAACCAGCGAAGCCGTGACCGCAGGCACGATCGCCAGCAGCGAAGTGCCGACCGCTCGCCGGTGGTCGAGCCCGAGCAGCACCGCCAACGCCGGCACCACGATCAGGCCACCGCCAACCCCGAACAGCCCGGAGAAGAAGCCGGACGCGAGCCCGATTCCGATTGCGATCAGAACTAGCTGATTGCCGGACGGCACCTGGCGGCCCGCCGCGACGCGCTCCCCCGGCTCTGGATCCGAGGTCACAGCACCGCGCCAGGGCGGTAGGCCGCACCCTCGGGGAAGCGGACGGCCAGCTCGCCCACCCGGGCGGCGATCGTGTCCACCTGGTCACGGGCCGAGCCGGTCAGCTCCAGCGGATCGACCACGACCGCGTCCAGCTGCTCGCGGGTCAGGCCGAGGCGCGCATCCGCGGCCAGCCGGTCGTAGAGATCGTTCGTGGCCGCTCCCGCGCGCATGGCCAGCGCGACCGCCACGGCATGCTCCTTGATCACCTCGTGCGCGGTTTCGCGTCCGACCCCTGCCCGAACCGCAGCCATCAGGATCTTCGTCGTGGTCAGGAATGGCAGGAAGCGCTGCAGTTCGGCCTCTACCACCGCCGGGAAGGCGCCGAACTCGACGAGCACCGTGAGGAAGGTCTCGAACATGCCGTCGAGCGCGTAGCACGCGTCCGGCAAGGCAACCCGGCGGACGACCGAGCAGGACACGTCCCCTTCGTTCCACTGGTTCCCGGCCAGCTCACCGGCCATGGACGCGTAGCCGCGCAGCACCACCGCGAGCCCATTGACCCGCTCGCACGACCGGGTGTTCATCTTGTGCGGCATGGCGGACGAGCCCACCTGGCCCTCGGCGAAGCCCTCGGTCACCAGCTCCTGCCCGGCCATCAGCCGGATAGTCGTCGCCAGGCTGGACGGACCAGCGGCCACCTGCACCAGCGCGGTCAGCACGTCGTAGTCGAGCGAGCGCGGATAGACCTGCCCGGTCGCGGTGAACACGCGCGCGAACCCCAGGTGCTCAGCGACCCTCCGCTCCAGCTCGGCCAGTCGGACGGCGTCCCCGTCCAGCAGGTCGAGCATGTCCTGGCCGGTGCCCATCGGACCCTTGATGCCGCGCGCGGGGTAGCGGCCGATCAACTCGTCGACTCGGTCGAAGGCCACCAGCAATTCGTCAGCAGCGGACGCGAACCGCTTGCCCAGCGTGGTGGTCTGCGCAGCCACATTGTGCGACCGGCCAGCCATCGGCAGGTCGCGGTACTGCACCGCCAACCGGGCCAGATTCACCAGCACCGTGACAATACGCTCGCGGATCAGCTCCAACGACGACAGCAACTGCCGCTGTTCGATGTTCTCGGTGAGGTCACGGCTGGTCATGCCCTTGTGGACATGTTCGTGCCCAGCGAGCGCATTGAATTCTTCGATCCGCGCCTTCACATCGTGCCGAGTGACCCGCTCACGGGCGTTGATGCTGGCCAGGTCCACCTGGTCGAGCACGCGCTCATACGCCGCGATCACCGCGTCCGGATCGTCACCACCGAAGTCCACGCCAAGCTCGGCCTGGGCCCGAAGCACCGCGACCCAGAGCTTCCGCTCGGCAATGATCTTCGCCTCCGGCGACCAGATCTCCTGCATGGCGGTGGACGCGTACCGCGTCCCGAGAACGTTGGGGATCATGCGTCACTCCCTGAGCCTGTTGACGAGCCGGCGTCCTGAACGGAAAAGGGACTGTCCCCTTTTCGTTCAGCATCGGCGGCCGCCGCAGCGATGTCGGTGCGATGGAAGCCACCCGGCAAAGTGATCTGGGCCACCTTGGCGTAGGCAGCTTCCCGGGCTTCAGCCAGGGTGTCGCCCGTGCCCACCACGGTCAGGACGCGACCGCCCGCGCTCACCAGTTGGCCGGACGGGTCCTGCGCGGTCCCGGCATGAAAGACGCCACCGAGTTCAGCACCAGCGATCGGGTCGCCCTTGCGCGGTGCGTCCGGATAGCCGGCCGCTGCGATCACCACACCCACCGCGGCGCCGCTGCCCCACTCCAGGCTGCGGCCAGCCAGTTCACCCGTGGCCGCTGCGTACAGCAACTCCCCCAGCGGTGACTTCAGCCGGGTGAGCAGCGGCTGGGTCTCCGGATCGCCGAAGCGGGCGTTGAACTCAACCACCCGCAGCCCGCGCGAAGTCAGCGCGAGACCGGCGTACACCAAACCGATGAACGGCGTCCCCCGCCGGCGAAGCTCGTCCACGGTCGGTTGGATGACCGTCCGCACCACCTCGTCCACCAGCCCGGACGGAGCCCACGGCAGCGGCGTGTAGGCACCCATCCCGCCGGTGTTGGGGCCGGCATCACCATCTCCGACCCGCTTGAAGTCCTGCGCCGGCTCGAACGGCACCACGTTCGTTCCGTCGCTAAGCGCGAACAGGCTGACCTCTGGGCCGTCCAGGTACTCCTCGATGATCACCCGCCGACAACTCGCGGCGTGCCGGATCGCGGCGTCCCGATCGTCGGTGACCAGAACCCCCTTGCCAGCCGCCAGTCCGTCGTCCTTGACCACGTACGGCGGGCCGAACTCGTCCAGCGCGTCGATCACCTCGCCCATGTCGAGACACAGCCGCGCGTCCGCGGTCGGGACGCCGGCCGCCTCCATGATCTCCTTGGCGAACGCCTTGCTGCCTTCCAGCCGAGCCGCCTCGGCGGACGGGCCGAAGACCGCTATCCCGCGCGCCCGGACGGCATCCGCCACCCCGACCACCAGCGGCGCCTCAGGGCCGACCACGACGAGCGTTGCACCCAGTTCGACGGCGAGCGCGGCGACGGCATCCCCGTCCAGAGCATCCACCGGGTGGTTCGTCCCGACCAGCGCAGTACCCGGGTTGCCGGGCGCGACGTGGACCGCACCCACCGAGGGGTCACGGCTCAACGACCACGCCAAGGCGTGCTCGCGGCCACCGGATCCAATCACCAGAACGGTCTGCGTCACCCCGCGATCCTATCGGCGGGCTGATGTCAGACCCGGCGGCGTTCGCGGGAGGTACGATTCCAGGACTTTACCGGCAAGACTCTTTACAGTTATGTTCAGCGCATGCCTGCCAGTCCGGTGCCACGAAACCTCGCCCAGATCGCGGACATGCTGGCGAATTACGGGACGATAGCCGCCGAGCATCGTTTCGACGAAGGGTGACATGAGCATCGACACCGGCACGCCCACCTGGCTGCGCACCTACAACGACCGCGCCGCCTTCCGTCTCCTCCTTGAGCACGGGCCGCTGAGTCGCTCCATGCTCGGCAAGCTCTCCGGGATGTCGAAGCCGACGGCCGGCCAGATGATCACCCGTCTGGAGCGGCTGGGCCTGATCTCGCCGGTGGGCGAGGTGACCGGCGCCCGTGGACCGAAAGCGACCGCGTACGGCGCCCGCGCCGACTCCATGACCGGAGTGGCGGTCAGCATCCTCGCCGACCGGATCGAAGCAGTGCTGGTGGACCCGACCGACGCCGGGCATCCGATTGCGGACCTGTCGATCGAGGGCGTGGAGCGCTCACCGGTCACTGACGTCACCCGAGCCGTGGACGCGGCCTGCGCCACCGCAGGAGTCGACCGGGCGTCGGTGAGTGTGGTTGCCGTCGGGGTCCAGGCCGCGGTGGACGCCGACACCGACCGGCTCACCTTCACCGACACCCTGCCTGGATGGCCGGAGCGCGGCGCCCGCGCCCTGATCGAGGCCGGCACCGGCCTGACGACCACGGTCGAGAACGACGTGAACCTCGCCGCCATGGCCGAACGGGCGATCACCGACGAAGCCGACTTCGTGTTCCTGTGGCTCGGCTCCGGTCTCGGCACGGGCATCAACGTGGACGGAGTCGTCCGTCGCGGCGCGTCCGGGAGCGCAGGCGAGATCGGCTACCTCGAAGTCCCCCGGTCGGCAATCGCACTCGACCCGGCCGCCGAAACCTTCACCGACCTGCTCGGCGGACCGGCGATCGCCAGGCTGCTGGGCCACCCGGCCGCCGATTTCACCGCCGCCCTGAAGGAACTCCCGCAGAACGAGCCGGTGCTCGCGGAGCTCGCGGTTCGGGTGGTGATGCTGGTTGATGTCATCACCGCTGTTCTCGACCCGGCCTGTGTGGTGCTCGGCGGGCCGACCGGGCTGGCCGGTGGCGATCGGCTCGCCGAACTGGTGCAGGCCCGCGTCCGGGCAAGCCGCGCGGGCGACGAACCCGTCCTCCAGGGCGCCCGGCAACTGCTCGTAGCCAACATCAGGGAACGACTGGAGGCGGCCATCGCCGCCTCCTGATTTCACCCACCGTCATCCCGCGACTCACCCACCGTCATCCCGCGACTCACCCACCGTCATCCCGGCGAAGGCCGGAATCGCCAAAGGAGAATCATGAAGCTCGCCATCGTCGGCGGAGGTTCGACCTACACCCCGGAACTCATCGACGGGTTCGCCCGCTACGCCGACGTACTGCCGTTGAGCGAGATCTATCTCGTTGATCCGGACGCACACCGACTGGAGCTGGTCACCGGCATGGCACAGCGAATGCTCGCGCGTGCGGGCAATCCGGCGAAAGTGGTGGGTACGGCCAACCTGGCCGAGGGTGTCGAGGGCGCGGACGCGGTGCTGGTCCAGCTGCGGATCGGTGGTCAGGCGGCCCGCAAAGCCGACGAGACCTGGCCACACGAGGTGCACTGCATCGGCCAGGAGACCACGGGGCCGGGCGGCTTCGCAAAGGCACTGCGGACGGTGCCGGTGATGCTGCAGATCGCCGAAGTGGTCGCCGAGCGGGCCAAGCCGGACGCCTGGCTGATCGACTTCACCAATCCGGTGGGTATCGTCACCCGGGCACTGCTGCAGGCCGGCCATCGGGCGGTCGGCCTGTGCAATGTGGCCATCGGTTTCCAGCGCCGGTTCGCCGCGGTGCTCGGCGTCCAGCACGATCAGGTGAGCCTTGGTCACGTCGGGCTGAATCACCTCACCTGGGAGCGCAGCGTGACCGTCGACGGCGTCGACCGGCTGCCGGAAATGCTCGGCGGCGGCCTGGCAGACATCGCCGAAGAGGTGGAATTGCCGCCGGCGCTGCTCGCCCAGCTGGGCGTCGTGCCTTCCTACTACCTGCGCTACTACTACGCCCATGACGAGGTGCTCGCCGAGCAGCTCGCCGCACCCACGCGCGCCGAGGCCGTCCAAGCAATCGAGGACGAACTGCTGAAGCTGTACGCCGACCCGTCCGTGGACACCAAGCCCGAGTCGCTGGAGAAGCGCGGCGGGGCCTTCTACTCCGAAGCCGCGGTGGAACTCCTGGCGGCGATGCGCGGCGCAGCCGGTCCGTCCCGGGTGGTCAACGTGCGCAACGACGGACTGCTGCCTTTCCTGCCTGCGGACCATGTGGTCGAGGTGCCGGCACAGTTCCGGGACGGACGCTTCGTCGCCGACCCGGTCGCCCCGCTGCCCGACGACGTCGCCGGCCTGATCGCCGCGGTCGCCGGCTACGAGCGGCTGGCGCTGGACGCGGCCGTCCATGGCGGCCGGGATCGAGTGCTGCGGGCCATGCGGGCGCATCCGCTGGTGCTGCAGCACGACCGCGCCGAGCGGCTGACCGACCTGCTGATGGCCGAAAACGCACGGTACCTACCGTGGGCGTGAATGAGGTCGTCGTCGCGGTCGACGGCGGCGGCACCAAGGCGGACGCGGTTGCGTTCGACCTGACCGGCCGGCTGGTGGCCAGCAGTCGCGGCCCGGGTGGCAACCCGCAGTCCGACGGAGTCGCGGCGTCCCTGGCGATGGTGGACGGCCTCATTCGCGAAGTCGCCGGTTCTGCGCGGGTGCTACGGGCCGGGCTGTACCTCTCTGGGCTCGACCTGCCGCAGGAGGTGACCGCCTACCGCGAGGCGGCCGCGAACTCGCCCTGGGCCGCGTCCGGGCTGGACGTGGACAACGACCTGTTCGCGCTGCTGCGTGCCGGCACCGAAGAGCCGGACGCGGTCGCGGTGGTCTGTGGGACGGGGATCAACGCCGTCGGCATCCGTGCGGACGGCGCCACGGCCCGTTTCCTCGCGCTCGGCCCGATCTCCGGCGATTGGGGCGGCGGCCTGGGCCTTGGCCAGGAAGCGCTCTGGTACGCCGCTCGTGACGTCGACGGGCGCGGCCCGCATACCGCGCTGACTACGGCAATCAGTACGCATTTCGGCGTGGACGTGAGTGGCCTGATCACGCAATTCCACCTCGGCGAGCGCAGCCGGAGTGAACTGGCCGAGCTGGCACCCGCGGTGTTCGCGGTGGCCGTGGCCGGGGACGAGGTCGCCGGCTCGCTGGTGGATCGGCAGGCCAAGGAGATCGTCGACCTGGCTCGAGCCGCCCTGACCCGCTTGGAGCTGACCCACTCGGCAGTGCCGATCGTGCTGGGCGGCGGCATCCTCCGCGCCGGCGACGCCCGGCTCCTAGACGGCATCCGCACCGGCCTGGCCGAGGTCGCCCCGACCGTCCGCCTGGTTCACGTCACCAAGCCACCGATCCTAGGCGCCGCGCTGCTCACTCTCGCCCACGCCGGCGCCGACACGGAGACGTTGGCCCGGGCCCAGACCGCCCTTCTCTAGAATCCCGCCAACGATGGCCGAGCTTCGGCGCTACGCAATCGGGCGACCCACGGGTTGACGCACGGGACGCCCAGCGGCTCAAAGTGCTTGAGGTTACGGGTCACGACGACCATTTAGTTCGCTTCCGCGATGGCTGCACCAGGTCGGCCTGCACCCGCAGCAGCCAGAACAGGAAGCGCGCTGGGCTGCGAGTGTCGGGACGGCTCGTCTCGATCGGGTGTAGGCGTCGACGAGGGGCCGGAAATCATGCGTGGCCGACGAACACTACGCCGATCCGCGGCCGCTGTCAGGCAGAGTAATGCCCGATTTTCTGAGCAATCATGTGGAATTTGCTGCGTTCGTGTGGATTTGTGCGTATCTTGGTTCCATGGCCGCCAACGTCGACGCTGAGGACACCCGCCTGCTGCCCCATGAGCGGCACCTGCGCATCCTCGAGCAGGCGCGCAGTCGGTCCCGGGTCGAGGTCGCCTTGCTGGCTGACGAACTCGAAGTCACGTCGGAGACTATCCGACGAGATCTCACCATGCTGGAAAGACAGGGCCTGCTGAGGCGCGTCCATGGCGGGGCGGTACGCATAGAGCGGCTGGGGTACGAGCCGTCGGTGAACGCCCGCAGAGAGCATCGAGTGGCCGAGAAGTCGCGGATCGGCCGCGCTGCGCGTGACCTGCTGCCTGATGGCGGCTCGATCCTGGTCGACAGTGGGACGACGACGCTCGAACTGGTGCGGAACCTGCCGTCCGATCTGCCGCTGACCGTGGTCACGAATTCCCTGCAGGCCGCCGTGGTCCTCGGCGACTACCCACGGGTCGAGCTGCTGCTGCTCGGTGGCCACGTCCGCGAGCTCACCGGAGCCGCGGTTGGCACCTGGACGACGGGAGCGCTGGCCCACCTGCGTGTCGACGTCGCCTTCATGGGGACGAACGGCGTGACCCCTGAGCTCGGCCTGACCACTCCCGACCAGGCCGAGGCCGAGGTGAAGCGGGCGATGGTCAAGGCCGCCAACCGGGTGGTCTGCCTCGCCGACCACACCAAGGTCGGTCTCACCCAGCTGTGCCGTTTCGCCGGCCTGGACGAAGTCGACGTGATCGTAACCGACCGCGGCCTGGAGGCCGGGCTCGCCGAAGAACTCACCACAGCCGGACCGGAGGTGATCCGCGCATGATCGTCACGCTGACCCCCAACCCAAGCGTCGACCGCACCATTTCCGTGGCCACGCTCGAGCGTGGTGCGGTGATGCGCGCGACCGCGTCCCGGGAAGATCCCGGCGGCAAGGGCCTGAACGTGAGCCGCGCGCTCGCGCTCAACGGCACCGTGACCGCAGCCGTACTGCCGGTCGGAGGCGCGTACGGACGGATGCTGCTCGCGCTGCTCGAATCCGGCGACGTGGACGTACGTCCGGTGCCGATCGGGGCAGCAATCCGCGCCAACGTGGCGATCGTGGAGCCGGACGGGACCACGACGAAGCTCAACGAGCAGGGTCCACAGCTGCACCCCGCCGAGCTGGCCGCGCTCCGGCAGGCAGTGCTGGACGCGGCCGCCGGAGCCAGCTGGGTGGTGGGTTGCGGCTCGCTGCCGCCCGGTGTCGACGACAGTTTCTACGCCGAGTTGGTCGGGCTGTGCCACGCCAACGGCGTCCGCGTGGCCGTGGATTCGTCCGGTCCGTCGATGGCTGCTGCGCTAGCGGCGGCCCCAGACCTGATCAAACCGAACCGGATCGAGCTGGCCGAGGCCGTCGGCCGCGACCTGGACACCGTCGGCGCAGTGGTGGACGCGAGCCGCGAGCTGGTCGCCAGCGGCGTCGGGACGGTCGTGGTGAGCCTCGGCCGCGACGGCGCGCTGCTGATCGACGCCGAGCGGGTGGTGCACGCCGTGGCGAGCATCAACCACCCGCTTTCGACCGTGGGCGCCGGCGATTCACTGCTGGCCGGCTACCTGCACGCCGTGGACGCGGGCGCCGACCCGGTCGCGGCACTGCGGACGGCGGTCGCTTTCGGCGCAGCCGCAGTGATGCTGCCCGGCAGCAAGATGCCCGGCCCCGAGCAGGTCGCCGCCATCGCCGTGACCGTCGATGAGAGTCCCGACTTCTCCCGTCCGCTGAACGACTGATCCCGGCGGCGACGGCTGCCTCAGTCTCGTCGCGCGATCGGCCTCAAGGCGGACGCTTCCTCGCCGTCAGCGCGCGAAACCGTCCACCTTGCTGCTGGGTCGTCGACCAGAACACAAAGTGGGCAGTAATCGCCGAAGTCGACGATTACTGCCCACTTTGCGGACAACCGGGAGGATCAGGGCTCGACAGTCACCTTGATCGCCTGACCCTTGGCAACGATGTCGAACGCCTCCAGCGCACGCTCCAGCGGCAGGTGGACCGTGATCAGGTCCTTCACCGGCACCAGTCCGGACGCGATGTACTCCAGCGCCTTCTTGTTGTGCTCGGGCGCCGAGCCGTTCGCCCCGTGGATGTGCAGCTGGCGGTAGTGCACCAGGTTGGAGTCGCAGGTGATGGTCGGGTTGGTCTTCGGCAGGCCGCCGAAGAACGAGATCCGGCCGTTGCGGGCGGCCATCGCGATGGCCTGCTCCTGGGTGATGTTGGCCGCGGTCGCGGTGATGATCACGTCCGCGCCCCGGCCCTCGGTGAGGCGCATGACCTCGGCCACCACATCCACCTTGGAGGCGTCGATCACCCCGTCGGGCTGCACCGCATCCGCTGACATCGCCAACCGCTCGGCGTTCACGTCCACCAGGAACACCCGTCCGGCCTGGTGCACGCCGCGAGCGATCCGGATGTGGATGCAGCCGATCGGACCGGCACCGAACACCACGACCGTGTCGCCCGGCTCGATGCCGAGCAGCTCCTGGGCGTTGATCGCGCAGGCGAAGGGTTCGGCCGCGGACGCCTCGTCGAAGCCGACGCCTTCGGGGATGCGGTTGAGGCCGTCCACCTTCAGCACCGCGTGCGGCACCACCATGTACTCGGCGAAACCGCCGTCGTACTGGTACCCGATCGAGGTCTGGTTCGCGCAGACCGCCATCCAGCCTTTCTTGCACTCGTAGCACTCGCCACAGGGCACCGCGGCAATCACCTGCGCACGGTCGCCAACCGACCATCCGGTGACGTCGGCGCCAACTTCGGCCACCTCGCCGGCGACCTCGTGCCCCATCACCCGCGGCGGGGTGATGTTCTGGTGGCCGTTGTGGAAGATCTTCACGTCGGTGCCACAGGTCGAGCAGTTGCGTACCCGCAACAGCACCTCGTTGGACGCGATCTGCGGCACGGGCGCGTCCTCGACCCGCACGTCACCAGGCGCATAGAAGCGCAATACCTTCATCAGTTCTCCTCCGGACTCAACAATTCAAGGACTTCCTCAACCGAACTCGTGGTGCGCAGCCGCTCCGCCGCGTCCGGCTCCATCAACACACCGGCCAGGCTGGCCAGGATGCCCAGGTGGTCGTCGCTGGCGGACGCGATCGGGATGCACAGCTTGACCTCATTGCCGTCCCAGTCGATGCCGTCCGGGAACTGCAGGAAGCCCAGCGCGGCGGCGGTGATGTACTGACGCGCCTCGTTGGTGCCGTGCGGAATGGCCACGCCCTCGCCGAGGTAAGTGGACACCTGCTCTTCGCGGGCGAACATGCCGTCGATGTACTCAGGCGTGGCCGCGCCGGCTTCGACCAGCACCTGGCCGCAGAGCCGGATGGCGTCCGCCTTGGTCATGGATGCAAGCCCGAGGCGCACCGAGGCGGGCGCCAGAATCCCCTCATTGGTCAACGAGTTCTCCGATCTTCATGGCGTCCCAGGCCGGGCCGCGTGCGATGGTGCAACATTTCGATCCTTCTCCGACTCCAGTGTCGAGCGCCGTGCAGCTCTGAGCAAGACCATAAAACCACACAAACACAGACGAGTCAATGCAAAACAACATTGTTCGGACGCTTCCAGGCCAGCCCAGACAAGCCACTGGATGCAGCGAGGCCCGCGGAAACCACCGGTTCCGCGGGCCTCTACTACTCGGCCGGCCTCGTCCCAACGGCAGGGACGAGCGCTACGCCGACGCTCAACTGGTCTTCGGCGCCCCGTTCGCCTGCTTGACCATCTCGACTACCTCGTCGTACTTCGGGCTGCCGATGAAGTTGTCGACCGCCACGTGCACCGCGGACGGCGTCTTCTGCTTGGCCCGATCGATCAGATCCTGGTGGGACACGACCACCTCGTAGGAATCGTCGAGATTGGCGATCGCCTTGTTGACCACCTTCACGTCGAAGCCGGCGGCCTGGATCTTCTTGCGCAGCACGGACGCGCCCATCGCCGACGACCCCATCCCTGCATCGCAGGCGAACACGATGGTGTTGATCGGCCGGGTGGCGGCCCCGGTCAGGTAGCCGGCAACGGAGGACTTCTTGCCCTTGAGAGCTTCCATTTCGGCGGTGGCTGCGGACAGATCGCCCTCGTCAGCGTCCTTCTTGCCGACCTTGAGCAGCAGCCAGGCGACCACGAAGGTAACGGCGGCCGAGCCGAGGACCGCGGTCAACATGCCCAGGTAGTTGCCGTCCGCAGTCTGGGCGGCCACTGCGAGGATCGAACCGGGGGCCGACGGAGCCTTCAGTCCGACGTTGAGGGCGACGTTCAGGAACACACCGGTCATGCCGCCGGCGATCATGGCCAGGATCAGGATCGGCTTCATCAGCACGTACGGGAAGTAGATCTCGTGGATGCCACCGAAGAAGTGGATGATCGCAGCGCCGGGAGCGGACGCCTTGGCCGCACCCTTGCCGAAGAAGGTGTAGGCCATCAGCACACCGAGGCCAGGGCCGGGGTTGGCTTCGAGCAGGAACAGCACCGACTTGCCGGTCTTCGCGGCCATTTCGATACCGAGCGGCGTCAGCACGCCGTGGTTGATCGCGTTGTTAAGGAAGAACACCTTCGCGGGCTCGATGAAGACCGAGGTCAGCGGAAGGAGGCCATTCGCAATCAGGTAACCGACGCCGGCGCTCAGCCAGGCCATGATGGTGAGCATCACCGGCGACAGCAGGAACAGCGAGGCGACCGCCATGACGGCGGCCAGGATGCCGGCGGAGAAGTTGTCGACCAGCATCTCGAATCCGGGCGCGATCTTGCCGTCCCAGATCGAGTCGATCTTCTTCATCAGCCACGCGGTCAGCGGGCCCATGATCATGGCGCCGAGGAACATGGTCGAACCCGGGCGATCACCCAGGAGGGTGGGATCGCTACAGCCGAGGATCACGCCCATTGCAGCGACCGCGCCGACGACGCCACCGCGGGTGTCGTAGACCATCCGGCCGCCGGTGTAGGCGATCAGGCTGGGCAGCAGATAGGTGAGGATCGGTCCCACGAGCGTGGCGATCGCTGCGTTCGGGAACGGCCCCTTCTCAATGAACAGGGCGGTGATGATGCCCCACGCGATGATGGCGGCGATGTTGGGCATGATCATGCCCGACAGGAAGGTACCGAACTTCTGCACCGCCACCCGGGTCGAGCCCGGCTTTGCCGTAACTGCGGTAGTCATCTGACTCCCTCACTCTTTGACGTCGATGGCAATCGGACTCGTTGTGAGACCCGACGCGAGGTTTATACGGGAACAAAACCACACAATCAGGCACACGTCAAGCAAAATCAACACACGCTCACAGGAAAACGGGCACGTTCTCATGCATCCGGAGTAGCCGCTTGGGGAGCTCGGCATCGGTGGATCCAGCCGACCAACCACTCAACGCCGGCGAAACGGACGTTTGCCGCCGAAGATTCCCTGGCAAACGTCCGATTCGCCGGCGTGAAGCTGGACGGGCGCGAGGCGCCTAGAACTTCAGGCTGTAGAGCCAGGCCAGCAGGTAGGTGCGGCTCAGGCCGTCGTCGATCGTGCCGTCCGACAGCTTCTCGGCCGCGACCACAGCCCGGTCGCGGTCCTCGGGGCCGGCCAGGGCTGAGTACATCGCGATGTAGTCGCCGAACTTCTGGTCGGCGACCTCCCCCACCGCCTCGGCCACGTTCGCGCGGATGCGCTCCGGATCCCCGGCTAGGTAGCCCGAACTCGGGCTCATCGGCAGCAGGAGAATGCCGAGCATGGCGGCCGGCTCCGCCGAGAACCAGGTGGCGTAGTCCCGCTTGCCGCCCCAGTTCAGCGCCACGATCTGGTGGCCGAAGCCGGCGAACTCCGTCCCGCTGAGCTCTGGGTTCGTCCAGTAGCGGGTGCTCGCGTCCGCCTCTGCGGACAGCATCCAGGCCGACTCGTCCGCCAACGCCCGATCACCGCTGGCCTGCGCCCAGAGGTTCAGTCCGGCGTAGGCGTTCACGGCCTCCGACACCGACTCCTGGTTGTTGCCGTCGGCGAAGGGCGCCGTCCCCGAAGCCCACGAATGGGACGCGTAGACGTCGAACGCCCGCCGCTGCGGGAAGCTCTCGCCACCCGAACTGGCGATATCGGCCGCCAGCAGGTTCAGCACCGGCCCGTACCTCGACACCGCGGACGCATCCCGCGCCGCCAGCACCCCGGCGGCGTACAGGAAGTAGCCGTAGTGGAAGTGGTGGTCGTTGTACTCGTCGCTGCCGAAGGACGGCGTGAGCCCGATCATCCCCTTGCCAGCCGGGTCGTAGACGAAACACATCGCCTCGCGCTCAGCGCAACCGTTCGGCTCCAGCCAGCGGCTGAGCTGCTCATCGAGGCGGGCCGCCAGCTCGTCGGCGATCGCTTGCTCACCGAGTTGATCGGCCACCATCACCAGCATCGCCGCGCGCTGCAGCGACTTCCCGCCGAAGTAAGAGTCGGCCGGGAAGTCGGGCAGGTCGGCGTCCGCCTGCAACTGCTCGACGAGCTTCGCCTTCTGCTCTGCGGAGATACCGCTCAGGTCGAGGCTGGCCAACGCCGGCGTACGCGGCGTCGTCCAGGTCAGCGAACTGCCGTCGCAGAGTTCCAATGCTCCGTAGATCGACGGGTAGCTGCCCAGCGCGCACTCGCCCCCGGACGCCTGGTGCGGCATCCGGGCGATCGCCGTCGGCGCCGTCGTCGCGTAGCTCAACGTGGTGGTCACCTCGTCGTCGGCCACTTCGTAGCCAACCGAGGAGCCGGTCACGGTGGCCAGGGCGCGGTCGACCAGTTCGGCCGGCTCGCGTCCCTCCGGCAACGGCCAGAACGCCAGCGTGCCGTCGGCCGGCACCGCTACCGAGGTGCCGTCGACCTTGAGATCGTGCCCGGCCAGGGCGTAGCGGGTGCCGTTCAATGTGGCGACGTACAGGCCATTCCCCACGTCCGCGAAACCCGAGGGGATGGTCAGCTTCGCGGCCTTGGTTGCCGTCCAGGACACGAACGGAGAGCCCTGCGCGATCGTGGCATGACCGATCGCCGCACCTTCGGCGTCACGCTGTTCCACGATCACCACGGACGGGTCGTCGCTGGTCACCACGCTCGTCTTGGCACCGACCGCAACGCTCACCTGAGCAGCGTGCCCACCGAAGATCGTCGTCTCGGTCGGCTTGACCACCGGCAGCCCGAAGGCGAAACCGTCGTCGGTGAGCGCGAACGAGAGTGGCAGCGGGAACACCGGCTGACCAGAGAACACCAGCCCCGAGTACCAGCGGTTGGTGGGTGGGGCGATGCCTTCGGCCAACTTGGCTGCGGGTAACGCCTTCGGCGTGCGCTGCGGCACCGCGGCCAACAGGTCGACGACCTGGGCATCGCCCAGTACGTCGACCGCGGACTTGGCCGAAGTCGTCGGGGCCGAAGTCACCGGGGCCGGACTGCCACCCGTCGGCGGGCCGGTCGTGCACCCGGCCGCAAGGACGGCGGCCATGACCACTGCTGCGGTCCTCATCGCAGCCCCACCTGCTGCAGCAGATCGTTCATGGCATCTGTCAGCGGCGCCAGCGGACCGGTGTCGGCCAACTGCACCACGGCGATCACCGGCGTCCCCGGCTCGGACAGCGGCTGCGGCGTGAGGTTCGCCAACTGGGACGACTTCAGCCGCAGTGTGGTCACGGTCGTATTGGGGCCGGCGTCCGCGGTCGCGTCCGGATCGCTGGAAACCGTCACCTTCTCCACCGACCCGGTGATCACCTGGTCGTTGGGCAGGGTGATGCGAGCCGGGCTGCCCGGCTGCACCCGCGCATAGTCGCGCGGCACCACATGGAAGCTGGCCTCGAGGTAGCGCTCACCGCCGGTGATCGTGGCCAACGGGCTGCTCGCCGGCACCGAGTTGCCCTGCTGGGCGTGGAGCTCGTCCACCGTCCCGGAGATCACGGCGTAGTACGTGAGGGTGCCGCGCTTGGCGTCCACCTTGTAGGCCTCGGTGTCGTCGATCTCCAGACCGTTGGCCATCGCCTCCTTCAACTGCAGGCTCTGGACGGTGAACAACTGCTCGCCCTTGGCGACCGCGTCCCCTTCCTTGACCAGCGCCCTGGTGACCGTGCCGGCGTAGTCGGCGCCGACCGTGTAGGTATCGGCGGCGACCAACGCCAGATGGCTGGTGATCTCGTTCTGCCGGTGGTTGAACACCATCGCCAGGCCGAGCACCAGTGCGATCACGGCGGTCACGCCGCCGAGGAGTCGGAATCGGTTTTCCCAAGTCATGGGGTTGCTCCTTCTGCAGTTGCCAGCCGGACGCGTCGCGGCGACCGCGCCTGCACCCGGGCCGGGTCGGGGGCGAAATGCTCGGCGAACGCGACCACGAGGAAGGCGCCAAGCACCGCGGTGTTGGTCAGGTTCCACGCGGTGGCCAGCGAGAACTGCGCGTTGTTCAGGTCACGCCAGATCGCCACCACAGAAGTCAGGGCGAGGAAGACGAACAGGTAGACCTGCGGACGGATGAAGTTGAACGGGGAGCTCTTGCGCTTGCTGGCTCCGGTGACGTGCCACTGCTGCTCCTTGCCCGAGAAGGCGTTCAGCAGGGCCTGGTGGTAGATCGGGAAGCTCGCCGTCGCCAGCATCAGCACCTCCCAGCGGAAGGAACCGAGGGTGAAGCTCGCCAGCAGGATCTGCATCACGTAGAAGCCCGCGTAAGCGAAGAACCACTCCCACATGCTGGTGCCAAGGGTCACCGGACGCAGGTCGAAGAAGACCTCCAGCGCCGGCACCATCAGCAGGATGCCGGGAGCGATCCCGGTGAGGTAGTGCGTGGCCGTGACCAGGTACATCAGCCGCTGGTCGAGGGTGAGCGCCCGCTTCGGATGCAGCGGGTTGCGGTTGAACAGGATCTCGAAGCCGCCGGTCGCCCAGCGCAGCTGCTGCTTGGTGTAGCCCTCGATGGTCTCCGGGGCGTCGCCGACGGCGAGCACATCCGGGATGTAGACGCTGCGCCAACCGCGCTCGTGCAGCATCAGGGACGTCCACACGTCCTCGGACTTCGAGTCGGTGTAGATGCCGCCGACGTCGTCGATCGCCGTCCGCCGGAAGACCACATTGGTACCCACGCAGAAGGCGGCGTTGAAGTGGTTCCGTCCGGGCTGGACGAAGCGGTAGAAGACGGTCTGCATGTAGCCGGCGCCGCGGGAGACGAAGTTGCGCAGGTTGCCGTAGCTCTGCGGGGTCTGGACGAACGCCACGTCCGCGTCGGCGAAGAACGGCATGGTCTCGTAGAGGAAGTCGTGCAACGGGGCGAAGTCGGCGTCGAAGATGCAGAAGTAGTCGGTCTTCACCTGGCTGAGTGCATGGTTCACGTTGCCGGCCTTGGCGCCACCGCTGCTCAGCCGGCGCAGGTAGCCGACCCGCAACTCGGCGGCCAGGTCGCGGACGTCGTCGCTGCGGCCGTCGTCGAGGATCCAGGTGGAGTGCTCGCCACGCAGGCCGCGGGCCGCGGTGGCGGTGCGGCGGATGACGTCCAGCGGCTCGCCGTAGACGGTGATGAATACCGCGACGGACGCCGGCTGCCCGTTGATGAGCAGCGGGGCGTCGTCCCTGCCGGCTTCGAGCAGGCTGGACTGGGCCGCGTAGTAGGCGTGGTCGCGGGCGCTCTTTGCCCCGGCGAGGATCGTCCACATCGCCAGGAGGGCGTGCGCGATCAGGATCGCCTCGGCGCCGATCACCAGCACGTAGGGCAGGGTGTCGCCGCGATTCGCTGGGTTCAGCAGGAAGATCGCGTACGCGAGGATGCCACCGGTCGCGATGATCGTCAGCAGGATCATCACTGGTGAGTAGGGATTTCGCTTCAGTTCTCGCCTGGTGGCCACGTCCGGGCCGGCGACTTCACGTAGGTCATGTGTTGGCAATATCGACTCCCCCGAGTCGCGCCGCGGCAGGGTCTTCCTGCGTCCGCGGCATCGTTGGAAAAAGCGAAACCGGCCCGAGGATGTCCCTCGGTCCGGCGTTGGCGCTTCCGGGTACCCAACCCGTCCACTACTCCAAGGTAGGCAGATCGATCGCCAGATCACAAACCGGGAGCGTGTTCGACACGCAAACGTAACGGTGAATTAACCCGTAGTTCAGCCGCGAAACCGCGGGGCCCAACGACCTAGAGCAGGTCGTGCAGCATGACCACCTGTTCGCGCGAGGGGCCGACCCCGATACCCGAGATCCGGGCACCGACGAGCTCTTCCAGCCGCCGCACGTAGGCCTGGGTGTTGGCCGGGAACTCGGTGAACTCGCGGCAGCCGGAGATGTCTTCGGTCCAGCCGTCCAAATACTCGTAAACGGGCTTGGCATGGTGGAAATCGGTCTGAGTCATGGGCAGCCGGTTGGTGCGCTCACCGTTGACCTCATAGGCCACGCAGACCGGGATCTTCTCCCAGCCGGTGAGGATGTCGAGCTTGGTCAGGAACATGTCGGTGAAGGCGTTGGCCGCGACCGCAGCTTCGACCACCAGTGCATCGAACCAGCCGCAGCGACGGTTGCGTCCGGTGGTGGTACCGAACTCGGCCCCGTCCGTACGCAATTTCTCGCCATCCGCGTCGAGGAGCTCGGTGGGGAACGGGCCTTCGCCGACGCGGGTCGTGTAGGCCTTCATGATGCCGATCGTCCGGTCGATGCGGGTCGGACCGACACCCGAGCCGATGCAGGCGCCGGCGGCGATCGGGTTGGACGAGGTCACGTAGGGGTAGGTGCCGTGGTCGACGTCGAGGTGGTGGGCCTGGGCGCCCTCGAAGAGCACCACCTTGTCGGCGTCAAGCGCGTCGTTGAGCACGCGGACCACATCGGTGACCATCGGGCGCACCCGGTCGACGTAGGTGAGCAGGTCCTCGGTGACCTCGGCCGGGTCGATCGCGCGGCGGTTGTAGACCTTCACCAGCAGGTGGTTCTTCTGGTCGAGGGCGGCTTCGACCTTCTGGGCGAGGATCGAAGAGTCCAACAGGTCCTGCACCCGGATGCCGAGGCGGTTGATCTTGTCGGAGTAGCACGGGCCGATACCGCGGCCGGTGGTGCCGATGCGGCGGTTGCCGAGGAAACGCTCGGTGACCTTGTCGAGCACCTTGTGGTACGGCGCGATGATGTGGGCGTTGGCGCTGATCAGCAGCTTGGAGGTGTCCACGCCACGGGCTTCAAGCCCTTCGATCTCCTGGAAGAGCACCTCAAGGTCGATCACCACGCCGTTGGCGATGACCGGGACACTGGTCGGACTGAGGATTCCTGAGGGCAGCAGGTGGAGGGCGTACTTCTCACCGTTTACCACGAGGGTGTGGCCGGCGTTGTTGCCGCCGGAGTAGCGCACCGTGTAGTCGACGCGGTCGCCCAGCTGATCGGTTGCCTTGCCCTTGCCTTCGTCGCCCCATTGCGCGCCGACGACCACGATTCCCGGCATGACTGCCCCTCTTCGTCTCAGAAAGCCCGCGGCAATGCCGGCGGGCTCTTGCGGCCATACTTTACCGGCTTCGGCGGGGAGGCACGGAAGGCCGCCGAATTCGGGGCTGTTCCCGCGGCACTTGCGAACGTATCCGCGCTGCAGATAGCTGGATTGCCAGATTCCGGCCAACCTGGCCTATCCACAGGGCAAATCCGTTCGCCCCCACCCCTGTGGATCACTGACGCGGATCTCACTCACTTGCCGAAGGTGTGGGCATGCACCCAGAAATCGCCTACATCCTCGCCGAGAACGGCGCAATCGCGACCAAACAGCATCCGAACCTAGGCTCAACGTTGCGGCGCCTGCACCTCCACGGCGACCTCGACAATCCGCTGCCAGGCGTGTTCGTGGCGCCCGGGCAGTACCACGGCGTGACCCGGCTTCGTGCGGTGTCACTCTGGTCCGCTCCCCTGGGCGTGTTGCATGAGCGAACCGCGGCCGGCATCTGGTTGCCCGGAATCGAAACACCGCTGGTCCGACTCGCGCACCCCACCCTGCGCTCCAGATCTCGGGTGCACATCACCCGGCGGCAAATACCGCGCGAATTCATTCGATCCGCCAAGGGCCTGCGCACGGCAAGCGCGGCCTATGTCGCCGCCGAACTCGCGGCATTCGACGACGGTCGGGCAGCTACCGAAGTCCTGCGACTGAAGCTGGCCACACCTGACGAGCTGCGGCAAGCGACCCGAACGCTCGCAGCGACCGTTGGTCATGAACAGCGAACTCGAGTGATCGCAGCTTGCGCCGACAACCCCTGGTCGTATGCCGAGCTCCGACTGCACCGGATACTCCGGGAGACCGGCATCACCGGCTGGGTGGCCAACCGGCCGATCCGAATCGGGAGCCAGGTCTTCGATCCTGACATCCGGTTCCTCAAACGGCGGGTGATCATCGAGGTCGACGGCCGCGAGACCCACCTGCTCACTCGCCAGTTCCTACTCGACCGACAACGCCAGAACGCCTTCACCGTGGCTGACTTCCGAGTGATCAGGTTCACCTGGGAGCAGCTTGATGACCCCGCTTACGTGATCACAGTGGTTCGCGCGGTACTGGCCCTGGCCTGCCGGTGAGCGGATTCAGCCGGCAGAAGGCTCGTACGCGCAGGCAGGACTCTCAAGGCCGGACTGCCGCGCAAATCCGTTCTCCACAGAACGCAAAGCGGGCCGGCCCCGAAGGACCGGCCCGCCAATCTGACTGGAATCAGCCGATGGTCTTGCCGACGCTGCGCAGGTACTGGCAGGCCTCGACCACGCGGGCGGACAGGCCGGCCTCAGCGGTCTTGCCCCAGGCGCGGGGGTCGTACTGCTTCTTGTTGCCGACCTCGCCGTCGATCTTCAGGACGCCCTCGTAGTTCTTCAGCATCCAGTCGACGACGGGACGGGTGAAGGCGTACTGGGTGTCGGTGTCGATGTTCATCTTCACGACGCCGAAGTCGACCGCGTCCGAGATTTCCTGCGGGGAGGAGCCCGAGCCGCCGTGGAAGACCAGGTCGAACGGCTTCTCCCGACCGTACTTGGCGCCGACGGCGTCCTGGATCTCCTTGAGCACCTCGGGACGCAGCTTCACCGCACCCGGCTTGTACACGCCGTGCACGTTGCCGAAGGTGAGGGCGGTCATGTAGCGGCCCTTCTCGCCCAGGCCGAGCACCTCGATGGCGCGCAGGCCGTCCT
>DAOPRQ010000039.1:0-23992 GCA_035349055.1 Propionicimonas sp.
GGAAGACCTGCGAGGTCCGCCACGACTCTGCGTACTCCTTGAACGTCACCTTCCCGGCGTTGGGCACGACATATGTCCCGGTGACCGTTGCGGTCGTCTGCGCATCGAGCCAGGTCTGGGCGTCCCGCTTCCGCGGGAAGTGCCTGGCGTGCTCCTTGCCGGCATCGTCGACGAAACGTGCCCGCCAGGCGGGCGCAGTCGCCTTGACTCCGACCGTGATTCCTTGGCCCGCGAGTTCGCCGACGAGCGCGTCGACCTCCGCCTGGGATTTCACCGTCGACACGCGGTTCCGCCCGGCGGAGTCGACGTACAGCACTCGCCACGACGCGGGCCTGGCGGCGATGTTCTTGCCTGCCATCAGCCCGGGCCTCCATCCGCGAGGCACTGAGCGTCTCCGGCGGCGGCCTCCGCGCGACGGGCGGCGATGGCCGCCTCATGAGCAGCCAGGATCCCCCCGAAGTACTGGCGGTTCACCTGCTCCATCACGCCACCCGGCCTGATCGGAAGGTGCGCCGTCATGCCTTCGAGAATGCGCTCCGCGCCGGCGGAGAGGGCGTCGAGTAGTTCCAGCACCTCTTCGGCCCAGGCCTGTACCTGGTCGCCGTCGTCTGAGTCGCTGCTTCGGGCCAGGCCGGCCACGACGCGTTCGCGGTCGCCGTCGATCGCTGCCAGTTCCTGCTGAATGCCCATGGCGATCCGGTATTCCGCCTCGCCTGCCCGCCTCGCGATACTGGTCAGCTCACGGAACGCACTGTCGGCACTCGACCAGTCCGCCAGCATGTCGTCCACCGTGGACCCCAGGACCTCGGCAAGTACGTACACCTCGTCCAGCCGGCAGGGCCGGAAACCCTTCTCGACCCGGTCGATCGTCGCCTGGTGGAACTTCAGGGCGTGCCGCTCGCGCAGCTGCGCCGCCAGATCGGTTTGGGACAAACCGCGAAGCTCACGGAGGCGCCGTACCTCGCGCGCGAAGGTCTGGCCCAGGGGACCGACGTCTGCACCGCCGTCACGGTCGGGCCGACTGCTCTTCGGGGACAATCCGGGTGCACGCATACCTGAACCATAACAACACCATGTTGCGTTGCCAATATGGTGCTTGACAGCCGCGTCTTCGCAACGCACAATCAGTGTGCTGGGATCCCATCACCCTGTTATGGAGCGAGCGATGATCGACGAAGCCGAGATCTGGTTCACCACCCAGGTCGCCGAGTACCTCAAGACCCCCGCCACGACCATCCGGTGGTGGCGCCACATCGGCCAGGGCCCCAAGAGCTTCAAGCTCGGCGCCCGCAAGGTCGCCTACCTCAGACGCGACGTCGAAGCCTGGCTCGAGGAGCAGTACACCGCTCACGCGGTCTAGGGACAGGTCCTAGCGGGGATCATCGACGGCACGCCGACCTCGGACCGCGTCCCTGACGCGATTTGCAGCCGAGTGGGTCCGTGGCCCGGGCCGAAACGCTCGATGCCCAGAGGCCGGTCGTGATCGCGAGCATCCAAGCCACAGGCAGGCGAGGGTGAAGGCCGGACAGACGGCCCGACCTGCGATTCCACGACTTGCGCCACACGGGCGCCGTGCTGGATGCCCAGACCGGCGCGACCCTCGCCGAACTCATGGGCAGGCGCGGCCACCCGAGCGCGAACTGCTCAGCTTCGTGGCCGTCATAGCCACCTAACAACTCGACGACACGGGCGAAGACGCTCAGGTATCCGGACGGACGAGTGCCCGATGGCGGTCGCTCAGCTCGCCTGGATCGTCTGCACCACCGCGACCTCGACGGTTCCGGCACCTAAGCACTGGGAGGCGTGCTGCTGTGAGGCAGGATCGAGGAGTCCCCACACATCTGCGGCGGCGAGGATTCCGCCTCCGCCGGCGATCCGAGCGCCGGACGCTATCGTCCGGCCATCCGGCAGCCGCACAGTCTGTCCCGACAGGACAGATCCGGCGGGCCAGACAAGGGGCTGGCCCTCGAGTTGGTAGCAGCCGCTCGGCGAGAGTGTCACGGTCCCCTCGACGCTCGCTGCCATCTGATACTCCGTAGCCCGCACAGTGAGCAGGATAGGTGGCGGTGTGTTGGCAGTGCAGGCACCCAGAGTGAGCGCACCGATCAGTGCGGCGGCGACGCGAAGAGCTCGACCGCGAAGACCGACCATCTCGACCTTCACGATGTCGCCACCACGATGGGAAGGCCGCCGAAACCATCCATCGACATGGAAATGAGTCGCTTCTGGTTCCCTGTGCATCCGCTCACCAAGCCGACTCCTTTTGCGCCTGCATAAACGGGACCACCGCTATCGCCACCGATGCAGAACTGAGTCGTGCTGCTATCGATTGCCAGATAACGCGGAGTTGAGTTCGGCACCCATGACGCTGGTTCGGTTCTCGAGTTAAGCACCCCGCAGCCATATCCAGTCGTGGCACCGAACTTGCAGTAGGTTCCACCCAGAACGAGGCTGAGCCTTGCAGTTGTGCCCGTAATGCTCCGGTAGTACGGCGTCGAATCGAAGGTGCCATCGGTCACCCAATTGCGCAAGGTGCCGGAGGACGCGGTGTGCCACTGCACATCGGACGATCCGGTAAGCCATTCGAACTTGAAGGGAAGATTGATTCCAGCCGTTGCCTGACTGTTCCCGCAGTGAGCCGCCGTGGTTGTCCCCCTCGTCCCTGTGCTCGTGTTGCGAACGGTGAACCCCAGAGTGCAACCGCTGCTTGTCCGGCCGCCATAGATGTCCACGGCTGGCATCGCGGTCAGCCCGCGATCCACGCGAACCTCGACAACATCGCTCCAGGCATCGGCGCTCCGCTGGGCCTTCACCTTGGTCATCGCGTACTCGACACCGGAGTCGCTCGTGGCGAGGACCTCCACCTTCTGATGCTGCACATCAACGTGGATCGTCGATCCTCCCGTAAGGCTCTGGTTCAGGGCTGCACCAATCTGCGCGAGCTCTTCCTCCGAGAATCGCTGTTCGGTGAACTTCGTCGCCCGTCGCAGTTGAGCGGGCAAGGAAGCCCGCAGCGGCTCGGTGGCGGTCCCCGGCCGAACGCCGATCGTCAGGTGAGGTGACCTTCCGGACTCCATCCAGAAACTGGTGACACGAGGATCGGTCGACAGGCGTAAGGCCTCTGCCGAGACGGCGCCCTGGAAGTCCAGCGACGCGAGGGCGTCCTCTTCGCTGATGCCAAGCTCCTTGGCGACGGCGGCTCGATCGGCGTCGCTCGACTCGCCGACGGGACTTGAGTCAACGGGCGCTGCTTCTGCCACGGCATTGGATGCGAGAAATACGAGCGTCGAGAGAAGAACGGTGGCGATTGTCCGGGCGCGACGACCGCGCCTTGAGAGCATTTGTCCTCCAATTGGGGGTGAATGCGGGAAGTGTATGTGGCCGCCGGAGCTTCAGTCAATGAGTCGTGAACTCACGGAGTCGAGTGGCCTCCAATATTCCGACGCTGACCTGACTTGGGGCACGTTTCGTGACTTGTGTGGCTGAATGCGGGACTGGCTAGGTGGTTCGCTCGGTGGTGGTGGTGGTGACCCGATCTGTTGTGGTTTTGGGCACCGCAAGCGGCAGGGCTCTGGTCTCGACCCGCGCCGATGCGGTTACGGCAGGTGTTGGGCGCCTCTTTTCCACAACAACTCGGGTGTGGGCCCTGACCTGCCTTGTCCGGGCGACAATAACCACAACAACGCGGGTCAATCGGCCCAATGGCGGGCATCAACAGGCAAGCCGGCATCCCTGGCCCGCCGAATCCCTGCCCGAGGTCTTTCGCCCGCCAACCCGTTCCGCATTCGGCAAGATCGCCCGCGCGCACCGCTGCATAGATCGGATGTTCGGCTTCGCCGGTTCGGACGTGTCTGCTTCGCGTCCTACCCTGTCGTCATGACCGCGTTCAGTTCGCTGCCCGTCCGTGAGGTGGTCGGTGAACCGGGCGATGGCAGCGGCTGGCCGTTCACAATGGCACCCGTTGCCCAGCTGGTGCGAGACAGTCTCGAGCTGTCCGAGCTGACCATCCTCGTCGGGGAGAACGGGGTCGGGAAGTCGACCATCATCGAGGCGATCGCCATGGCCTACGGGCTCAGCCCCGAGGGTGGCAGCAAGGTGACCAGGGCGTCGGACCGTCCGAGCGAGTCGCCGCTCCACGAACACATCCGGCTGGTGCGCGGCATCAGCCGCTCCCGCTGGGGTTACTTCGTGCGGGCTGAGACCATGCACGGACTGCTCACCTACCTAGAACAGAACCCGTCCTGGCATGCACCGGAACCCGCCCGATCCTCATGATCCCGGACGTCCGGAGCCGGTGCTCCATCCCCGCCTGCTCCAGTCCACCAACCCCTACGCCAGCAGTACCTCGCCGCGTCCCCTCGAACCCCAGACGCTAGTCCCAGCCGCCCCCAAGACATCAGACCCGAGCGGTCTTGCTTCGAAGCGTACGCAATGTACTATTGGGATGTGGCTATCACCGGTATGGGTATCGTGCGGGCGGCGGGCGCCGCCGGGTACGTGAAGTACCTGTCCGAGTGCGGCCATTCGCGCCCGGACGAGTACTTCTCTGAGCATGGGCACGCGGTGGTGACCTGGCGCGGTATTGGTGCCGACGGGCAGTTGGTCGAGCGGCAGCTGACGGCGGAGGAGTTCGGCAGGTTCATGGCTGGTCTGGATCCAGAGACCGGCGCGTCCCGGTGGGCGCAGCGAGTGGAGCCGGAGCACGTCGCGGCGGTCGATTTCCTAGTGAACGGGCCGAAGGAGTGGAGCATCCTCGCCGTTCTCGACCCGGGCGTGCAGGCCGCGCTGTTGCGTGGCCAGGTGAACGCCGAGCGGGCCGTGCTGCGGTACTTGTGGGAGAACGGGACGGTGCAGGTGAAGCAAGCCGGCCGGGTGGTGCGGGTGCCGGTGGAGCGGATCGAGATCGCGTCGGTGCAGCATTTCTCGTCCCGGGCAGGGGACCCGCATTTCCACCGGCACATGGAGATCTCGGCCCGGGTGTGGGCGGCGGGCAAGTGGCGGGCGCTGGACTCCTTGGGAGCGAGAAACCTGAACGTGGCCGTGCAGGCGATCTTCCACCGCGAGCAGCTGCGCGAGTTGAGGCCGGAGCTCGCCCGGCTCGGCTATGAGGTCGACGAGGTCGGTCAGATCGCGCTGCTGCGACCGGTGGTGGAGGCGATGAGCCGACGGGCGGCGCAAGTGGAGCGGAACCTGGCGGTGATCGAGGCCGCGTGGCGGGTGGAGCATCCAGGGCAGGAGCCGACCGCAAGGATTCTGCGGAAGTGGGGCGTACTGGCGTGGGAGAAGCAACGACCGTACAAGGGCGAGCCTGGTGCTTTGGATGATGAGCTGGCGGTGTGGGCTGCTCGGATCGGCGTGTTGATGGTCGAGCACGGGATCACTGAACCTGTCCCGGGGAGTGCTGTCGACAGGCGGGTCAGTGTGGCCGAGTTCGACCGGGACGCGCTGGCGGCTCAGTTGGTGGAGACGCAGGGTCTGAGGCGGTCGGCGTGGTCGCGGGCGGATCTGGAGGCGGCAGCGATCATGGCCGTCGAGGGGCGGGTGCGGGGGAATCGTGCCGCGGTCGACGAGCTGGCTGCGGATGTGGTGGCCCGGGCGTTGGGGGAGTCCCGGCTGTTGCCGTCGGTCGCCGACGGCAGGCCATCGACGGCAGTGAAGTGGTGGACCAGCCCTGCGGTCGCGGAGCGGGAGAACGAGCTGCGCGCCGGGCTGGCCGTCCTGGCTGACGATGGCCGGTTGAGTGTGGTCGAGGGCGCCGCCGGTGTGGGGAAGACGACCAGCTTGGCGGCCTACCTCGAGGAGGCATCCGTGGCGGGCAGGCGGGTCGCCGTGGTCGCTCCCACGGGGGCGGCGGCCCTCGTTGCTGCAGGGGCTGGCGTGGAGGCGTCCACGGTGGACTCGCTGCTGGGACGGTACGGTTGGGACAAGAACACGGCCGGGAGCTGGGTCTGGGCCGAGTCCCACAAACGGCCGCGGGAGCCGCTGCCGCCCGGTAGCAGGCTCGTGATCGACGAAGCTGGCATGGTGTCCCAGGACGCGGCCCGGGCGCTGGTCACCCTCGCCGCCGTGTGCGGTTGGCAGGTCCGGGTCCAGGGTGACTCGTTCCAGTTCTCCGCGGTCGGCGTGGGCGGTGTGATGGAGATCGCCAAGGGCGCCGCGCAGCCCGACCGGGTGGCCCTGCTGGAGGACGCCAGCGACGTCCACCGCTTCCGGACCGCAGACGGCGGCCGGGATGAGGCCTATGCGGCGCACAGCATCGCGATCCGGAGCGGAACCGACCCCGAAGCGACCGCCGCGCGGGTGATGGATCGCGCGACGGTGTACGCCTCCGAGGCCGAACGTCAGACGGCGATCGCGCAGGAGTGGGCCGAGCGTGCTCATGCCGGGACGGGGTTGGTGATCGCCGGCACGAATGCGGACGTGCAGCAGCTGAACGGGCTGATCGCCGACTGGTTGCGCGCGGTCGGGATCGTGACCGGTGACACGCTCGCGACGACACCGCGTGGGGAGTGGGCCTCGGAGACGATCAGCGAGGGCGACATTGTCGCGACCCGGGTCAACGGCGTCGATGAGGCCGGCCACCGGTATGCGAACCGGGAACGCTGGCGGGTCGACGCTCTGGACGATGCCGGGGCGTACCTGATCAGCCTCGACGGCCGCCGGGAGTTGCGGCTGTCGGTCGGCGCGGCGCGCGAGCAGCTGCAACTGGCGTATGCGGTGACCGGGTACGGCGCCCAAGGGGTCACGGTCAACGAGGCTGTCCTGCTGGTCGCCGAGGGCATGGACCGTCCGTCGTTCTATGTGGGCTCGACCCGCGGCCGCTACACCAACCAGGCCGCGATCCTCGCCCCCGATGGGGACGCGAACCTGGCGCGCGCCCAGGTAGAGGCGATCTTGTCCCAGCCTGGCGCCGATACAGGATGGCGTGCCGCCGACCTGGCCGCGGCCGCCGACCGGCAACGGATGGGCGACCTCGTCGACATGCCCAGCCGTCACGTTCCCGCGATCGGTGGCGGACAGGTCGCCGAGGCTGCCGAGCAGATCGCACGGGACGCCGACTGGCCGAGCGAGGTTCGCGATCCCCACCTGTTCGATCGGGCACTCGCCTACCTCGACCGGCTCCAGCGCCAGCGGGCGGTCGACGCCGGCCAGCAGGAGGCCAGCCTGGAGCAGCTCCGAGGCACGCTCGCCAAGGCCATCGACGCCAACCGACAGGCAGCGCTCAAGGTGGCCAGTGCGACGCGCGGAGTCGGGCAGGCCGAGAAGGCCACAAAGGCTGCCCAGGAAGCCGTGCTGGCCGCGGAGGACCGTGTCAGGCACGCGAACCCGTTCAACCGCGGCAGCCGCGAGCGTGACCTCACCGCCGCCCGCGACACGCTCTGGGCCGCCCGGCAGGCCGAGACCGGCCAGCGTGCGCGTCGCGCCGAACTCACCCAGAACGCCCAACGGCAGCAGGAAGCCTCCCGCCGGCTCTCCCACGAGGTCGAACTCGCCGAAACCCATCTCGGCTGGCTGCGCGGCGAGCGGCACCAACTCACCCTCGACCTGATGCCGCTGCCCGGCGTGGAATACCAGCAGACCTACAGTCGCGCCGACCTCGAAGCGCTCCGGGACGCCTGGCTCGCCGAACCCCAGCCCCGCGACACGGCCGACCCGATCCGGGCGATCATCGACCTCGTCAACGACGACCGCCACATCGCCGACCTCGCCACCCCCAGCCAGTGGCACACCCTCGCCGACGCAGCCAGCCCCGACGACCTCGTGTGGGGCGGCGACTACGACAAGCCCTGGCTACGAGGCATGCGCCAACCCCTCCTCGGCTGGCTCGACCAGCAAGCCAACCGGCTCGCCAGCGACCCCCAGTGGCACGACGCCGCCGACCAGCTCACCAGCCGCTGGACCACCATCGAGCAGGCCTCCGAGACCCGGCGCGCCGAACTCAAACCCAGCCCGCCCGCCGACACACCGATCGCCCGCCACCGAGAACCCCCAACGCTCGGCCCACCCGGCCCCGACCTCACTCCCGGCTGGTGAGATGTCGCGGTCGACGAGTCTCCGACCTCGATGCCTACGGATCGCTCGTTTCAGAGCCGACCCAGCCCTCCAGTGCCTGCCGGAGCCCCTGCTCTGGGCGGATGGGTCCAGGTAACGCCGATCGTGGGTGCTGCCGCCCTGGTGGCCGCCCTGTTGTGGCGCAGACCAGAGCGGCACGCGCTGACTTCTCGTGCGCCGACGATGGTGCGGGTTGTCGGCGCCACTGTGACGGCCGTGGTCCTCGTGTTCGCGCTCTGGTGGCACAAGGAGTTCATCGCCTTGCCGGCCGGCAGCATCTCCTGGTCGCGCCCCCAAGCTCCCGTTGAAGGACTTCCCCAGCTCCTCGGAGCACTCGTCGTTGCGGCCGCGGTCAACTCGCTGTTCGAGGAGCTCATGTGGCGTGCCGCATTCGCTGACATGCCGGGGGCGATCAGCGCGGGAGGTGTGGCCGGAGACGTTCGGCGAACCGCGGCGCACCGGCAGTGGAGATCTTGTCGGCCAGCTCATGGGGAGTCATTGGGGGCTTCGTCTTGCTCTCCGCCGCGCGGATGAACGATTCGAGAACGCCTTGGCTGCGGTGGGCGAGTAGTTCGCAGAGGAAGTCGTCGGAGGTGCTGACTTTGACGCCGGCGGCCAGGACCGGTTTGGTGCGCAGGTGCTTGAGGTTGCGGGTGAGCAGCACGTCGACGTCGCCGTGGATCGCCGCGGCGGCGTGCACCCGGTCGTCGGGGTCGGGTGACAGGTCGTCGGTGATCTTGTCGTCGTACAGGGCCGGGTCGATGCGGTACCGGCCGAAGTGGGTGCGCACCGCGGCCGCCACGGAGGCGGCCGATTCCGGGGTGCGTTTGCCCTCGCGGACGATGACGTCGATCCACTCGTCGAGGATCTGGTCGGTCCATACCCAGGTGAACAGGAAGTCCTCGGCGAGGGTGAGCAGCACGTCCATGATCGTGAACGGGAACAGTTCGCTGGTGTCGATGAAGACCCGCTGCAGTCGCGCCACCCGGCTACTCCACGAGGGCGGCGCGGATCGCGTCGCCTCCGGCGCGGCGCTGGTCACGTTCGGCGGCGATGTCGATGGCGTCCTGGACCCGGATGCGGCGGTGGCGGCTACCGGGCAAGCGACGGAAGGCGAGCACGCCGTCGGAGCAGAGTCGGTCGACGAACTGGCGGGTTACGCCGAGGATGGCGGCGGCCTGGGCGGGGGTGACTTCGTCCTCGGCGCGGAGCACCACGACGCGGGCACCGTGGGCGACATCGTCGAGCATCGCGCGCACGGCGGCCTCGACCGGGGTGTCGCCGCTGAGGCGGTCGGCCAGGTGTTTCGCGTCGGACCGGATGGTGGGGTCGCTCGGGTCCAGGGTGGCGAGCGGGTGGGTTGTCATGTCCTCCATGGTACGCACAAGTGCAATAACAGCAACCTCCTACCTCGACGCCGCCGTTGAGGAAGCACGCGACGAACGCGGGAGACTGTTGATTCCGACTCCAGGGTGGGCCAGACGGCACCGGACCGAGTGCTTGGGAGAGAGCGACCGGAACACGGATTTGGTGTCGGTCGCGGGGGGCTTGGGAGTCCGCAGGGAGTCCGCAAAATCTGCAGCTGCCCCAAACGCCGCCAACCTGCCAAACTGAGAAATGCCTAGTCAGGTGCGGTTTGCCAACCTGGCCAACATGACCAATTCCGGCCGTTTAGGCCGAAAACAGAATCCGGCTTATCGACCGACTCGTCCCCAACGCCCGCGCAACTTGGCCGCGAGGTCCAACGCTGGGTGGAACCTGAGCAGCGACCCGGCTGCGTGAACTGGACCGCTTCGAACTGAGTTCTCTTTGCCAGGCTCAGGGAGCGGTGAGGATCTCGGCTCCGCCCGGCGTTACCACGATGGTCTGTTCGAACTGGGCCACGCGGCTGCAGTCGTTGGTGACGACGGTCCACTTGTCGTCCCAGGTGTGCGAGCGGTAGTCGCCCAGCGCCAGCATCGGTTCGATGGTGAAAGTCATCCCGACCTCGATCAGGGTGTCCATCGCGGGTTCGTCGTAGTGCGGGATCACCAGCCCGGAGTGGAACGAGGAGTGCACGCCGTGGCCGGTGTAGTCGCGAACCACGCCGTAGCCGAAACGCTTGGCGTAGGACTCGATCACTCGTCCGATGACGTTCACCTGCCGGCCCGGCCGCACGGCGCGGATGCCGCGATTCATGGCCTCCTCCGTCCGCTCGGTGAGGAGTCGGGACGTTTCGTCGACATTGCCGCAGAAGAAGGTCGCGCAGTTGTCGCCGTGCACACCGTCCTTGAACGCGGTGACGTCGATCTTCACGATGTCGCCGTCCTCAAGCGGACGCGCGTCCGGGATCCCGTGGCAGATCACCTCGTTCACCGAAGTGCAGCAGGACTTGGGGAAGTTGCGATAGCCCAGCGTGGACGGGTAGGCGTCGTGCGCGACGATGAAGTCGTGCACCACCCGGTCGATTTCGTCGGTCGTGACGCCGGGGGCGATCACCGCAGCGCCGGCGTGCATGGCCTGCACGGCGATTCGTCCGGCCTCCCGGATCTTCGCGATCGTCTCCGGGGTCTGCACGTGTGCGCCGGTGTACCGCTCCGGACGGGGTCGCCCGACATAGTGCGGACGCTCGATGTGCGCGGGCACCGCTCGCTGGGCCGACACAGGAAAAGGCTTGATCGCGGTCACGAACGTCGATCATAGTGGGGCGATAGCCGCGCACTGCTGGGAGGAGCCATGGCTGAGGGCGAGTGGTACTACTGCCTCGACCATCACACCGTCGAGCCCTACCAGGGCTGCCGTAGTCTGAGCCGGCTGGGCCCCTACGCCTCGCCAGCGGACGCGGCCCACGCCCTCGAACGCGTGGCCGACCGAAACGAGGAGTGGGAGACCGATCCCCGGTTCAACGATCCGGACGAGGACGAGGCGGACGACTGACTCGCCAGGAACGCGGTCTCGACCGGCTCGACCAGTTGAGCGGGCGTCAGGCCCAGGCGAACAGGTCGACGCGATTCCCGTCCGGATCGAGCACGGTCGCGTAGCGCTGGCCCCAGAACGCGTCCCAGGGCTCGCGGTGCACGTCGAAGCCGGCCTGCACGACCTGGGCGACGGCCTCGTCCACCTCGGCGGGCGTCGCGCATTCGAAGGCCAGGGACATGGCCGGGCCGCCCACCGGCGGCTGCCAATCGGGGTCGAAGCTGTGCACCACGGCGAGTGTGTCGAACATGATCCGGACGCCGCCCGGACCCTCCCACTCGACGTGGCCCTCAGCCAGGTCCGCTTCCTCGAACTCGAGCCCGAGCAGCCGGTAGAACGTCAGGGTCTTGGCCATATCGGTGACGGTGATGCCGATGGCGTTGAAGACAGCAGCCATGCCTTCAGGATACGGACGCGGCCACGCCGGTGATGTAACCCCACTGAAACACTGCGGGCGGCAGACTTGGCGGCATGGATAAGCAGACCGAGTTCGTGCTTCGCACCATGGAGGAGCGCGACGTCCGTTTCGTCCGGCTGTGGTTCACCGACGTGCTGGGTTTCCTGAAGTCCGTCGCCATCGCCCCAGCCGAGCTCGAAGGCGCCTTCAGCGAGGGCATCGGCTTCGACGGGTCGGCTATCCAGGGCTTCGCGCGGGTCTACGAGTCGGACATGGTTGCACACCCCGATCCGTCCACCTTCCAGTTGCTGCCCTGGCGCGGATCCACCCAGGGCACCGCCCGGATGTTCTGCGACATTCGGCAGCCGGACGGGGCACCGTCGTTCGCCGACCCGCGCTACGTGCTGAAGCGGGCGCTGAAGAAGGCTTCCGACATGGGGTTCACCTACTACACGCACCCCGAGATCGAGTTCTACCTGTTCAAGCAGCCGATCGTGCCGGGCCAGCCGCCCGAGCCGGCTGATCAGTCGGGCTACTTCGACCACACCACCACCTCGCCCGGCGCGGACTTCCGCCGGCAGGCGATCACCCTGCTGGAGAAGATGGGCATTTCGGTCGAGTTCAGCCACCACGAAGCCGGTCCGGGGCAGCAGGAGATCGACCTGCGTTACGCGGACGCCCTGACGATGGCCGACAACATCATGACCTTCCGGGTGGTGATCAAGGAGGTCGCGGTGATGCAGAACCTGTTCGCGTCCTTCATGCCGAAGCCGCTGTCGGACCACCCCGGCTCGGGCATGCACACCCACGTCTCCCTGTTTGAGGGCGACACGAATGCCTTCTACGACGCCACCGCGGAGTACCACCTGTCCAAGACCGGACGCCAGTTCATTGCGGGCCTGCTCAAGCACGCCGGGGAGATCTCGCTGATCACCAACCCGTGGGTGAACTCCTACAAGCGGCTGGTGGCCGGCGCGGAAGCGCCGAGCTACATCTGCTGGGGGCAGAACAACCGGTCGGCGCTGGTCCGCGTCCCGATGTACAAGCCGAGCAAGGGCACGTCGGCGCGGATCGAACTGCGCTCGATCGATTCCGCGGCCAACCCCTACCTGGCGTACGCGATCATTCTCGCCGCCGGGCTGAACGGCATCGAGAACGAGCTTGAGCTGCCCGAGGGCGCAGAGGACGATGTCTGGTCGCTGACCGACCGGCAGCGGCAGGCGCTGGGCATTCGCCCACTGCCGCGCAGCCTTGGCAACGCCATCGACCTGATGGAGGATTCCCAGCTGGTGGCCGAAACCCTGGGCGAGCACGTTTTCGAGTTCTTCCTGCGCAACAAGAAGGCGGAGTACGACTCCTACCGCGGAAACGTCTCGGAGTGGGAGCTTCGCAACAACCTGCCGTCGCTCTGAGTTCTTGCCGTCCGCGCTGGCCCCGGACGGCGCTCGCGACCCTGAGTGGCGCGAAAAGTGTACGGACCTGCACGAGGTGGCTTTTGTTTAGCGCTGGCCTCGCCTTCAATGGATTCAGCCGTCGTGCCCTTAGGGGCCGTCACGCCCGCGTTGGTGCCCAGGGGAGGGGTGGTACCGATCCGCGTGGACGGCGACGAGCCCGCCGAGGTCAATCTGGGAGATGACCTCGACGGGCTCGATGGCGTCCGGACGCTCAGCGGCTGGCGCTGGCCGTCGGCTGCGAACTTGGCTGGGTAGTGGCTGCGGCGCTCGGCTGAGCAGACGCGGTCGCACCCGATGAACTCGACGAGGTTGAACTCGTCCGGCTACGCCGGTTCGTGGTGTTGGACGGAATGTCCGCAGTGCGGTCGGCCAGCACCACGAGCTGGCCGGTGGCCAGTCCCTCGGTGATCTCCACCCGTCCGGCGCCGACCGCTCCGGTCTTGACCTCGACCGTCTCCGGGGTTTCGGCGTTGGCCGAGGCCAGCACCAGCACGCTGGCGGTTCCGGTCCCGGTCGGCGTGACTGCCGACGCCGGGACGGTGAGCACGCCGGTGACGGCCAACACCCGGATCGCCACGGACGCGCTCGCCCCGGTGGCCAGCCGCATTTCCGGATCGGCGACCGAAACCGTGGTGGCATACGTGGGGGAGTCCCCGCTGGTGCCGCTGGTCTCTAGCACGCTGATCGTGGTGATCTTGCCTTCGAGCGTTGTGGTCGAGCCGGCCGGTGCGACCGTCACCGCTTGTCCGATGGTGACCAGGTTGCGGGTCTTCAGCGGCAGTTCGAGGGTGACCACGGCCGTCCCTTCGCCCACGATGGTGATCGAACCGGACGACGCCGACGAACCCACGCTGAGGCCGACGGTGCCCACTTTGCCCGCGATCGGTGCCACCAGCACGGCAGCGTCGAGGTCGTCCTGCGCAGACTGGAGGTTCTGCTCGGCTTCCAGCAGGTCGGCCTCAGCCGAGGCAACCTTGGCCGCACTCACCGAACTGGACGAACTTGAGCCGGCCGAGGAGGTCTTCTTCACCGAGGCGGACGAACCTGCGCCCCTGCTCGAGCCTGCGCCCGCGTTTGGCTTCGGGGCGACCAGCTGCTGCACGATGGTCTGCAGATTGGTGTTCGCCGCGATCACCTCGGCACGCGCGTTGGCGCAGGCCTGAAGCTCAGCCGTGGTCGGGTTCGCGGCCTCGATCGCGGCAGCCAGCTGCGACGCGGACGCTTCCGCACTCGGGCTCTCGCTGGAGGCCTCGGCCGAGGGAGAATCCGAGCCCTCCGGTGCGTCCGGTGTGGCCGTCTCGGTCGGCGCGGCGCTGGCGGTCTCGGTGGGGACTGGCGTGGCGCTGGCGGACGCGCTGGGCGTCTCGGTCGCCGAAGCCGACGCGGACGGGGTGGCCGTGGCGGTCGGTTCGGCCTCCGGCACGATCGACCCGAACACGGGCTCGCACACCTGGGCTTCGCTGACGACGGCGAGATTGATCCGCGACGCCGCCTCGCTCAGCACGGTGGGATCGATGGTGATCGTGGTGGTCCCGGTCCCGCTGCCTGAGCCGCTCGAGCTGCCCGAACCACCGGACGAACCGCTAGACCCACCCGAACTGCCCGAGGAGGTGCTGGACGGGTGCTTGGCCGCGTAGAGCGCAGCCTTCTTCGCGGCCACCTGGGTTTCCGCTTCCAGCAGCGCGAGCTGCAGCGGCCCCTTTTTCAAGGTGGCCAGTGTGTCGCCGGCATCGACCTCGTCGCCGACCGCGACGCTGACGCTCTTCACGGTGCCGCTGACGCTGAAGGCAGCCTCCTCGGTGTTCTTCCTGGTGGTGGTGCCGGTGGCGGTGTAGGTCTGGGTGACGTCGCCAGCTGCCGCCGTAGCGGTCACCCAGCGGCTGCTGGCCGCGGTCGAAGTGGTCGCGACGGTCAGGCCGACGGCGGCGACGACGGCCAGGGCCGCGCCACTGCCCAGCACGACGCGTAGGCGTTTGTTCTTGAACATCATTCGCTCCTCAGCGCATCGATCGGCGCCAGCTTGGCCGCCCTGGTCGCGGGGTAGACGCCGGCCACCAGGCCGATGCCCACCGAGACGACCAGCGCGAGCACAGTGGCTGGGATGGAGATCGACACGGTCATGCCGATCAGCGGGGTCAGGATGGCCGCCCCGGTGAAGCCGAGGATGATCCCGACGAGGCCGCCGAGCATGCCCAGGATCGCCGCCTCCACCAGGAACTGCCGGCGGATCACTGCAGGCGTGGCGCCCAGCGCCTTGCGCAGGCCGATCTCACGGACGCGTTCGCTCACCGAGACCAGCATGATGTTCATCACGCCGATGCCGCCGACCAGCAGCGAGATCGCCGCGATGCCGCCGAGCAGCAGGGTGAGCACACCGGTGATCGAGGTGGCGGTCTCGACCAGCGAGGCCTGGGTGCTGACGCTGAAGTCGGCGTCGGTGGAAGTCACCTGGTGCGAGGCCAGCAGCGCGGTCTTCACCTGCTGGTAGGCAGCGGAAAGACTGTCGGCGTCCTTTCCGGAGAGGTAGATGGTCGACACCGCGTTGGCTGCGCTCGAGCTGGACAGCCTGGACGCGTAGGTGGTCAGCGGCACCACGACCGTGTCGTCGTCATTGCTGCTGACCGAGGACCCGGCCGATTCCAGCACCCCGATCACCGTGAACGACTGCCCGTTGATGCTGAAGGTCCGCCCGACCGGCGAGCCGGTGGTGAACAGTTCGGTCGCGGTCTCCGAGCCGATCACCGCGACTGACGCGGCGGAGTCGACCTCGGCCTGGCTGAAGAAGCGTCCGCTGCCAACCGTCCGCGCCCGCACGGTCTGCCAGTCGGGCACCGTTCCGACCACGGTCGACGTCCAGGTCGTCGAGCTCGACTGCAGCGAGCCGGACGTGCTCGACGTCGGCGCCACGGCAGCGATGTCGGGGGCGACCTCGGCATCGGCGAGCATGGCCGCGTCCTGGGTGGTCAACGTGGTGGCCGCCCCGCCGCCCCCGCGGAAGCCGCCGGAACTGGTGGTCTGGCTGGGGCTGACGATGATCATGTTCGAGCCGAGCGAGTTGATCTGCGCGGTGATCTGCTGCTGGGCGCCCTGGCCGAGGCCGACGGTCAGCATCACCGCTGAGATGCCGATCAGGATGCCCAGCATGGTCAGCAGCGACCGCATCCGCCGGGCGTTCAGCGCGGCGATCGCGGTGCGAATGGTCTCGCTCCACTCCATCATTTGGCAGCTCCGTGGGTCGGGACCTCGTCGATCAGCAGGCCGTCGTAGATGTGGGACATCTTCTTGGCGCGCTCGGCCACGTCCAGCTCGTGGGTGATCATCACGATCGTCCGGCCGGCGTCATTGAGCTCCTCGAACAGTTCGAGGATCTCGCGGGTGGAGTGCGAGTCGAGGTTGCCGGTTGGCTCGTCGGCGAGGATCAACGTCGGGTTGGTGACCAGCGCTCTGGCCACCGACACGCGCTGCTGCTGGCCGCCGGACAGCTCGCCGGGACGGTGTTCGATGCGATCGGCAAGGCCGACCTTCGTCAGCGCGGACATGGCGCGCTCGCGCCGCTCGTGGGCGGGCACACCGGCGTAGATCATCGGCAGCTCCACGTTTCGCAGCGCGGTCAGGCTGGCCAGCAGGTTGAACTGCTGGAACACGAAGCCGATCTTCTGGTTGCGTACCTCGGCGAGCTGCTTCTCGGTCATCGCGCTCACGTCCACGCCGTCGAGGGTGTAGGTGCCAGACGTGGGTACGTCCAGGCAGCCGATGATGTGCATCAGGGTGGACTTGCCCGACCCGGACGGTCCCATCACGGCGATGTACTCACCCTGCTCGACGTGCAGGTCGATACCGCGCAGCGCCTCCACTTCTACCGAGCCGGTAGCGTAGGTCTTGCGAACCCCAGTCATGTTGAGCATTGGTCAGCGGCCTCCCGTGCCGCCGGCCGGAGGCTGCCCACCGCCAGGGGGCTGGCCGCCGCCGAGACCACCGCCCAGTCCGCCACCGAACTCGAAGCCGCCCTGCTCCTCACTCGAGGAGGTCGACGTCGACGAGGGCATCCGGAACGTGATCTGGACGGTGTCGCCGTCGCTGAGGCCGCTGGTGATCTCGGTGTAGTCGCCGAATACGCGTCCGACTTCGACCGCGACGCTGCTCGTGGCGGATCCGTCGACCAAGGTGACCACGGTGTTGCCGTCGTTCGTGCTGAGCGCTGCGGTGGGCACGGTGAGCACGTTGTCGTAGCTGCCAGTGGTGATCACCGCGGACGCGGTAGTCCCGGAGTAGAGGTCCTTGTGGGTGCCGGACAGGTTGATTACTACTGGGAACGTCGCGGCGCCGTCGCTGGTTGACGTGGCGACGATGCCGACCGAAGCGACCTCGGCGTCCACCTCGTTGCCGTTGACCGTCACTTTCGCGGTCTGGCCGGCCTTGATGCTGCCCAGGTCGGACGCGCCGACCGAGCCTTCGAGCTTCCATTTCGAGGTGGCGATCACGACGAACTGTGCTGAGCTGGAAGAGCTGGTGGACGAGCTGCTGGTGCCGCCGGCCGACGAGCCGCCGGAGCCGCTGCTGGACGATGATCCGCTGCCCACGCTGTCGCCGACCTCGACGCTGACCGTGGCAACGGTCCCGGCGATGGGGGAGCGCAGCGCGGCGTCCGCCAAGTCCTCCTTCGCGCTGGTTAGCGCGGCCTTCGCGGAGTCCACTTGGGCGGACGCGGCGTTGATCGCGGCGTCGCTGCCGTCGTTGTCCTCCACCTCGTCGAGGTTGGCCTCGGCGGAGGTGAGGTTCGCCTCGGCTAGGTCGACCGCGTCGGCCAGCGAGCTGTCGTCGATTGTGGCCAGCTTCTGCCCCTTCTCGACCACGTCACCGGCCTTGACCTTCACCGAGGTCACGGTGCCGGACACAGTGAAGCTCACATTGGACTGTTTGCTCGGGCTGAGCGTGCCCTCAAGGCTGACGGACTGGGTCTGTGTGCCCAGCGTGGCCTGCGCGGTTTGGGTGAACGCGCCCCGGTTGCCCGTCGCCTTGGGTTGCAGCAACATCCAGGTGCCCACACCAGCGCCGGCGACCAGCGCGACCGCTAGGCCTGCGATCAGCCAGGTCTTCCAGGTCATGCGAAACCGGCGCTTCGGCTTGACGGGCGGTGGGATGGATTCAGTCCTATCGGTTGCCATTCCAGCGTTCTCCTTCGGGCACCTTGCCCACGCATCGAACGCTATGGAAGTGACCTGTGCCGAGTCCTGTGCGAACCTGTGTCCGAGCTGTGCGCACGCGTGTTCTTGGTGTTCAGCGGTCGGCTTCCCCGGCTCAGCCTTCCCGGCCAGGACATGGGACAAACCTGCCACCCATCCGTGGTGGTGGACGGATACCGGCCAGATTCTGCAACTGGCGGCAGCTTTGTCCCGTTTCGGAGCGCCGCCGGTCAGCGCAACTCGGCCAGCGGCCACAGTTCGCTGAGATCGCTGTGAATCCCGGACGCCTGAACGCGGCGCGCGGTGATCGCGTCCGTCCACGACAGGCGGCCAGTCGCCAGTTCCAGCAGCGTGCCCGCGTCGGTCTGCACCACATTCGGCGGGGTACCCCGGGTATGCCGGCCGCGCTCACCGATACCGAGCTGCACCGCGGCGAACGGTGGCACCCGCAGCTCCACGCTGCCGCCCGGGTGCGTGCGGCCGAGCAGCGCGCAGATGGTCCGGGCCGAAGCGGCCAGTTCGGCCCTCGTCAGCGGAGCCGAGGCGTCGCCCAGTCTGGCATTGATGCTTCGCAGCTCCTGCAGCTGGCTCGCCGACACCTTGCTTCGCACCTTCCAGACGCTAGCATCGCGCTCGTGACCCGCAACGAGAGCTTGTCCGGGCGTCTGGCGCGACTGGGTTTCGCCGATGCCGGCAGGGCTGCGGAGTTGGTTGCTGAATGGGCCCACTGGGGCAGCGCCGACCAGATCGAACTGGCGCTGGTCGAGCTACCGGGTTGCGCCGACCCGGATCTTGCCCTCACCGGTTTCGACCGTCTCCTGCGCGCGCGGCCGGACCTGCTCGCCGAGCTCGAGTCGCACCCCGGTTTCACGGACCGGATCTGTGCTGTGTTGGGTTCGAGCGTCGCGCTGAACCAGCATCTCGGCACGCATCCCGACGACGCGGAGGTGCTCAAGGGCAGCATCGAGCGCCGCACCCCCGCTGAGCTTCGCCGTGAGTTGCTCGACGCCGTCGGCGCGGACGCGGACGTCTCCGAGCCGGTCGCCGATCCCAGCCAATCGGACGCGCTGCGTCGTGCCTACCGACGAGCCCTGCTGCGCATCGCCGCCCGCGATCTGTGCGCGCCGGACCCGCTGGTCGAGTTGCCCGAAGTGGCTGGGGAGCTGGCCGATCTGGCCGATGCTACGGTCGAATGCGCGCTGGCCCTGGCCCGCGGCGAAGTCCCCGGCTGGGAGCAGTGCCGCCTGGGCATCATCGCCCTGGGCAAGACCGGTGCCCGCGAGCTCAACTATGTCAGCGACGTCGATGTGCTCTACCTGGCCGAGCCGTCGATTCACTCCGACGGCACCCCGGCCTGCGACTCCGGCACCGCCATCACGATCGCGAACCGCCTGGCCAGCGCGCTGTCCCGGGTTTGCTCTGCGCATACCGCCGCCGGCACGATCTGGCCGATCGACGCTGCCCTGCGTCCCGAGGGCAAGGCCGGGCCGTTGGTGCGGACGCTGGCGTCCCATCGCGCGTACTACGAGAAGTGGGCCAAGAACTGGGAGTTCCAGGCCATGCTCAAGGCCCGGCCGATGGCCGGTGACCTGGCGCTCGCGCAGGAGTTCGTCGACATGATCTGGCCGATGGTCTGGCAGGTCGCGGACAACGACCAGTTCGTTGGTGAGACCCAGGCGATGCGCAAGCGGGTGATCTCGCTGCTGCCGCCGAAAGAGGCACAGGTGGAGATCAAGCTGGGCGCGGGCGGTCTTCGCGACGTCGAGTTCACCGTGCAGTTGCTGCAGTTGGTGCACGGCCGGTCGGACGAGCGGCTGCGGCTGCGCGGCACCTTCGAGGCGCTGACCGCACTGGTCGACCACGGCTATGTCGGTCGCGGGGACGGCCATGACCTCGGCACTGCCTACCGCTTGCAGCGCCTGCTGGAGCATCGGGTGCAGCTGTACCGGTTGCGCCGCACCCATCTGATGCCGGCCGACGAGGCGAATCAGCGCTGGCTGGCGCGCAGCGTGGGGCTCAGTGAGACCAAAGAGCTGATGCATCTTTGGCGCTCGACCACGCGCCGCGTGCTGACCCTGCACCAGCGCGTGTTCTACTCGCCGCTACTGGAGACCGTTGCGCGGATCCCGTCCGCCCAGGTGCGGCTCACCCCGGAGGCCGCCGAGATCCGCCTGCGCGCACTCGGCTACGACGATCCGAAGGCTGCGCTGCGCCATATCCAGGCGCTCAGCACCGGCATCTCGCGGCAGTCGGAGATTCAGCGGCAGCTCCTCCCAGCGATGCTCACCTGGTTCACCGCAGGGCCGAATCCTGACCACGGCCTGCTGGCGTTCCGGCAGATGTCGGAAGCCCTTGGTAGTACACCGTGGTACCTTCGCGCGCTCCGGGACGGGGACGCGATGGCCGAGCACCTGGCCCGCATTCTGGCCTCGTCGCGCTACGCGGTGGACCTGCTGTTGCGCGCCCCGCAGAATGCGGCGCTGCTCGGCGACCCGGACGGGCTGCGTCCGCGTCCGGCGGCCGAGGTGCTCACCCAGATGCTGACTGCGGCGCGCCGGCATGATTCGGACGTGGCCGCGATCGCGGCCGTCCGCGCGTCCCGGCGAAGCGAACTGCTGCGGCTGGCCATGGCTGACCTGCTCGGCCAGACTGATCTCGCCACGCTCGGGACGGCCCTCTCCGACCTGGCGGGCGCAACTATCGACGCAGCGCTCGAGGTGGCCGGACGCGGGGTAGCCGCTCCGCCGATCGCCGTGATCGCGATGGGCCGCTGGGGTGGACGCGAACTGGCCTACGCCTCGGATGCCGATGCGATGTTCGTGGCCGCGGACAGTGACGATCCGGGGGCGACCAAGGCGGCGATGACGGTGATCAGCCGGCTGCGCTCGCTACTGTCGCGGCCCGGGCCCGACCCGGCGCTGGAGATCGACATCGACCTGCGGCCGGAAGGCAAGGGCGGCGCGTTGGTCCGCAGCCTCAGCTCGTATCGCGCGTACTACGCCAGATGGTCGTCCACCTGGGAGGCGCAGGCGCTGCTGCGGGCCGGGGTGGGTGCCGGCGACCGCGACCTGGGCGCGGCACTGCTGGCTTCGATCGATGCGATTCGCTACCCCGATGCCGGGCTGGTCAGGGCCCAGGTGCTGGAGATCCGCAAGCTCAAGGCGCGCATGGAGGCCGAGCGGTTGCCCCGCGGCGGTGATCCGTCCGGGCATGTGAAGCTGGGCCCGGGGGGTCTCTCCGATGTGGAGTGGGTCGTGCAGCTGTTGCAGTTGCAGCACGCAGCCGCCTTGCCCGGCCTGCGCACCACAAACACCCTGGCGGCGCTCGCGGTCGCGGTCGAGAACGAGCTGGTGACGGTTGACGACGCCGAGGCGCTGCGTTCTGCCTGGGTGCTCGCGTCCCGGATTCGCAACGCGGTCATGCTGCTGCGCGGCCGCGTCGGCGACCGGCTGCCGACGGACTCCCGCGAGTTGTCGGCTGTCGCCCAGGTGCTCGGTTACGCGAAGGGCGAGTCGTCGCTGCTGGTCGAGGACTACCGGCGGCACGCGCGGATGGCCCGGCAGGTGATGGACCGGCTCTTCTGGGGAGCGCCCTGAGCCCAGCGTGCCGACCTGACCGGACGGCGCGAGTAGGCTGAGGCTCGATGAGCGCCATCCAGAACCCAGATCTGCCCACGACGACCGCCAGCCTGTCTGGCTGGGGCCGTACCGCCGCCACGACCGCCCAGGTCCTGTCGACGCCCGATGTCGAACTGATCGCCGAGGCGGTCGCCCAGGTCGCCGGCCACAACGCCGACTCGCCCTCGCACCTGTCGCGAGGCGTGATCGCCCGCGGCCTCGGCCGCTCCTACGGCGACGTGGCGCAGAACGCCGGTGGGCTGGTGGTCGACATGACCCCGCTCGACCGCATCCACTCCATCGACCCGGACGCAGCCCTGGTCGACGTGGACGCCGGGGTCAGCCTGGACGCGCTGATGCGCGCCGCGCTGCCGTACGGCCTGTGGGTGCCGGTGTTGCCCGGAACCCGCCAGGTGACCGTCGGCGGTGCCATCGGCTGCGACATCCACGGCAAGAACCACCACAGCGCGGGATCGTTCGGCGACCACGTCGCTTCCCTGCAGCTGCTGGTGGCCGACGGCCGCGTCCTCACCCTCGCCCCGGACGGTACGCCCGACGACCCGGACGCGACCCTGTTCTGGGCCACCATCGGCGGCGTCGGCCTGACCGGCATCATCCTGCGGGTGGTGCTGAAGATGACCCGCACCGAGACCGCCTATTTCCTCGCCGACGGTGTGGTCACGCACACCCTGGACGAGACGATCGCGGTCCACTCCGACGGCTCCGAGGCGCGCTACGACTACTCCAGCGCCTGGTTCGACGCGATCAGCCCCGAGCCGAAGCTCGGCCGGGCGGCCTTGTCGCGGGGCTCGCTGGCCACCCTCGACCAGTTGCGTGAGCACGCGCCGAAGCTGGCGGCCGACCCGCTGGCCTTCAACGCCAAGCCGCTGTTCGAGCTGCCGGACGTGTTCCCGAACGGCTTGGCGAACAAGTTCACGTTCGGCCTGCTGGGCACCGCCTGGTACGCGAAGAGCGGCAACTACACCGACAAGATCCAGAGCCTCACCGGCTTTTACCACCCGCTGGACATGTTCAGCGAGTGGAACCGCGCCTACGGCTCGCACGGCTTCCTGCAGTACCAGTTCGTGGTGCCGCCGGCTGCGATCGCCGAGTTCAAGCAGCTGATTCGAGACATCCAGGCGTCCGGGCACTACTCGTTCCTGAACGTGTTCAAGCTGTTCGGCGAAGGCAACCGGGCCCCGCTCAGCTACCCGATGTCCGGCTGGAACGTCTGCGTGGACTTCCCGATCAAGGCAGGTCTGCACGAGTTCCTGGCCGGGCTGGACGCGCGCGTGCTCGAGTTCGGCGGGCGGCTGTACACGGCCAAGGACTCGCGCACCACCGCTGCTACCTTCCATGCGATGTACCCGGAAGTGGACGCGTGGATCGCCACCCGGCGCCGGATCGATCCGCACGGGGTCTTCGTGTCTGATCTCGGCCGCCGGCTCGAACTCGTCTGAATCGGACGCCAGAACGGTCCCTGAGCCTGACGAAGGGCCACCACCACAAGGAGTTACCAAAGTGATCGATGCCACCGGCAACCCCCAGACCATCCTGCTGCTCGGGGGCACGTCCGAGATCGGGCTGGCCATCGTCAAGGCGTACCTGGCCAAGCAGCCCGTCCGGGTGGTGCTGGGCGTGCAGCCCGGCGATGAGCTGCGGGACGCAACCGTCGCCGAGCTGAAGGCAGCGGGCGCGTCGGAGGTCGACGCTCTCGACTTCGACGCCACCGCTTTCGACACCCACGAGAGCGTGATCGACGCGGCCTGGAAGATCGCCGATATCGACGTGGCCGTGGTCGCGTTCGGCCTCCTCGGCGATGCCGAAGAGGTGTGGCAGGACCAGGCCAAGGCCGTCCAGATCGCTCAGGTGAACTACACCGGCGCGGTGAGCGTCGGCGTCCTGCTCGGGCAGCGAATGAAGGCGCAGGGCTACGGCCAGATCATCGCGATGAGCTCGGTCGCCGGCGAACTGGTGCGGCGATCGAACTTCGTCTACGGCTCCACCAAGGCTGGGTTGGACGGCTTCTACCGACTGCTCGGCGAGGCGCTCGCGCCGTTTGGCCCGAAGGTGCTGGTGGTGCGTCCGGGCCAGGTGCGGACGCGGATGTCTGCCGACGTGAAGGAAGCACCGCTCACGGTGGACAAGGAGCAGCTCGCCACCCAGGTGGTGGACGCGGCCCGCAACGGCGCCAAGGTCATCTGGGTGCCGGCCCCCTTCCAGTTCGTGATGATGGTGCTCAAGCACATCCCGAAGCCGATCTTCCGGCTGCTCCCGCTCTAGGCTTCTCAGCTGGTCGCGAAGGAGCTCACCGAGCTTCCGCACACCCAGCTC
>DAOPRQ010000040.1:0-18647 GCA_035349055.1 Propionicimonas sp.
TTGGGCATGGGCTTCGACAAGCCCGATCTGGGCTTCGTGATTCACCTGGGCGCGCCCAGCTCGCCGGTCGCCTACTACCAGCAGGTGGGGCGCGCCGGTCGCGCGGTGGCCAGCGCCGACGTCCTGCTGCTGCCGACACCGGCGGATCGGGAGATCTGGCACTACTTCGCGACGGCTTCGATGCCGGACGAGGCAAAGGCGTCGGCGGTGATCGAAGCCCTGGCCAGCGCCGGCTCGCCGATGTCGACTGCCGCGCTGGAGGCGGTGGTCGACATCCGGCGTGCCCGACTCGAACTGCTGCTGAAGGTGCTGGACGTGGACGGCGCGGTGACCCGGGTCCGCGGCGGCTGGGCTGCCACTGGGGCGCCGTGGGTGTACGACCGGGAGCGTTACGCGCGGGTGGCGGCGGCACGCGAGCGGGAACAGCAGCTGATGCTCGACTACGTGGACACCAGCGGCTGCCGCATGGCATTCCTGCAGCAGACACTGGACGATCCCGAACCGACCCGGTGCGGACGCTGCGATCGGTGCGCCGAGACCTGGTACGCCGACTCGGTGTCGAGTGCTGCGGCGGAGTCGGCTCGCGCCGAGCTGGGTCGCGCGGGGGTGGAACTGGTGCCGCGAACGCTCTGGCCGTCCGGCATGGCGAAGCTTGGGGTGCCGGTCTCGGGAAGGATCGGCGCGAGCGACGCTGCCGAGCCTGGCCGCGTGCTCGCCCGGTTCACCGACCTCGGGCTCGGGCAGCGGCTGCGTAACCTGCTCGCCGAACCGGACGCGCCGGTACCCGACTGGGTGCTGCCGTACTGCTTCGAAGTGCTGCGCGAGTGGGACTGGGCTGAACGGCCGACCGCGGTGCTTGCGGTGCCGTCGCTGACCCACCCGCAGCTGGTGGCAACGCTCGCTGCCGAGCTGGCTCGCAGTGGCCGGCTGACCGATCTCGGTTCGCTGGCACTGCGCTCGACCGAAATGGAGGAGCGGGCGGGCAACAGCGCCTTCCGGCTGAAACAGATCTTCAGTCGGTTCACGGTCACGCCCGACCAGGCCGACGCGCTGGTTGAAGCCGGCCCGGTGCTGCTGGTGGACGACCTGGTCGACTCCCGCTGGACGATCACAGTGGCCGCCAGCCTGCTGCGCCAAGCCGGAGCCACTTCAGTCCTGCCCTTCGCGCTAGCCGCCGTCGCCTGAGCATCCGCCAAGTACTCGGTCCCTGAGGAGCGTTCGTGAGGAACGAACGAGCGCGTCACGAAGGGGCGCTGTCACCGTTTTGCCGCTTGTGTTGTTCGAGCTTGTCGCGTTCGGGTGGTCAAGTTGCGCTCGGGGTGTTGGGTGCTCTCCCTGGAATCGGTCCCTGAGGAGCGTTCGCGAGGCACGAGCGAGCGCGTCACGAAGGGCCGCCGCCATCTCGTAATCGGTAAGTAGCAAATCACAAAAAAGCTTGTGAAAATACTACAGTGAGCATAGAATAGAACTTATGGCGAGCACTGTAGACGAAGATCTCAGCGCACTGCTCGACGCCTACATAGCAACCGCTCTGGTAGCAGATCCGCCCCCGGAGCTGCCGTTGTGGCAGTACACCGAGCGTGAGTTGCTGGCCGAGCTGAAGCGGGTCCAGCAGCGCTCTGATGCGGTCGCCGCGCGCCAGCTTGCGCTGCTGGCTGAGGCGGAGCGCCGTGAATCTACGGTCCATCAGGCTTCGCTGCCTACCGCCGGCTGGCTGGTCGACCACAACACGCACTCGGCCCGGTCCGCACGTGAAGAAGTGCAGTTCGCGGTCGCGCTGGCCCAATCGCCAAGCGTGGGCCGAGCTCTCGAACGTGGCCAGGTATCAGTTGAGCAGGCCAAGGCGATCGTCAACGGTTTGCGCCGGTTGCCCGAAGATCTGGACGATTCCCGGCGCCAGCTGGTCGCGGGCCAATTGGTCAGGTTCGCTGCCGACTTCGGTCCGGCCGGCTTGGCCCGGCTGGTCAATCGGGCGATCGAAGTCGTGGCGCCTGAAGTGGCCGAAGATGCGGATCGTCGCTCGGTGGAGCGGCTGGACGCGGAGCAGCGTAGGGATCGGTACTTCACTTGGCGGCAAAACCCGGACGGTTCGTGGACCTTCCACGGAAAGCTCCCGTCCGTCCCTGGCCAGCAGTTGATCAACGTGGTCAGGGCTGTCGCCAAGCCGCACCGGTCCAGCGTGCTGCTTGCCGGTGGCCAGATCACCGGCTCCCAAGCTAACGCGGACGCGTTGTGCGGGCTAGTCGAGCACTACGCCTCCTGCGGCATCGCCCCTGACCATGGGGCGGATCGGCCGCGCGTCATCGTGACCATCGACTTCGACACCCTTCGGGGCAAGCTGGGCACCGCCACGCTGCTGGACGCTGATTGCAGGATCACTGCTCAAGAGGCTCGGCGGATCGCCTGTGACGCGCACATCCTGCCCGCCGTCCTCGGCTCGAAGAGCAAGCCACTGGATGTGGGCCGCTCGAAGCGGTTGTTCACCAAGGAACTGCGCCACCTGCTGATCCTGCGTGATCGGGGCTGCACGTTCCCCGGTTGCGACCGGCCGCCGTCCGAGTGCGAAGCCCACCACCGCAAGCCCTGGTGGGCTGGGGGCGAGACCAGCCTGGACAGCGGGGTGCTGTTGTGCACCTTCCATCACCACACAGTGGAACCCAACCCCAACCTGCCGATTGAATCCCAGTGGCTCATCCGGCTGGACGACCGCGGCCTGTCCGAGTTCGCCGCACCATTGCGGCCCAATCAGGCCGAGCGGGTTTGGAAGCAACACCACCGGTTCCGCAGCTGAACGTGGCCTGTCCTAGACCGGGAAGCACTGATCAACGATCCCTGAGCCGGGCGTTGGGTCGTCCATTCGCTCCCGGCTACGTGCTTCGTCAAGCTCAGCCAGCGTTGGTCGGCATCGATCAGCGGTTCCCTGTTGGGCTCAGCACTTCGGGTGGTCGAGCCTGACCTGGCTGGGTTTCTAGAAGGTTATAGATCACAGGCGGCGGCCCTTCGTGACGCCATGCTCGTTCCTCGCATGGCTCCTCAGGGACCGTTGCTGGGGCCGGCCCGTTCCTTGTATGGCTTCTCAGGTGCCATTTGTTGGGTCCGGCTCGTTCCTCGCATGGCTCCTCAGGGACTGTTGGTGTCCGCGACCTAGGTGGCTGCTTGGTGCAGCGCGGCCAGGGTCGCGTCGACGTCCACGTCCGTGGTCGACCAGTTGCACACGGCCACGCGTAGGACAGCGCGGTCATGCCACTTCGAACCTGAGGTCCAGGCGGTCCCGTCGGCGAGCATGCGACGCACGACCTCGTTGGTGTGCTCGTCGCTGCCGAAGCTGGCGCAGACCTGGGTGAACACCACGTCGTTCAGCACCTCCGCGCCCGGAATCGCCGCGATGCCCTCGGCGAAGCGCTGGGCATGTCGGCAGTAGCGCTCGACCAGCTCCGCGACACCGCTTCGGCCGAGCGCCGCCAGCACCGCCCAGAGCGGGGTCGCCCGCGCTCGCCTCGACATCTCCGGTACGCGGTCGAACGGGTCGCCGGCAGCGTCCTGGATCAGGTACGAGCCGTGCATGCCCATCGCTGCGCGCATGGCTGCGTCGTCGCGCACGATCGCGATTCCGCAGTCGTAGGGCACGTTCAGTGTCTTGTGCGCGTCGGTGGTCCAGGAGTCCGCCTCCGCGAATCCGGCCACGAGGTGCCGATACCGTGCGGACGCGGCCGCGAACAGCCCGAAGGCCCCATCGATGTGTACCCACGCCCCGGCGGCGTGCGCCGCTTCGATTGCTGCCGGGAAGTCGTCGAAAGCTCCCGAATGCAGGTTGCCGGCCTGCAGCGCCACGACGGTCGGACGGCCCGGTCGCTGCTTGAGGGCGGCCACTAGCGCGGCCGTGTCGATCCGCCCCTGGGCGTCCACTCCGACCGGCTCCGGCCGGCCCATGCCGGCGTAGCGGAGTGCGGAGTCGATGGAGTCGTGACGTTCGGCTCCGACCAGCACCCGGACGCCGGGCGATCCCGCCAAGCCGTGTTCGGTGACGTCCCATCCCGCTCGCCGGAGCACGGTGTCGCGGGCGGTGACCAGGCAGGTCCAGTTCGACATGGTCGCTCCGGTGACCAGGCCGACACCCGCATCCTCGGGCAGGCCGAGCAGGTCCAGCAGCCAACGGTCGACCACCTCCTCGACCGCGATCGTCCCGGGAGTGACCGCGCGCAGCGCGCTGTTCTGATCCCACGCCGAAGTCAGCCAGTCCGCGGCGAGCCCAGCTGGATGGGTGCCGCCGATCACCATTCCGAACCAGCGCGGGGACGGCATCGCGGTCAGCCCTGGCCCGACGGCGTGCGCCAGTTGCTCGACCACAGCGGGCGATGGTTGGGGGCCATCCGGTAAATCGCCCAGGGCAGCCGCCACCTGATCCACCCCCGCGCTTGGCGGCACTCGTCGCTCAGGCAGGGAGTTTAGCCAGTCCAGCGCGATGCGATGGGCGGCTTCCAGTGCATCCCGGAGTTCAGACATGGCCACCTCCTGCGGCCATCCTTCACCCAGCGCGGACGTTGATCGCCGCGAAGTTGTGCTTATCCCGTGCCAGCGTCCTCGGTGATCCGGCCTTGGCTCAGCGGCGTCGCCCGCGACCCGAGGACGCAGAGAAGGCAGCCGCGCCGCCGTTTGCACCGCTGCTCGCCGGCCGAGAGCCGTTCCGCCTCGCGGTGCCCTGGCCGGACCCAGCACCCTGCTTGGCCTCCGGACGCGTCCGCTCGGAGCGGTTGCGTCCGGAATCACCCTGACGAGCAGTCGAACGACCACCGGAGTCGCCACGTCGACCCGAGGATCGGCCGCCGGCCGAGCCGCGGCGTTCAGCCGGCTGCTGCCGTTGGTCGGCCGGTTGGGCGTTCGGGTTGGCCAACGCCATCGCCTCAGCCGCCGGCAGGTACGTCCGCTCGCCCGGGGCGAGGCTGGCCAAGGTGGCGTCGCCCGGGTTCACGGCCGTCGTCGTCGGCTTGATCTTGGCCGCGCGCATCAGTGCCGCCACTTCGTGGCGCTGGTCGGGCGTGACCAGGGTGATCACGGTGCCCGACTGGCCGGCCCGCGCGGTGCGTCCGGAGCGGTGCAGGTACGCCTTGTGCTCGGCCGGCGGATCGGCATGTACGACCAGTGCGACATCATCCACATGGATGCCGCGCGCGGCGATGTCGGTCGCCACCAGCGTCTCCACCAAGCCATGGTGGAACGCGTCCAGGTTGCGGGTGCGGGCGTTCTGGTTGAGGTTGCCGTGCAGTTCCACCGCCGGAATGCCGCGTCCGATCAGCTGCTTGGTGAGCTTCTTCGCGCCGTGCTTGGTGCGGGTGAACAGGATGGTCCGCCCGGGGGCCGCAGCGAGTTCGGCCAGCACGTCGCCGCGCTCGGCCGCGCTCACCCCGAGCAGGTGATGCTCCATCTCGCCGACCGGGGCGGACGAGTCCGCCTCGTGCACGACGGGGGAGTGCAGGAAGCGCTTCACGAGCACATCGACACCCGCGTCGAGCGTGGCCGAGAACAGCATCCGCTGTCCTTGCCCCGGCGTCTTGTCGAGGACTCGGCGCACCATCGGCAGGAAGCCCATGTCGGCCATGTGGTCGGCTTCGTCGATCACGGTGATCTCGATGGCATCGAGGATCACGTGACCCTGATCCATCAGGTCGAGCAGGCGTCCGGGGCAGGCGATCAGTACGTCCACGCCACGTTCGAGCGCGCGCACCTGCGGGTTCTGGCCGACTCCGCCGAACACCGTCCGAGTGGTCAGGCCGGTGGCGGACGCGAGCGGTTCGAGCGACTCGGCGATCTGGGTGGCCAGCTCACGGGTGGGCGCCAGCACGAGGGCGCGGGGACGGCGAGCGGCCGCCCGCTTGGGCTTGGCCGTCAGTCGGGCGACCAGCGGCAGCAGGAACGCGTAGGTCTTGCCTGAGCCGGTGCGGCCACGGCCGAGCACGTCCCGGCCGGCCAGCGAATCGGGCAGCGTGGCGGCCTGAATCGGGGTAGGGATGGTGATGTCCCGCTGTGCGAGCACGGTCACCAGGTTGGTGGGCACGCCAAGGCGTGCGAAATCAAGGGGCACGAAAAATCCGTCCGAATCGGTGTCTTGCCTGGCGCGCTCGGCTGGGTCCGTCCCGTGGACGGTGCGGCGCGGCCAGCGGACTCAGTAATCCGCATCACCGGGCGACTCGAGGCAAGACTGGTAGCCGAGTCGCTGGTAGCGATCTTACGCCATTGAAACGTCAACTGTCGCATCGAGGGTCGTCAGGGTCATGTCGCGAACTCGAAGCCGAAGCCGCTTCCCGCATCGATCCGAGTGGGGAATCCTCACACAGCAGCGAGATTGCGACACCGCCGGTTTTCCCGTCCTGACCCCGCTGCGAGGTACCTGGCGTAGGGTCGCAGACAAGCGGATCCGGATGCCAGGACGGGTGAGCAGGCGATGGGCGACCAACTCGAGCAACTTCGACGCAAGCGGCAATCGGCACTGGCCGGTGGCGGTCAGGAACGGGTCGAGGCCCAGCACGCCCGCGGGAAGCTGACCGCTCGTGAGCGGCTGGCCATTCTGTTGGACGAGGGCTCCTTCCAGGAGCTGGGAGCGCTGGCCACCCACCAGTCGTCCGAGTTCGGCATGGACAAGCTGCGTTTCCCCGGCGACGGCGTGATTACCGGCTTCGGCAAGGTGAACGGACGCCGGGTGGCGGTCTACGCCCAGGACTTCACCGTGCTGGGCGGTTCGTTCTCTGAGGTCCAGTCGCAGAAGATCTGCCGGATGATGGACCTCGCCATCGATGCCGGCATTCCGCTGATCGGTCTGAACGACTCCGGTGGCGCCCGCGTCCAGGAGGGTGTGAAGAGCCTTGCCGCCTACGGCGAGGTGTTCTACCGGAACGTGGCGGCGTCCGGGGTGGTGCCCCAGCTCTCGCTGGTCATGGGGCCGTGCGCCGGGGGCGCGGTCTATTCACCTGCGCTCACCGACTTCACGATCATGGTCGAGCACACCTCGAACATGTTCCTCACCGGGCCGGGCATCATCAAGGCCGTCACCGGTGAGGAGGTCACCGCCGAGGACCTGGGCGGTGCCTGGGTGCACAACGCCCGCAGCGGGGTCTCCCAGTTCTCCGCAGAGACCGACCAGGCCGCGATCGGACTGGCCAAGCTGTTGCTCGGCTACCTGCCGCAGAACAACACCGAGGACCCGCCCGCGCTCACCCCGTACGACGATCCGGCACGCATGGACGAGTCGCTGAACACGATCATGCCCACCGACGACACCCTGCCCTACGACATGCGCGACATCCTGGAGCTCGTTTTCGATGCCGGCAGCATCCTGGAGAACCACGAGCAGTTCGCGCCCAACGCGATCACCGCATTCGCCCGTTTGGACGGGAACTCCGTCGGTGTGGTGGCCAACCAGCCGGCGGTGCTGTCGGGCTCGCTCGACCTGGATTCCTCGGACAAGATCGCGCGCTTCGTCCGCATCTGCGACATGTTCAACATCCCGCTGGTCACCTTCGTCGACTGCCCTGGCTACCTTCCCGGCGTCGACCAGGAGCACAACGGGGTGATCCGGCACGGGGCCAAGATCATCTACGCGTTCGCCCAGGCCACCGTCCCGAAGCTGTCGGTGATCACCCGGAAGGCGATCGGCGGCTCCTACGTGGCGATGAGCTCCAAGCAGATGGGCAACGACATCGCCTTCGCGTGGCCGAGTGCGCAGATCGCGGTGATGGGTGCCGAAGGGGCCGCCCGACTGCTGCACAGCAAGGCGATCGCAGCGGCAGAAGACCCGGCGAAGGCCGAGGATGAGTTCATCCGCGAGTACAAGGAGCGCCTTTTCAACCCCTACCACGCCGCCGACGTCGGCCAGATAGATGAGGTGATCGAGCCCCGGGAGACCCGCCTGCGGCTGATCCGGGCACTGGAGGTGCTGCGCACCAAGGTGCACACGAACGTGCCCAAGAAGCACGGGCTCTTCCCGGTCTAGGTGGACGACATGGGCGAGATCGGGTTCGGCCTCTACCTGGCCGCAGTCGGCATGGGGACGGTCTTCGGCGTCCTGCTGGTGCTGATGCTGGTGCTCAAGCTGATCGGCCGGCTGGATCGGTCGACCTCCGTGCGGACGCGGATAGCGCCCGAGCCGGACGTGGGAACCGAACCCACCGCCGATCAGACGGCGGCCGACGGCCTCACCCCGGAGTTGGTCGCCGCGATCACGGTAGCTGTGGTCACCCACGCCCGGGTGCGGCGCAGCCAGGCCGCCCCGGCCATGCGCCGGGTGGCTCCCGGCAGCCAGTTGTTCGCCAGCCGCTGGGTTGCGGTCGGCCGCGGCTACCAGAACCAACCCTGGAAGTGAGGACGCATGCGTCGCTACACCGTACGGATCAACGACACCGAGCACGTGCTCGATGTCGAGGAACTGGCTGCCGACACCTTCACCGTGCACCTGGAGGACGGTCGGCTGGTGGACGTGATCCTCACCGACCACCAGGACCTCGCCCAGGCCGTGATCGCCCCGCAACTGGAGATCGGCGCGTCCAGGGTGGCCGTCCCAGCGCACCATTCGCAGGTGCGGCCGGTCGAGTCGGCCGCGCCATCGCGTCCGCTTCCGGCCCGGTCTGCGGTGGCCGGCAACACCGTCGCCGCACCGATGCCCGGGGTCATCCTGAGCGTCGAAGTCACGCCCGGGGCGGCCGTGCGGCGCGGGCAGACCGTGCTCGTGCTGGAGGCGATGAAGATGAAGAACGAGCTGAAGGCGCAGCGGGACGGCACGGTGGCCAGGGTCGCGGTGGCCGCGGGTGACCAGGTGAAACACGGCGACGTGCTGGTCGAGTTCGAGGCCTGAGCCGATGAGCCAGGACACGATCGACCAGTTGCTGGCCGGCATCACCAGCGTCACCTGGCAGTCGCTGGTGATGATGGCGATCGGCGGGCTGCTGATCTTCCTGGCCATCTCGAGGGAGTACGAGCCGCTGCTGTTGCTGCCGATCGGCGCGGGCGCGATCCTCGCCAATCTACCCCTGTCACCGCTGGTCGCGGACGGCGGCCTGCTCACGATCCTCTACGACATCGGGGTGGGCAACGAGCTGTTCCCGCTGTTCATCTTCATCGGCATCGGGGCGCTCACCGACTTCGGGCCGCTGCTGGAGAACCCCAAGATGGTGCTGTTGGGGGCGGCCGGGCAGTTCGGCATCTTCCTGACCGTGATCCTCGCCCTGCTGCTGGGCTTCGACCGCAACCAGGCCGCCTCCATCGGCATCATCGGGGCGATCGACGGTCCCACGTCCATCTACGTCAGCGGACGCCTTGCACCGGAGCTGCTCGGCCCGATCACGGTGGCCGCCTATAGCTACATGGCGCTGGTGCCGCTGATCATGCCGCCGGTGATGCGGCTACTCACGACGAAGGCTGAGCGGTCGATCCGCATGCCGTACACCCAGCGCGAGATCAGCCAGCGGACGCGGGTGCTCTTCCCGATCGTGGTGACCGTGGCGGTGGGGATCGTGGTGCCGTTCGCGACCCCGCTGATCGGCTGCCTGATGCTGGGCAACCTGATGCGGGAGTCGAAGGTGGTGGAGCGGCTCACCCATGCGTCCGCGAACGAACTGGCCAACGTGGTGACGCTGTTCCTCGGCCTGGCGATCGGGGCCACGATGCAGGGCGAGGCTTTCCTGCAGGTCGGGACGCTGGCGATCCTCGGGTTGGGGCTGATCGCCTTCTTCCTGGACACCGCTACCGGAGTGCTGTTCGGCAAGCTGATGAACGTGTTCTCCGGCGGCAAGTTCAACCCGCTGATCGGGGCGGCGGGTATCAGCGCCTTCCCGATGGCTGCCCGGGTAGTGCAGAAGGAGGCCAGTCGCGAGGACTTCTCCAACTTCGTGCTCATGCACGCCATGGGCGCCAACGCTGCCGGCCAGATCGCCAGCGTGGTCGCCGGTGGTGTGCTGCTGGCACTGATGGGCGCCGGCTGACGCCGCCATCGAAATGCGGGTTTCAAGCGCCTTCTGGCGCGCCATCGCCCGCATTTCGATGCCCGAGCGGTTTCCGGCAGGCTCCTAGAGCAGGTCGTCGAGCGGCGTGAACGGCAGCTGGCATGCCTCGGCCACCGCCGGGTAGACGATCTGACCGGCGTGGGTGTTCAGCCCGAGCGCCAGCGAACGGTTCTCGCGGCAGGCGCCCTGCCACCCCTTGTCAGCGAGCTGCAGCGCATAGGCGAGGGTGGCGTTGGTGAGAGCCCAGGTGGAGGTGTTCGGCACCGCGCCGGGCATGTTCGCCACGCAGTAGAACACCGAGTCGTGCACCATGAACGTCGGGTCGGCGTGGGTGGTCGGACGGGAATCCTCGAAGCAGCCGCCCTGGTCGATGGCCACGTCCACCAGCACCGAGCCGGGCTTCATCTGTGCGACGAGTTCGTTGGTGACCAGTTTCGGCGCCTTTGCGCCCGGGATCAGCACTGTGCCGATCACCATGTCGGCGGCCAGCACTTGTTCGCGGATGCTGAGCCGGGACGACACAATCTGGTGCACCCGGTTGTCGTAGCGCCAGAAGGTGGTGCGCAGCTTGTCCAGATCGGTATCGAGGATGGTCACGTCCGCGCCCATCCCGAGTGCAACATTGGCAGCGTTCTGGCCGGCCGTGCCACCCCCGAGCACCACCACCTTGGCGTTGGCCACGCCGCCGACGCAGCCCATCAGCACCCCGCGTCCGCCCTGGGCCTTCATCATGGCGTGCGCGCCGACCTGGGGCGCGAGGCAGCCGGCCACCTCCGACATCGGGTAGAGCAGCGGCAACAGCCCGCTCGGCAACTGCACCGTCTCGTAGGCGATCGCGGTGGTGCCGGCGTCAAGCAGCGCGTCCGTGCCCGGACGGTCGGCAGCCAGGTGCAGGTAGGTGAACAGCAGCAGGTCGTCACGCAGGAAGTAGTACTCGCTCTCGATCGGCTCCTTGACCTTCAGTACCATCTCGCCGGCGGCCCAGGTAGTGGCTGCATCCGGCAGGATCTTCGCGCCCTGGGCCACATACTCCGCGTCGGTGATGGACGAACCGAGCCCCGCTCCCTGCTGGACGAAGACTTCGTGACCGTGGGCGGTCAACTCGGCCACCCCCACCGGGGTGATCGCCACCCGGTACTCGTGGTTCTTGACTTCGCTGGGAACGGCGATGCGCATCGGGGTCCTCTCTGGACTAGCCGGCCTGCTGACCGGCACAGGGCACAGTGTCCTACGTCGATGGCCCACTCGACTATCGCGGCGTGCCGGGAATCTGCGCGCAAGTACTAGAATGAGGGCAAACGTGCTCCGGGGTCGGTGTAATTCCGAACCGGCGGTGATAGTCCGCGACCCGGTTCCGCCCAGCGGAATCGGTTGATCTGGTGGAATTCCAGGGCCGACGGTGAAAGTCCGGATGGGAGGCAGCACGCGTGTCGCGACGCGACCCTATTCAGGGTCGTCGGCGCGGACCGTCCGCGCATCCCGAAAACCGCCCCGCAGCACCTGAACTGCGTGCGGAGGTCGGATGAAACGCGAGGTGCTAGCCCCGATCGGGCTGGGCGCACTGCTGCTCATCGGCTGGAAGCTGACCGCAGGCGGTGGCTCCGTGCTGCTGCCCACTCCCGGTGCGGTGGCCGCCCGATTGGTCACCGACCTGACCGATCCGCGGTACTGGGGCTACCTGCTGGTCACGCTCGCCGAGGCTTTCGGTGGTGCGCTGCTCGGGGCTGCGGTGGCCCTGCCGACGGCGATCGGCATCCACCGGTCGCGCTGGGCCGCGGCGGCCGTCCATCCTTTCCTTGGTGCCACCCAGGCCATCCCCGCGATCGCGCTCGCGCCGCTCCTGGTGCTCTGGCTCGACTACGGTCTGTTCTCGATCGTGGTGCTCTGCGCGCTGATCGTGTTCTTCCCGATCCTGATCGCCGCGGTCATCGGTCTGAAGCATGTGGACGCCGACGTGGTCGACGCCGGCCGGATCGACGGCGCCTCCAGTCTCGCGCTGCTGTACTTCGTTGAACTACCGATGGCGTTGCCAAGCATCCTTGGCGGGCTGCGCAATGGAGTGACCCTTGCGGTCACCGGCGCGATCGTCGGCGAGATGGTGATGGGCGGCAGCGGGCTCGGCCAGGTACTCACCATCCAGCGGGGGTCGGTCGATACCGCCGGCATGTTCGCCACGATCATCGTGCTCTGCGGCTTCGCGTCCAGCGCCTACGCCCTGATCCTGCTGTGGGAGCGCCGCTCCCGCATCGTCAACTCCCTGCAGAGAGCCTGAGGTCCATGCCCAGAAGAATCCTTGCCGGTCTGGTCGCGCTATTGGCGCTGAGCGCCTGTGCGCCAGCCACTCAGCAGAGCTCGGTTTCGGCCACCGCGGTGGCGACCGCGACCCCGACCATCGGGCTCACCTACATCCCGAACGTGCAGTTCAGCCCGTTCTACCTGGCGGATGCGGACGGTGATTTCGCGCGGGCCGGGCTGGCTCCGACCCTGCGGCACCACGGGGCGTCCGAGGGGTTGTTCACCGCCATCGCAGCTGGTCAGGAGCAGTTCGTGATCGCAGGTGGCGACGAGATGCTTCAGGCAAGGGCGCAGGGGCTGGACCTGATCGCTGTGGGGGCGTACTTCCACGAGTACCCGGCGGTGGTGATCGTCCCCGAGGCATCCGCGATCGGCTCGCTGGCCGACTTGAAGGGGCATTCGATCGGCATCCCGGGCAAGTACGGCGAGAACTGGTTCGCGCTGCTGGTGGCGCTGCGGACCGCCGGGCTGACCGAGGCCGACGTGGAGATCAAGGAGATCGGCTACACCCAGCAGGCCGCACTGTCCCAGGGCAAGGTGGACGCGATCGTCGGCTTCAGCAACAACGAAGCGGTGCAGTTCGCGCTCGGCGGGCTGGCGACGCGCAGCCTTGCGATCGCGGACGGGCAGGTGCCTCTGGTCAGCATCTGTCTGATCACCACCTCCGAGTACGCGAAAGCCAATCCGGACGTGGTTCGTCGGGTGGCAACCGCGATGCTGGGCGGGGTCAAGACCGCGGTGACCGATCCGGACCACGCGCTGGCGGCGTCAGCGAAGTTCGTGCCCGGCCTGTCGGCGTCCGCTGCCCAGGCGGCGGCGAAGGCCACATTGGTCGCAACCGCGAAGCTCTGGGTGGACGCGTCCGGTGAGGTCTCCGGGAAGTTGGATCCCGACCAATGGACGGCGATGGCCGCTTTCATGACCGATCACGGCTTGTTGACCGGCGATGCGGACGCCGCTGCCGCGATGAGCAACGAGTATTTGCCCAAGTAATCAGCGGGCTGCCAGCTCACCCGGTAGCCTGCTGGCGCATCGTGGCCGCCGCAGACAGGAGAACCGATGAACGAGCACTACGTGCCCGGGTGGGACGAGTACTTCCTCGGTATCGCCAGCGCGGTGGCCGCACGCGCGAAGTGCACGCGCCGTCGGGTGGGGGCGGTGCTGGTGCACGATCGCCGGATCATCGCCACCGGCTACAACGGTGCTGCGCCCGGGCGTCCGGATTGCCTTGAGGGGGCCTGCCCGCGCGGTCAGCTCGACTACGACCAGGTTCCCGGGCTGGGCGACTACGACCGTCCGGGGACGCCGGGTTTCTGCATCGCCATCCACGCCGAGGTGAACGCGCTGCTCTTCGCCACCCGCGATACCAAGGGTGCGACCGCCTACATCACCGACCCGCCGTGCCCCGGTTGCCGCAAGGCTCTGGCCGCAGCCGGCATCGTCCGCGCGGTCTGGCCAGATGGAGAGCACGACACCGACGGCTTGGTGAACTGGGACGCCTGAGCTTCGGCCTCACCTGCGCTTGGGTGGAGCTATCAGTACCAGCCGTGGCCGCGCTTGAAGGACCAGGCCTGGCAGGGGGTGCCGTAGCGCTCGTCGACGTAATTGAGGCCCCACCGGATCTGCGTGGCGGGATTCGTCCGCCAGTCGTCGCCGAACTCGGCCATGCGCTTGCCGGGCAGTGCCTGCGGAATGCCGTAGGCACTGGAGTACGGGTTGTCCGCGGTCACGATCCAGCGGCTCTCGCGCATGATGATGCTGTCGTAGCAGGCGAACTGGTCTTCGCCCCACTCGTACTTGTTCAGCATGATCTGCCGGGCGATCTCGCGCGGGTCGGTGGTGGCGGGTTCGTAGCCGAGTTCGGCCACCGTCTGGGCGTGGATCGCCTCGATCGTCGCGTTCTGGACGGCGATCGCAGTCGACTGCTTGTTCAGCAGGGCCTCGCGATAGATCGCCAACTCGGCCGGCTTCAAGGTCGTCGTGCGGGTGGCGGCTGGCGGATTGGCGGAGCCGGCGGAATCAGCGGAGGGAACCGCCAGAGCCTGGCTCGCGGTGAACGCGGGCAGCAGCCCGATCACTGCCGACAGCGCGGCCACTCCGTTGCGCAGCCGTCGGATGTTCACGCGCGGAGTCTTTCATAAGAGACCCTCTCAGGTAAAACTCAGCTTGTGTTTGGGGCTCAGCCAGCGTGCGCGTCGTTGGTCCTATGGTTGAGGCGTGCAACTGCGGGTGGTCGAAGGCGCGGACGTCGTCGGCGCGTTGGCCGATGCGTTGGCCGGTGGACCGCCGTTGGCACCGCTTCCCGAGGCGCGGCAACTACCCGCCCTCCAGATCGACGAGCCGGTCACCGAACCGGACGCCGGCGCGGTCGTCACCACCTCGGGCGCGACCGGAGCACCCAAGGCGGTGGTGCTGTCCCGGTCCGCGCTGCGCTTCTCCGCGGACGCCACCCACGCCCGGCTCGGCGGCGCCGGGGATTGGGTCTGCGCGTTACCCACCCGCCACGTCGCCGGGTTGATGACCGTGGTTCGCGCGGTCCGGGCCGGGACGGCGGTGCACTTCGCCCGTCCGGACCTCGCCGACCTGGAAACACCGCGAACCCGTACCTACATCTCCCTGGTCGCCGCCCAGCTCGACCGGGCACTCCACGAAGCCGAAACAGTCGCCAAGCTGGGGGCCTTCGCCGCCGTTCTGCTCGGCGGCAGCGCGCTTCCGTCCGGCCTGCGCGAACGCGCCAACGACGCCGGCGTGAAACTAGTGGCCACCTACGGCATGAGCGAGACCTGCGGCGGCTGCGTGTATGACGGCGTCCCGCTGGACGGCGTCCGGGTCGAACTCGAAGGCGAACGGATCAGCCTCGGCGGCCCGATGGCCTTTCTCGGCTACCGCGGCCGTCCCGAGCTCACCCGGACGGTGCTCAGCGGCGACCTGGTGCGCACCAGCGATCGGGGCATCTGGGCGGACGGACGCCTCCGCGTGCTCGGCCGCGCAGATGACGTGGTCATCTCGGGCGGGGAGAACGTCGACCTCGCCGCAGTCCAGCACGCCTGCGACGCCGAGTTCGGCACCGGAACGCTGGCGGTCCTGGCCATCCCGGACGCTCGGTGGGGCGCGAAGGTCGTCGCACTCAGCCGTGCCGACCTCGACCTTGGCCGCGTCCAAGCCATCCTGGAGCCGCGGCTGGGCAAGGCGGCGGCGCCAAAGGAATTGCGGCGAGTCGAGCACTTGGCGTACACATCCATAGGCAAGATCGATCGGACGGCACTCCAGCTGTCCTGGCGGGAGTTGGGTGAAGATGGCGACGTTGGCTGAATGGGTCGAGGGCGCCCGCCCCCGCACCCTGCCCGCGGCGCTCGCGCCAGTGCTCGCGGGTAGCGCGGTGGCCTGGTTCGAGGGTGGGTTCGACCCGCTGCTGGCGACGCTCGCACTGGTCGTCGCGCTGGCGCTGCAGGTCGGGGTCAACTACGCCAACGACTACTCCGACGGCATCCGCGGTACGGACGCGGTGCGGGTCGGCCCGATGCGCCTGGTCGGTTCCGGTGCGGCCAAGCCTGCGCACGTGAAGCTGGCGGCCTTCGCGTGCTTCGGCGTCGCGGCCGTGGCCGGCCTGACCGTCGTGGTGATCACCGGCCACTGGTGGCTGCTGGGTCTGGGTGCAGCGGCGATCCTGGCAGCCTGGTTCTACACCGGCGGCCGCAAGCCCTACGGCTACCTCGGTCTCGGCGAACTGTTCGTCTTCGTCTTCTTCGGCCTGGTGGCGGTCTCCGGCACCGTCTACATCCAGGTCGGGACGGTCTCCGCCTCGGCTTGGTGGACGGCGGTGGCGATCGGTGCGCTGGCCTGCGCGATCCTTGTGGCAAACAACCTGCGCGATCTGGACGGCGACCGTGCGGTCGGCAAGCGGACGCTCGCGACTCGTCTCGGCGACAGCGGCACCCGCTGGTTCTTCGTCGGGCTGGTCGCGCTGGCTGCGGTCGGCGTGTTTGGCGTGGCCGCGACCAGTTCGTGGTGGGCGCTGCTGGGCTGGCTGATGCTGCTGCTCCTGGCCGGCCCGATGCTGGAGGTCGTCCGTGGGGTGAGCGGCTACGGCCTGATCCACGTGCTGAAGCGGACGGGGCTGGCCGAGCTCGCCTGCGCCGCTGGGCTCTTCGTCGGCCTCCTGATCGCGCGCTGACCGATGGGACGCAACTCCGCGGTGGCGTTCGCGCTCCCGATGCGCAACCGGTTCCGCGGCCTTACCGTCCGCGAGGGCCTACTGGTGCACGGCCCGGCCGGGTGGGGGGAGTGGAGCCCGTTCGCCGAGTACGAGCGTCCGGAGATCGACAACTGGTGGCGGGCCACGCTTGAAGCGGCGAACCTCGGTTTCCCCGAGCCGGTGCGCGACCGGGTGCCGGTGAACGCGACCGTTCCTGCGGTCGACCCCGAGACGGCCTACGCGATCGTCGCCGGATCGGGTTGCGGCACGGCGAAGGTGAAAGTGGCCGAGCCCGGCCAGTCCGGCACCGAGGACGCCTCGCGGCTGGAGGCCGTGCGGGATGCCCTTGGCCCGTCCGGGCGACTGCGGATCGATGCCAACGGCGCTTGGGACGTGGACACCGCGCTCAGCCGATTGGCGGAGTTGGCCCAGTTCGGGCTCGAGTACGCCGAACAGCCCTGTGCCACGGTCGACGAACTGGCCGAGTTGCGCCGGCTGCTGGCCCGGCGCGGCTTCCAGGTGCCGATCGCGGCGGACGAGAGCATCCGCCGCAGCGGCGACCCGGAGCGGGTGGTCGCACTCGAAGCCGCAGACATCGCGGTGTTGAAGGTGCAGCCGCTGGGCGGCGTCCGCGCGTGCCTGGAACTCGCTGAGCGGTTGGGCCTACCGGTGGTGGTCTCGTCGGCGCTGGAAAGCTCGGTGGGGCTCGCCGCCGGCGTTGCGCTGGCCGCCGCACTGCCGGAGTTGCCCTACGCGTGCGGACTGAACACCGCCACGATGTTCACCATGGATGTCACCGACCGCCCACTGGTCGCCGTCGATGGCGCGATTCCCGTGCGGACGGTCTCGCCCGATCGTCATCCCTGCGCGGCCCCAACCACCGCTGATCGTGGTCCCGGCGCGGCCCTTTCAGCCACCGCTGATCGTCATCTGGGCGTTGGCCGGGATCTCGGTTCGCAACCGGTGGTCGGGGGGGCACAGGACGTTCGTGCCGACGACTGGCGAGCCGGGCCGGAAGCGACGGCCCGCTGGCTGGCCCGGCTCGGCCCAATGGCTGAGGAACTGATCGAACCAGGGGAGGGCCGATGACCGACTCCGTCGCCTGCGCCAGCGCGGTGCTCGGGCAGTTGCTGGCCCAAGGTGTGACCGATCTGGTGCTCGCCCCCGGATCGCGGAGCGCGCCGCTCGCCCTGGTGGGGGACGCGGCCGCGCGCGCGGGCCGGTTGCGGCTGCACGTCCGGGTGGACGAGCGGTCGGCCGGGTTCCTTGCGCTCGGGCTCGCGAAGGCGTCCGGACGCTGCGTCCCGATCGTGACCACGTCCGGCACCGCAGTAGGGAACCTGCTGCCGGCGGTGATGGAGGCACACCATTCCGGGGTGCCGCTGCTGGTGGTATCCGCCGACCGGCCCGCCGCGCTGGTCGGTTTCGGCGCCAACCAGACCACCGAGCAGAGCCAACTTTTCGATGGGTTCCTCCGCTACCGCGCCCGGGTCAGCTCGGCCGCTTCGGCCGTTTCCTGGCCCGCGCAGGCTGCGCGTGCAGTACTGGCCGCAACCGGCGCGCTCTCCCGGTTCCCCGGCCCGGCCCAGTTGAACGTCGAGCTCGGTCAGCCGCTGGTCTCGGATGCGGTCGAGGCGCCGGCCGAGTTCAGACCGGTACTCACCCCAGACCAGCCGGACGCAGTGGTGCATCCGCTCCCTGGGGCCCCGCGCACCCTGGTGGTCTGTGGCGATGCGCCGGTATCAATCGGACGCGTGGCCGTCGAGCTGGCCGAGGCTGCCGGCCTGCCCTTGCTGGCCGAACCGTCGAGCAACGCGCGCACCGGTGCGAACGCGCTCGGGCACGGCCGAATCCTGCTCGCGGGCCCGCTGGCCGAACAGATCGAGCGGGTGATCGTCTTCGGGCGGCCCAACCTGTCGCGTCCGGTGACCGCACTGCTTTCCCGTGCCGACATCGAGGTGATCGTACTCAGCGCGTCCCCGGACTTCGTCGACCCGGGCTGGCGGGCGAGCGTGGTCGCCGGCGCGGTCAGCGTCGCACCCGGCCCGCCGGATTGGCTGGCTGCCTGGCAGGACGCCGATTCTCGGCTGCGTCCGGTTGCGCTGGGAGATCCCGGCCTGCGCCGGGATGACGGTGGGTTGGGGTTGCGCCGGGATGACGGTGGGTTG
>DAOPRQ010000040.1:18747-20240 GCA_035349055.1 Propionicimonas sp.
CCGGGCCGCAGGTCGCGGCGCTGGTGGTCGCGTCCGTGCCGGCGGATCAGGTGTTGTGCCTGGGGAACTCCAATCCGATCCGGGACGCTGATCTCGCGCCGGTGCGTCCGGACTCCCCGCCGGTCTTCGCGAACCGCGGCCTGTCCGGCATCGACGGCACCCTGGCCACCGCCATCGGGGTCGCGCTTGGCTCGGGACGGCCGACCACGCTGCTGTGCGGCGACCTGTCCTTCGTCCACGACGTCGGTGCGCTGGCGATCGGACCGGGGGAGCCGCGTCCGGAACTGCGCATCGTGGTGGCCGATGATGCCGGTGGCAGCATCTTCGCGACCCTCGAATACGGCGGCGAACAGTTCGCCGACTCGTTCGAACGGGTCTTCGCTACCCCCACCGGCCTCGACCTGGTCGCTCTGACCAGGGGCTTCGGGATACCGTGCGTCCGCATCAGCACCGCGGACGAACTCGCGTCCGCCCTCGACGAACCGGTCCGCGGACTGGAAGTGCTGGTGGTCGACGTCGATCGCAGCGGACGCCGCGAGCCGGCCCCAGCCTAGGCTCGAGGGCGCCCGCCGTCCGACTTCGCTCCCGAATGGGACTCGCGCTCCCGAACTATCGGGAGCAAGGGTCCCGTTCGGGAGCGAAGTTGCCGAAGTTGGCGGACGCGGGCACCGCGCCAGCCGTCACCCGAGCAACCCAAGGCAGAATGTCAGGACATTGTGTTGACTTCTGCTGTTAGCAGGGATTGAATGGGTGTCACCGACTGGTAGCGGCACACCGTGCCTCGAAGAAGAGGTTCAAATGACTGATACGAACACCCCACTTGGCCTGATGACTCAGCGCGGCCCGACCGTGCTCTGGAACGACTCGGCCACCTACACCGAGCTTTCCACGGCCATCTCGTGGGGCGCGGTCGGCGCCACCTGCAATCCGGTGATCGCGCTCGCCGCGATCCGCGCCGACCTGCCGCGCTGGACCGCCCGAATCAAGGAACTCGCCGCCGAGATGCCGGACGCGACCGAGTCGCAGATCGGCTGGAAGGTCGTCGAGGAGGTATCCCTCGATGCCGCCAAGCTGCTGGAGCCGGCCTTCGAAAAGTACCAGGGCTACAACGGCCGGCTGTCGATGCAGACCGACCCGCGCCTGGCTCGCAGCGCCAAGGCGCTGGCTGACCAGGCCGAGTACTTCTCGAACCTCGCGCCGAACATCATCGTGAAGATCCCGGCGACCAAGACCGGCGTCGAGGCCATCGAGGACGCTACCCGCCGCGGGGTCAACATCAACGTCACCGTCTCCTTCACCGTCGCCCAGGCGGTAGCCGCCGGCGAGGCCATCGAGCGCGGACTGAAGGCCCGCGAGGCCGCGGGGGAGGACGTGTCCAAGATGGGCCCGGTGGTCACGATCATGGTCGGCCGCCTCGACGACTGGCTGAAGCAGGTCTACGCCAAGGACGGCCTGGTCTTCGACCCGGGCTACCTGGAGTGGGCCGGTGTCGC
>DAOPRQ010000040.1:20340-22997 GCA_035349055.1 Propionicimonas sp.
ACCCGCAAGACGCTGCGCCAGTTCCTCGGCGCCGACGAAGAACTCGACCAGATCGTGCGTGACATCCTGATCCCTGCAGCCTGATTCCCCTCGCGCCGCCGGCGTCGGGCCACCCTTTCCCCACGCCGGCGGTGCACCGACTCGAACACCAATGACCCGGAGCCAAAGATGACCCAGACCGTTCGGCTAACCGTCGCCCAGGCGGTGGTGAAGTTCCTTGCCAACCAGTACACCGAGCGGGACGGGGAGGAGCAGAAGCTCTTCGCCGGCTGCTTCGGCATCTTCGGCCACGGCAATGTCGCCGGCGTCGGCCAAGCACTGCTGCAGGCTGAGCTCCAGCAACTGGACGGCAACCCGGACGCGCCCGACCTGCCTTACGTGCTGGTGCGCAACGAGCAGGGCGCCGTCCACGCCGCTGCGGCCTACGCCAAGACCAAGAACCGGCTGCAGACCTGGGCGGTCACCTCGTCCATCGGCCCCGGCGCCACCAACATGGTTACCGGCGCGGCGCTGGCCACCACCAACCGGCTTCCGGTGCTGCTGCTCCCGTCCGACATCTTCGCGACCCGCTACCCCGACCCGGTGCTGCAGCAACTGGAGGACCCGCGCACCCTCGACATCTCGGTCAACGACGCCTTCAAGCCGGTCTCGCGCTACTGGGATCGGATCAACCGTCCCGAGCAGCTGATCGGTTCCCTGCTGGCGGCGATGCGGGTTTTGACCGACCCCGCCGAGACTGGCGCGGCGACCCTTTGCCTGCCGCAGGACGTGCAGGCTGAGGCTTTCGACTTCCCGGTGGAGCTGTTCGGCAAGCGGGTCTGGCACGTCGCGCGTCCGGTGCCCGAACCAGCCGCGCTGGCCCGTGCGGTCGCGGCGATCAAGGCGGCGAAGCGTCCGCTCGTGGTCGCTGGCGGCGGCGTGATCTACTCCGGCGGCTCGGACGCCCTGCGTGCATTCGCGGACGCGACCGGCATCCCGGTCTCCGACACCCAAGCCGGCAAGGGCGCAATCAACTTCGACCACCGGATGGCGGTCGGCGGCGTCGGCTCCACCGGCGGCAGCGCGGCCAACACGCTGGCCCGCGAGGCCGACCTGGTGATCGGTATCGGCACTCGTTACTCCGACTTCACGACCGCGTCCCACACGATCTTCGCCGACCCGAACGTGAAGTTCGTCAACGTGAACGTGCTGGCCTTCGACGCAGCCAAGCATGCCGCGACCATGGTGGTGGCGGACGCGAAGTCGGCGCTCGAGGCGCTCACCGCAGAACTCTCCGGCTGGTCCACCGATGCCGCCTACCAGGCGCGCGCCGAGCAGCTGGACGCCGAATGGCAGGCCGTCGTCGACGAGTGCTACCACCGCGACAACCAGCCGCTGCCCGCGCAGACCGAGGTCTTCGGCGCGCTGAACGAGCTGATGGGCGAGAAGGACGTCGTGATCAACGCGGCCGGCTCGATGCCCGGTGACCTGCAGGCCCTGTGGCGTGCCCGCACCCCCGAGCAATACCACCTGGAGTACGCGTACTCCTGCATGGGCTATGAGATTCCCGCCGCCCTCGGGGTGAAGCTCGCGGTCGGTGACGAGCACGAAGTGGTCGCGATCGTGGGTGACGGCACCTACCAGATGCTGCCGATGGAGATCGCCACCATGGCGCAGGAGGGCATCAAGGTGATCCTGGTGCTGCTGCAGAACCACGGGTTCGCGTCCATCGGTGCGTTGAGCGAGTCGCGCGGTTCGCAGCGGTTCGGCACCAAGTACAAGACCCGCTCGACGTCGGGCCGACTGGACGGGGCGGATGTCCCCTTCGACCTGGCCGCCAACGCCGCCAGCTGGGGCGCCGACGTGATCCGCTGCAACGGGATCGCCGAGTTCCGCGAGAACTACCCCAAGGCCGTGGCGAACGACCGCACGACCGTCCTCTACATCGAGACCAACCTGTACGGGCCGAATCCGCCCGGAACCGCTTGGTGGGACGTGCCGGTATCACAGGTCTCCGAGTTGGCGAGCACCCAGCAGGCCTACGGCGAGTACATCGCCGAGAAGTCTGCGCAGCGCCATTATCTGTAGGTGAATGCTCTCTCGAACCTCTGGGCCAGCCTGCCGCTTTGGGGCTGGCTGGCCCTGGTGCTGTGTGCGCTGCTGATCGGCTTCGCCAAGACCGCGATCGGCGGCGTGGCGATGCTGGCAGTGGTGCTGGCGGCGATCGTCCTGCCGGCCAAGGACTCAACCGGCGTGGTGCTGGTGATGCTGCTGGTCGGCGACTTGGTGGCGGTCTGGGCCTACCGGCACAACGTCGACTGGAAGTTGATCGGACGCCTCGTGCTGCCCGTGCTGGTGGGCATCGCGCTGGGGGCGTGGTTTCTGAACTGGGTGGACGGACCAACGCTGAAGCGGACCATCGGCGTGATCCTGCTGCTCCTGCTGGTGCTGGGCCTGTTTCGAAATCGGCTGGCGGTGCACCACCCTGCGGTCGGGGCGGCGTACGGCGGGCTGGCCGGCTTCACCACGATGGTGGCCAACGCCGGCGGGCCGCCGATGAACCTGTACCTCCTGGCCGCCAAGTACGACAAGTGGCGCTTCCTCGGCACCACCGCCTGGTTCTTCTTCGCGGTGAACCTGACCAAGCTGCCGGTCTCGATCAGCCAGTCGATCGTGCG
>DAOPRQ010000041.1:0-19689 GCA_035349055.1 Propionicimonas sp.
CGCGTCCGCGCTGCCCACCAGCCGGCGCAGCACCGCCAGCGCCTCGGCTTCGAAGTCTCCGATCCCGTCCATTCGAGCAGGCTAAGGGGTGGCGCTGACAGTTTCCCCAGCGGGTTGGGAAAGGTTCCGTTCCGCACCCGAGGTCGGCTCTGACCAGGAGCAGACCGATGCGGAACCGTCCCCGAAGCGACCCTGAGGAACCGTCCGCGAAGCGATCCGGCTACACCGAGACCAGCGCGCCCTTCGTCCGCGGCGTGAGCAGGAACGCCAGCAGGTAGAGGATGGCCACCATCACCAGCAGGTTGCGGTAGCCGGTGAGCAGGGCGAAGTACTCCAGGCAGCCGCCCAACATCGCGCCGAGCAGGTTCAGCCCGAACGCCGACCGCGAATCGTCCGAGGCTCCGAAGCGCTTCGAGAACGCCACATTCGCCAGGTAGATCGGCACGAAGGCCAGCAGGATCGCCACGATCAGCCGCGGCGCGAACGGCAGGGTCAGCAGCCAGTCCGGCTCGACGAAGTAGGTCACCGCCAGCGATGCCGCGATGCCGCCGAAGACGACCGGCAGTGGGGGCGTCCGGAATCTTCGGGTCGTCTCGACCGCTGCCAGCACGATCACCAGCACCCCGGCGAACACCAGCGCGTTCACCAGCCAGGTCGTACCGAACAGCAGCGCGAACGTCGCGATGTTCTTGGTCTCCAGCAGCATGAACGCCGCACCCATGAAGAACAGGTCGGCATACGTGCGCATCTCCTTGAACGGGCCGCCCAGCACTCGCACGGCGATCACCGAGATCAGCAGGATGCCGCCCAGCGTCCACAGGTACAGCGGCGGGATCGGTCCGCCCTGGTAGTAGAGGAATGGACGGTCGTCGGTCGCCGGCGCCACCACCAAACCAGCCGGCGAGTAGGGCGTCCCACACGACTGCTTGCTCTCGTCCAGCGCCGCGCTGACCACGGCCTGGCCGTTGCCTACGAGGTCTACGCAGGGCACGTGTCCGAACGCGGCTTCGGCGGTCCCGGCCAGCCGGTCGATCAGCCAGTCCTCGCGGTAGTAGTTGTACATCGCAAACGCACCCTCGGGTGTGAGGTGCTCCTTGGCCGCCGTCAATGCCTGCTCGGTGAACAGGAAGCTCTCCAGGCGGATCTGGGACGCGCCGGTCACCAGGGCCAGCGAGTCGGGCAGGGCGAACAGGATCAGGTCGTACTTGGTATCGGTGGCTTCGAGGTAAGCGCGACCGTCGTTCACGTGCCGGGTCACCAGCGGGTTGTCGTAGGGATGGTCGGGATGCTTCTCCATGCCCAGCTGCATGATCCGTGGATCGATGTCCACGGCATCCACGTGCTGCGCGCCCTTGGCCAGGGTGATCGCGACGTCCGATCCGGAACCGGCGCCGATGATCAGCACGTTGCGCAGCGGGTTGCCCGGCGTCCGCTCGTAGGGCAGGCCGTACTGCGGCTCCTCCTGCAGCCGTTGGGACGCTGCACGCATGATCTGGTGGGGTACGCCGTTCACCGAGATATCGGTGAGCGGAACACCGGCCGAGGTCAGCTCCTTGGTCTGCACCTTGTAGTACGGCGACCACGACACCCCGGGCGTAAGCGTCTCGAGCAGCAGTGCGACCACCATCGCTGCACCGGCGACCGCGGCCAGGTAGCGCTGCCAGCCGCCGATCAACACCACGAACGCGCCGGTCACCAGCACTCCCCAGACCACCGACGGCGCCTGCAGGAACGACAGCAGCGTGAACGAGCCGATCCCGATCAGCGAGCCGACCAGGTCCCAGCGGTAGGCGGTGAGCGGACGCAGCCGCGCGAAGCAGCGTCCGACCACTTCGGCCGGGCCGGCGAGCACGGTGGCGACCAGGATGAAGATCAACGGCAGCACCAGCCACGCGGGTGGCCCAGTGGTGCTCAGCGAGGTGAAATAGATGATCTGGTCGCCGGCTCGATCTATGGTCACCGGGAAGAGGAAGGTCGCGATCACCAGAACAGCGAGGATCACCGGGGTGGCCGGCAGCACCGACCAGGTGTAGCGGGCGATCAGGAAACCGAGGCCGATGCCGAGGAACGAGCCCAGCAACACGAAGTTGGTGAAATAACTCAGATGCACAACGTTGGACCCCAGCCAACGGATCAGCGCGAGTTCCAGGAACAGCATCAACGCGCTGCCGAGGATCAGCCGCCGCACCACCGCGTAGTCGGGACGCTCCGGCTCGCGGTCGGCCGGCAGCCGCCAGGAGCGGCGCGGCCGTGACTGGGAAGTCGTCTTGGTTGCGCGGCCTTCGTCGGCCATTTTGCACCTCCGCCCGAGCCGGCCGCGGGTTCCACGGGCAGGCTGTTTGGTCCTCGAATGACACCGGCACCCGGACGCCACGCCCGCCGCCGTGCGCTCGACACTAGTGGCGTCGGCGTCCGCCCACTAGGTTCGGGACGTGATCGTGCGTCCGATGCTTGCCCGCGCCTACTGGGCGCTGTCCCGCTACCGGCTGCAGTCGGAGCCGCCCCCGGACACTTCGGCGGTGCTGATCGGCGCGCCGCACACCTCAAACTGGGACTTCGTGATCATGCTGGCGATCAGCTGGCAGCACGGTGTCGCGCCACGCTGGCTGGGCAAGCACACCCTGTTCAAGGCACCGTTCGGACGCCTGATGCGCGCGCTCGGCGGCATCCCCGTGAACCGGGCCAACCCGGGCCGACTGGTGGCCGAGGTGGTCGAGCTCGCCCAGGCCGAGGAGCGGGTGTTCATCGTGGTCACCCCGGAAGGCACCCGGCATCGAGGCAAGCTCTGGAAGTCCGGCTTCTACCGCATCGCCAGGGACGCGAACCTTCCCCTGGTACTCGGCTACGTCGATTCGGCCACCCGGACGGCGGGTCTCGGGCCGACCATGCACCTGAGTGGCGACGTGGTTGCCGACATGGACCAGCTGCGCGCCTTCTACGCCGACAAGCACGGTATTCGACCGGAGGATTTCACTCCGCCCCGGCTCCGCGAGGAAGGCTCCGCCGAGAGCCCCAAGTAGCGGGCGGAATCCACAGACGGTTGCGCGGTAGCTGGGTAATGGGTGGTTGCAGGAACCCGTCCGCAGCTGGAGGAAGGCAACCATGGACCAATACCAAGTCGGCTACTTCGTTGGCAGCCTGTCGTCGAAATCGATCAATCGGGTGCTCGCGACCGCACTGATCAAGCTGGCGCCGGCCGAGCTCTCCTTCACCGAGATCGAGATCGGCAATCTGCCGCTGTACAGCCCCGATTTCGACGCTGACTACCCGCCCGAAGGACGCGCGCTGAAGGATGCGATCGCCAGCACCGACGCGGTGCTCTTCGTCACCCCCGAATACAACCGTTCGATCCCGGGCGCGCTGAAGAACGCCATCGACTGGGCCTCGCGGCCGTGGGGTGAGAACTCGTTCAACCACATCCCGGCGGCCGTGATCGGCGCGTCGCCCGGAGCCATCGGCACTGCGCTCGCCCAGCAGTCGCTGCGCGGCGTCCTGAGCTACTGCAACGCCCGCCAGATGACCGCACCGGAGGCGTACCTCAAGTACGACCCCGAGATCTTCTCAGCCGACGGCGAAGTGCACGACGAATCGGTGAAGCAGTTCCTCACCGACTTCATGGGCTACTTCCACGTCCACCTGTCCCGCGTGCTGACCGTCCTGCCGCGGTCGACGACCTGACGGTTAGCCGTAGGCGGGCACCACCAGCGCCCACCAGGTCATCGGACCGACGATCGCGTCGGTGGTGGGCAGGAACTTGTCCTGGAAAGCGCGGACGGCCGACTCGGTCTTCGGGCCGAACAGGCCGTCAGTAGTTAGGTCAGGTAGTAGCCACTGCACCGCCCGGACGGCTTCGCCGCTGTCCCCCGGCGACACCGTGAGCGCCAGTTCCGGCCAGTCGAGCTGACCGCAGGTGGTGCTGATCTCGGTGGCCCGAAGTCCGAGTTGGAAGAACTTCATCGCCTCTCCGCTGAGCGGGCCGTAGCTCCCGTCCGCGACGATCGATGCGCCATGCGCTCGCAGCAGGTGTTGGACCGAACGGACTCGCCAGTTGCTCTCCTGCGTTGCGCCGACCTTCACCAGGGGCCACGGGCCGTCCTCGGTAGTGGCGAACGACCAGGTCTCCGGCCCGACCGCGCCGTCGCGAGTGAGGCCCCAGTTGTACTGGAAGCCCTCCACCCGTTCCTTGGTCTCGGGGCCGAACACCCCGTCCACGTCCAGCGGCCCGTCCCAGGGCGGGGTGGCCAGGCCCCCAACCTGCAGGGCCAGGACTGCGTCGCCGGTGCTGCCGATGCTGATCGTCTTAACCAGCTTGGGCCAGGTCTTGGGGCCCACCACACCATCCGTGGTCAGGCCGGACGCCGCTTGCAGAGCTTTGACCGCCTTCACGGTGGCCGGGCCGTACGCGCCGTCCACGTTGAGCTGATGGCCATGCGCCCGCAACAGGTACTGGATCGCAGACACCCGCTCGGAGGTTTCACCGGACGATACCGTCGTCCAAGGGAACAGGTTCATCGAACGCTCCTTCCGGCGCCGCGACGATGCGTCCGCCTGCGCCCAGTATCGACCCTCAGTTGGCTGCCGGACAGTGCTGGAGTTCCCCATTGAGCTACGGCCAGCGAAGGGGGATGCCGGACGGCGATCCACGAGGATGAGTACACGAATGGTCCATAGTGCTGAGGCCCCAGGATCTCGACGGCCCCCGAACTGCGGCTCAGAATGTTCGATATGGCGCGGTCGGTGTCTGGGGGGACCGCGATTCGCACACCCGACCAGCTGCTGCGGGTCTTCGTCTCGTCCACGCTCGGCGAACTCGCGCCGGAGATCTTCGACGCGGCCCAGGCTCGTGGCCGCGAACTCACTACAAAGGAGGCGGTCGCGCTGGCACTGTCCACCGAACAGTCGGCCAAGGTGACCGAACTGAAGCCCGGGCGCCCCGCCTTCCCCGAGGTCGCTGTGGCCTCGTGAGCCACCAGGACGATGGCCGAGCCTGCGAGCTGCGCAACCCAACCCAGGATGGCTCAGTCTGACGAAGCCTCAGGGCCCTTCGTCAAGCTCCGGGATCGGTTGGCCGACGATCCGCAGGACCGCCTCGCCGTACTGCTCCAACTTCTTCGCACCAACGCCGCTGACACCTGCGAGCGCGTCCAGCGAATCCGGACGCAGCTGCGCCATCCCGGCCAGGGTGCTGTCCGGGAACACCACGTAGGCCGGCACCGAAGCCTGCCGAGCGGTCTCGCCGCGCCAGGCTCGCAGCGCCTCGAACAGTTCGCGATCTTCGCCGCTCAGCTCGGACGCCGCAGCCGACCGTGACCCGCCCTTCGGGGCCGCCCTCCGGCCGGAACGTTGCGCCCGCGCAACGGCGTCTTGGCGTAGCGGCACCGGCTGCTCGCCCCGCAGTACCGGCCATGAGGCTTCGGTGAGCCCAAGAGTGCCGTGCCCGTCGGCGGAGACCGCGAGCAACCCAGCCGCCAGCAGCTGCCGCGTCACGGCCCGCCACTGCTGGTCGCCGAGTTCGGTGCCGATCCCGAAGGTGCTCAGTCGCTCATGGCCGAACCGCTGCACCCGCTCGGTCGAGCGGCCAAGCAGGATGTCGATCAACTGACCGGCGCCGAAGCGCTGCCCGTGTTCACGTTGCAGGCGGACGATCGTCGAGAGCAGCTTCTGCGCAGCCACTGTCCCGTCCCAGGCCTGTGGTGGTGCCAGGCAGGTGTCGCAGTTCCCGCACGGTTCGCTGGCCTCACCGAAGTAGGCCAGCAGCAACTGCCGCCGACAGCGCAGGGTCTCACACAGTCCCAGCATCGAATCCAGGTGTTGTCCGAGCAGTCGCTTGTGCTGCGCGGAGCCGTCCGAGCCCTCGATGAGTTGGCGCTGCTGCACCACGTCCGCCAGGCCGTAGGCCATCCAGGCGGTGGCCGGCAGTCCGTCACGGCCCGCGCGTCCGGTCTCCTGGTAGTAGCCCTCGATGCTCTTCGGCAGGTCCAGGTGCGCGACAAAGCGGACGTCCGGCTTGTCGATGCCCATGCCGAACGCGATCGTCGCAACCATGACCACGCCGTCCTCGCGCAGGAACCGGGCCTGGTTGGCCGAGCGGACGTTCGTCGGCAGCCCGGCGTGGTACGGCAGCGCGGTGATGCCCTCCTTGACGAGCGCGGTGGCGGTCTTCTCGACCGATGCCCGGGACAGGCAGTAGACGATGCCGGCGTCGCCGTCGTGCTCGTCGCGAATCAGGCTGACCAACTGGCGCAGCGGCTGCTGCTTGGGCTCGATCCGGTACTGGATATTGGGCCGGTCGAAGCTGGCCACGAAGGTGCGTGCGTCCTGCAGCGCGAGCCGCTCGGTGATCTCCTGTCGGGTCGCCGGCGTAGCGGTTGCGGTCAGGGCGATCCGGGGGACGTCCGGCCAGCGCTCGTGCAGCACCGAGAGCCGCAGGTAGTCCGGACGGAAGTCGTGCCCCCATTGCGACACGCAGTGCGCCTCGTCGATGGCGAACACCGAGATCTGCAGCCGGTCCAGGAACTGCTGCGCCCATTCGGTCCCGAGGCGTTCGGGAGCCAGATAGAGCAGGTCCAGTTCGCCGGCGATCGCGGCGCGCTCGGTGGCACGCCGCTCTTCGGCCGAGAGTGTGGAGTTCCAGAAGCCGGCCCGGACGCCCAGCGCGTCCAGCGCGGTCACCTGGTCGTGCATCAGGGCGATGAGAGGCGAAATGACCACGCCCATGCCCGGACGAACTATGGCTGGAATCTGGTAGCACAGCGACTTGCCGCCGCCGGTGGGCATCAGGACAACCGCGTCGCCACCACGGACGACCTGATCGACGATCGCGCCCTGGTCACCCCGGAACGCGGCATAGCCGAAAGTCGACCGCAGCACCTCAAGCGGGTCAGCGGACGCAACAGGCACCGCGTCAGGATAGCCAGCCGCGCCGAAAACAACCGCGCACGAGCCGCGGTCCCACGCCCCACGGACGGATTCGCGCGCCACATTCCTATCCGAGCCGTTCTCGGGAAACTCGCGGCTGCTACCGCGCAAATCCGCTCGCGTTAGCACAGGCGAGGCGTCCAGGGCTGCTGCCGAACCGGCCACGGGCGGATGCCGGCTGCCCGGCCGAGCCGGGTTAGGTTGGCAGCATGTACTTGGGCGTCGACTTCGGAACCACCCGCACCATCGTCGTCAGGGCGGACCGCGGCAACTATCCGGTTGTCGGCTTCGTCGACCCCGCCGGTGACACCGCCGAGTTCTTCCCTTCGGTGATCGCACTGGCGGATACCCAACCCATGTACGGATTCGCCGCCCAGGTCGCCGCGCGCAACGGCGCGCCGCACCTTCGCTCGATCAAGCGGCTGCTCGGCCAACCGGGCGTAACCGCGACCACCGGGGTCCGGCTTGGCGAGCGCACCTACCCGCTCCTGGAGCTGCTCACCGGTTTCCTCACTGAACTCCGGCGGCAGTTGGTCGAACACTCCGACCTGACTGGCGAACTGACCGCAAGAACCGCACTCCCCACGCTCGTCTCAGTACCGGCCCATGCCCACGGCGCGCAGCGCTTCCTCACCCTTGAGGCGTTCCGCGGCGCCGGCTTCGATGTGACCGGCCTGGTCAACGAGCCGTCCGCAGCCGGCTTCGAGTACACCCACCGCCTGGGTGGAACCCTCACCTCCCGCCGCGACCGGGTACTCGTCTACGACCTGGGCGGCGGCACCTTTGATGCGTCCCTGCTCGCAGTGGCCGGCAGCAGCCACGACGTGATCGGGTCGGTCGGGGTGAACCGGCTGGGTGGCGATGACTTCGATACCGCACTCGCCGAGCTCGCACTGGAGGCGTCCGGCCGGCCGGAGCTGGACGAGGCCGACTACGGCGCGCTGCTGGCCGAGTGCCAGGAAGCGAAGGAACGGCTCAGCCCGCAATCCCGCCGGCTCACCGTCGAAGTGGCCGGCCAGCCAGTGCTGGTTTCGGTGGCGGACTTCTACGCCGCGGTCACCCCGCTGGTGAACAGCTCGATCGAAGCCATGGCACCGCTGGTGGCCGCCCTCGACGCGGACGCCGCCCTGGCTCAGGTCGCCGGCCTCTACCTGGTGGGCGGTGGCAGCGGGCTGCCGCTGGTGCCGCGACTGCTGCGCGAGCGATTCGGCCGTCGGGTGCATCGTTCGCCGTATCCAGCGGCGTCCACCGCGATCGGGCTCGCGATTGCTGCCGACCCGGATTCGGGCTTCTCCCTGGCCGACCGGCTGTGGCGCGGGTTCGGGGTCTTCCGCGAACTGGACGCGGGCCGGGCCGTCGGCTTCGACCAGTTGCTCGACCGGCACACCGAACTGCCCCGTTCCGGCGAGCTGACCATCCACCGCCGCTACCGGGCCGCGCACAACCTCGGCTGGTACCGCTTCGTCGAGTACGCCGACGTGGTGGCCGGCGAGCCGCGTGGCGACCTGGCGCCGTTCGCCGAGGTTCGCTTCCCCTTCGACCCCGCACTGCACGGACGCGACCTCACCAGCATCACGATCGAGCGCAGGCCGGACGGCCCGCTCGTCGAGGAGGCCTACTCACTGGACGCGAACGGCATCGTCACGGTCCGCATCACCGACACCGCTACCGGCTACACCCAGACCCACGCCCTGGGCTGAGCCGGCAGCTCCGTCCCCTATTCAGCCTGGGTGATCTGCACCTCGACCGACTGTCCGGAACTCGGTCCACCGGCGAAGACCCCGCTGAGCGGCGGCACATCGGCGTAGTCACGGCCACGGGCCACCAGAACGTGCGCTGCCCCGACCCTGCGGTCGTTGGTCGGATCGACAGCGGTCCACCCGCCGTCCCAACACTCCACCCAGGCGTGTGACTCACCTACCACGGTTCGACCCGGGGACGGTTCCTCGGTGTGCAGGTAGCCGCTGATGTAGCGCGCGGGAATCCCAAGGGCACGAAGGATCGCGAGGGTGGCGTGGGTGAAGTCCTGGCACACCCCGCGGCCGGCCGTCCACGCTTCGCTCGCGGTGGTGGTGACCGAGGTGATGCCAGGTTCGTAGGCTATTCGTTCCCGAACCGCACGGACGCAACCCAGCACCGCGGCACGCGGGTTGGGAGCGGTGGCCAAGTCCGCAACAAGATCAGCAGCCACGCCAACCGGAAGCTCGGCATCGGCGAGGTCAGTGAAACCGAGGAACTCACAGTTGGCATCGACGAAGCCTGGATCCCGCAAGTCGTCCCAACCCACCGGCTCACCGAGTTCACGTGCGCCAGGTACCAGGACGGTGCTAGCGGCCCGGATGTCAAGCTCCCGGTGCGGGGAATGCAGTTCGATCGTGGTCACCTGCGCACCCCAGTAGTCCACATGGCGGCTCAGCGAGGCTGACGGCTTCACCCGTACCTTGTGCGCTAGCAGCACCTGGCCGTTCTCGCTGAGTGGGGTCATCCGGGCTTCGGTGAAGGACGCGCTGACATCATCGGAGTAGCCCAGCCGGGTTTGATGCAGGATTTCGAGTCGCCGGGCCGACCCGACCGGTGCAAAGGCGTCCATCAGTGGCTCCAGACGATCGTGCCGTGCTGGCGGAAGTAGGCGGCGTTCACCAGGTCGGCGGCCCGGGCACCTGCGGCCGCGGCGGTCTCGATGAGTGCGTCCACCACCCCTGGCTGCCCAGCACTGGCGTACTCGAGATTCGAGCGCAGCATGCCGACCTCGCTGAGCAGTTGGCCCCCATCGCTCACCCCAGAGGACGCGAGTGCTCGCACCGCCTGCTCAGCATCATCCGCGCAGGCCCGCATCGAGCGCGGGAACGTTCGATCGAGCACCAGGAAGGCACGCACCTTCTCGCCCACCGACGGCTCACCGGTGCGCAGGAATGCCGACAACCCGCCACAGGCCCGCAGTACGGCTGCCGGCCCGATGGTCGGCCAAAGCAGGTCATGGCGCATGGCGAGCATGCGTCCCATCATGTCGATGCGCTCGAGTTCGCGTCCGAGCACGAGGAAGTCGTGGGCCTCGTCGCGTGGCATGGTCCATTCGACCACCCCGTTGACCACGAGCAGGCGCTCCAGGAGTCGATGCAGGGCGACGCCCGGGCTGGTGCCGCGGCCGAAGCCCCGCGCCAACAGTATCTGGACGGCGTTGATCGATTCGTAGGTGTCGCTGGACAGCGCCTCGCGGACTGATCGAGCGTTGTCGCGAGCCGCACTCACCGCACCCGAGATGGTGGCCGGTTCGCTCGGCGAGCCGATCACCAGCCGGGCGAGGTGCTCTCCCGTGGTTGGACGCGCCGAGGAAATCGCCAGCGCATCGACGAGGACGCCCGCAGCCAGAGAGAACTCCACCGACTGGTCTTCCACCACCAGTTGGTGATGCTCGGCCAGCAACCTGGTGGTGGCTTCGGCACGCTCGAGGTAGCGACCCATCCAGTAGAACGATTCGGCTATCCGGCTCAGCATTCGGCCAACCTCTCGCCGGTGGCATCCGTGGCTGCGCCAGCCTCCGGCTCGACGTCTGGTTGCGCTGCCTGCTGCTGTTGCCGCTCCTGTTGCGCCAGCCGGTCGTTGTGACTGGGGACCGCGTTGGGGCGCGCAGGCAGCCAGGCTGAAACCGGGGCGACCCTGATCACTACCGGCACCGCCTCGACTTGGGGGGCGGCGGAGTCTTCGAGCACCCAGGTGTCCTTCGAACCACCGCCCTGGCTGGAGTTGACCACCAGGCTGCCGGCCACCAGTGCCACCCGGGTCAGCCCACCCGGCAGCACGCGCACCCGGTCGCCGTCGTTGGTGGCGAACGGACGCAGGTCGACGTGCCGAGATGCCATCTCGCCATCGTCGCCGACAACAGTGGGACAGGTCGACAGCCGCACCACCGGTTGGGCGATCCAGCCACGTGGATTGGCCTCGAGCGCCGCGATCGTGGCCCGGATCTGGTCCTCGGAAGCGGACGGGCCCATCAGCAGCCCGTAGCCACCGGACGCGTCTGCCGGTTTGACCACCATCCGATCGATGTTCGCAATCACATGTTCGCGTTGGTCGACATCGGTGAGGTCGTAGGTCGGGACATTCTCCAGGATCGGCTCTTCGCCCAGGTAGTAGCGGATGAAGGCCGGCACGTAGGGGTAGATCGCCTTGTCGTCAGCGACTCCGTTGCCGACGAAGTTGCCGATACCGACCGTGTTGGCCCGCACCGCATTGAGCAGCCCCGGCACGCCCAGGACTGAATCTGGACGCATCACCAGCGGATCGAGATAGTCGTCGTCGATGCGGCGGTAGATCATGTCGACCTGCCGAGGGCCTGAGGTGGTGCGCATCCACACCTTCGAGTCGCGGCAGTACAGGTCGCGTCCCTCGACGAGCTCGATGCCCATGTGACGGGCGAGAAAGGCATGTTCGTAATGAGCGGAGTTGTGCACGCCCGGCGTCAGGACCACCACGGTGGGCTGACTGCCTGCGGTCGGCGCGGCTGCGCGCAGCGCATCCAGCAGGTGCTCGGGATACTCCCCGACCGTCCGCACCCGGTAGTCGGCGAAGATCTCGGGCAGCACATGCGCCAGCGTGCGGCGGTTCTCGAGCACGTAGGAGACCCCGGACGGATTGCGCAGGTTGTCCTCCAGGACGCGGAACACCCCTGCCTCGTCCCGGATCAGGTCGATGCCGGACACGTGAATGCGCACCCCGTTCGCCGGACGCAAACCCCATGCCTGGCGGGCGAAGTGGGTGGACGTGGTGACCAGACTGCGTGGAATCACCCGGTCCTGGAAGATCATGCCCGGTCCGTAGACGTCGGCCAGGAACGCCTCCAGCGCGTGCAGCCGCTGCGCCACCCCGGCTTCGATAACGGCCCAGTCTGATGCCGTGATCAGCCTCGGTACTAGGTCCATCGGCAGTGGACGCTCCCGCTCGCCGAGGGTGAAGGTGATGCCGTGCCGGTCCAGATATGCGTCCCGCTGCCGCGCCCGCTCGGCGCGCCCGTCCGGGCCGAGCCGCTCGAGGGCCGCGAGGAGTGGCTCGTCGGCAGCACGGGGTCCGCCAGCGTCCAGCATCTCGTCGAACGCCGCGGGTGTGCTGGTCACGGCCGTCATGGGTGGAAACGTAGGGCGGTGAGTTTACCTCGGTGTTGCGGTCACGCGTCCGTGGCGTTACGCGGTGGCCGAGGTTGCGTCCGGTGCATCCGTTTCGAGGTCGTAGGCAGGCTGTTCATGGCTGAAGGCACGGTGAAGCACCATGTCTCGACACGGTTGCGCAAGCTGGCCCGGCGCGACCGCACCGCTCTGGCCTTGTTCCTCTCCCGCCACCTGTAACCCGTCGGACGCCCGGCTCGTCAACCCGGCCGGGGTAGGCTGAAGCGAAACCGCCCTCGACGTCTGCCGAAAGCGCTCGCCTTGTCTGCACCATCCCAGCCAGCCCTGAAGCTGCTGATCGCTGCGGCGACGGCCGTTGTCGTGACCGTCGGCCTGATGCCGTCGAACGCGGACGCGCGCCCCGTGGCTCCGGGGCCTGCCGCGGCTCCAGCGGCGCTGCCGCTGGCGGAACCCCTGCCCGGCCCGGTGATCACCGTCGACCTGGTGGACGCCGTGATCGGACGCTACGGCACCAGGACCAGCGCGACCTTCAAGGTGGAAGCGACCGGAGAGAAGCTGCGCTACCAGTGGCAGCGACTGGCCCCGTACGCGAAGAAGTGGAAGAACGTCTCCGGGGCCAAGAAGGCGAAGTACACCGCCAAGGCCACCACCTGGGCCAGCGGCACCAGTTTTCGGGTCGTGGTGACCGGCACCGGGGGCAAGGTGACGTCGGCGCCGGCCAAGCTGACCGTGCTGTACCCGACCAAGTCCCCGGCCAAGGACGCGGAAGCGGCGTTCGGTTTGACCGGACTGCGGCAGGGTGTCGACCTTTCGGCCTACCAGTGGACGCCCGCGGCAAAGATCAGGATGAAGAAGGTGGACGCGTGGGCCGGCAAGGACGGCTTCACGATCCTGCGGAACGGCAGCGGCTCGCGTCCGATCAAGCAGCAGTACACCGACGCGTGCACCAACAAGGCCCGCAAGACCGGGACCGAGCCGGTCACCGAGGATTGCGCCTACGCCAAGCTCGCCAAGCAGGCGAAATCGGCCGGCCTGTCGCTCGGCCACTACTGGTTCAACGGCTGGATCGCGTCCACGGATTCGACGACCCAGCAGCTGTTCGCGGGCGGCTACTCGGCCACCGCGTCCGCCGAACAGTTCGTCAAGTGGCTCAAGCGCGACGGTCGCTACACCAAGTCGAGCACCGATCCGCTGGTACTGGACATCGAGGCCGGTAACGCTTGGACCAAGGCCAAGGACGGGGAGAAGATCAAGCAGAAGCTGCGGGCGTGGAACCCGAGCGAGGCCGCCGAGTTCCTGACCGCGGTGAAGCAGCTGCTGACCGCCGACGGCTACCAGGCGAACCTGTACGTCTACATGAGCGCGAACCGCACTTTGCAGCTGGGTCCGACGGGATACCTGTGGCAGGACGTGGCCGGTATTGCAAAGCTCTGGGTCGCGTCCTGGGGCACCAACAATGGCCGCATTCCGGACGCACAGCCTGAGGTCGGTCCCTGGGCTGAGGCGGGTGGTTGGTCGATCTGGCAGTACACCAGCAACGCCAGGTTCAGCGGCTCCGGCGTGGGTGCGCTGGACGGGGACATCGCGAAGGCCGACGCTTGGACGCCACTCGCCGGCTGAGCGTCCGTTCCGCTTTCCGTCATCCCGGCGAAGGCCGGGATCCCGGCAGGACTCCGGCGTGGTGGGCCAGAGATCGGTCTATTCGGCGCCGGCGGCTCAGGGCTGCAGCAGCGAGAGCGACATGGCCATGGCGAAGCCGAGCACGGTGGCCAGCCCGGCCTTGCCGCTGGCCTTCGACTGCGCTTCGGGGATCATCGAGTCGGTGAGCATGACCAGCAGGGCCCCTGCGGCGAAGCCGTTGACACCGGCACCCACCGCCGCGGGCAGCACTTCGGCCAACCCGAAGCCGGCCAGCGTGGCGAGGGTGGAACAGACCGCCACCACCGTCCAGAGCCCAAAGATGGAGCGCCGCGAGCGACCGGCGTCCCGCATCTCTGCGGCAGAGCCCAGCCCTTCGGGGAGGTTCGACACGAAGATGCTCGCGAACAGTGCCAGGCTGATGCCGCCGCCACTGGCCAGGCCGAGCCCCAGGACGAGCTGTTCGGGCACGCCGTCCAGCAGTGCGCCCAGAGCAAGCGGCAGTCCGCTGGACGCTCCCGAGTTCAGGCGCTCCACCGCCCGGTCGGCAAGGTAGAAGACGAGCGCGCCCAAGGCGAGGCCAATGCCGATCGGCGCCGGCCCGGACGTTCGCAGCCCGTCCTCGACCAGTTCGTAGGCAACGCTTGAGATCAGCGCGCCGGCGCCGAAGGCGAGCACCATGCCGACCGCCCCACGATGCCAGCTGCGAACCAGCCCGAGAAGTGCGCCGATCACCACCGAGGACGCCGCCAGGGCGCCCCATCCGAGTGCTGACCACATGGCCACATCATGGCAGCCGGCCACGTCCGAACTCATAGGCTGGCCAAGGTGACTTCCGACTACAGGTTCACGACCGAAGAAGACGCGGTCGATCACCCCCTGGTACACCGCTGGCTGAGCGAGCAGTCCTACTGGGCCAACGGCCGCTCCCGCGACACGCTGGATGCTGCGATCGACGGCTCCCGCAACTACAGCGTGCTCGAGGTCGGCTTGTATCGGCAGTTCGGCTTCACCGCACTCGCCGAGCCGGGACGCTGGATGGTCCGCGGTCGAAGCTGATCGCCAACAATGTGCAAGATCTTGCACCGAACTCGGTGCAAGATCTTGCACGTCGCTTCAGCGAGCGTCAGTCGAAGGCGGCGACCTCGATCTTCTTCATGTTCATCAGCTTGCGGTAGGCGTCCGGCTTGGTCATCAGCTCGCCGAGGTTGGCCGGGATGAACTGCCAGGCGACGCCGAACTTGTCCTGGCACCAGCCGCACTGCTCGGCCTCCGGGACCGCGCTGAGCTGGTTCCAGTAGCGGTCGAGTTCGGCCTGGTCGGCGCACTCGACCATCAGCGAGACGCCACAGTTGAAGGTGAAGTCCTGTTCGACGCCCGAATCCATGACCGCGAACCACTGGTCAAGAATCTGGAAGTCCGCGTACATCAGGTTGCCGGGCTGCGCGGGGCCGGTCGGCTGTGGGTAGGGAGAGGAGGCCAGGCGCTTCATGCGCGAGGCCAAGAGAGATCGCGTGGTCGCCACCCGACTGGCTTCGATCGGGTCGCTGAGCTCGGCTGGATCAGCGGGGACGAGCGGGATGTGCTGGTCAAGCTGTACCAGCCGGGCGGCAGCAAAGCCGCGAAATCGGCGAAGGTCGCACAAACGGATGACCAGCGGGTGCGGACCGCTGCCCGCGACTACTTGAACCTGCGCAAGAGCCATGCCGGGCTGCTCGCCCGCGGGGATGCGAGCCCGGTCGCACTGGCGCCGGCGTCCGGCGCGGTGGGGTCGTCCGAGGCCGAAGCCGGGGACGACGGCACTACGGTGGTGTACGCGAAGAGCAACCGCAGCTACCAGGGCATCCTTGGCGGCGCCGGGGCCATCATCGGCGGTGCGCTCGGCGGTGCCCCGGGTGCAGCTATCGGCGGGGCAATCGGGGGCGTAATCGGCATGATCGTCGACGACTGAAAGGACTGAACTGCCGGGGGGCTCAGGGCCGGTCGCGCTTGGCCTCGGCGAGCCATTCGGTGTCGAAGGCCAGGTTCAGCTTCTCCAACCGGGCGATGTCGGCGGCGACGTGCTCGCAGTGCTTGCGCACTTCCGGCTGGCCGGCCGCCGTCTCGTTCAGTTCGTGCCAGATCCGCGACAACTCCGCGATCACGAGTTTGTTGGACTCGATTACGCGGACCCGCGCGTCCGCAGCCTGCGCCTTCAGTTCACCAACACGATCACTCGGTTCGTACATGTGCCCATGCTAGGACGCGCAGCGCTGGGCAGCCGGTGGTTGAGGTGACAGACTCGCGGGCACGGCGACCAAGAACGAGGGCCTGACCGCGGAGGAGAAGGCCGCGCTGAAGCAGATGACAGCGGAGCGGCGACGCTCGGCGGCGGGCAAGAACACCGAAGCGGACGTGCTCGCGGCGATCGAGGCCATTGACACGAACGTTCGTCCGATGGCCGAGGGACTGCATGCCCTGGTGAAACGCGAGCTGCCCGAGCTGACCAGCAAGACCTGGTACGGCTTCCCCGCCTACTGCAAGGGCGGTCAGGTGGTCTTCTTCTTCCAGTACGCCGGAAAGTTCAAGTCGCGTTACGGCCACATCGGGTTCCAGGACACCGCGGCGCTCGACGACGGCGTGATGTGGCCCACCGCCTTCGCGGTCACCGAGTGGAACGCTGACGTCGAGGCGCGCGTCGCCGAACTGATCAAGCGTGCGGTGAGCTAGCCCTCCGACGACGGCTGGGTGGGTTCAGACCTCGGCGATCAGGTCCCGCATTGTGCGGATCTCGGCGCGCAAACGGGCAGCGATGTCGCCGGCTTCGGCGGCGTCCGGACGCGACATGGCCGCGGTTACGGCTGCGAGGACGATCCCGAACACGATGCGCGCGGTGTGGGCGTCCCCCGTCCGCTGCTCGATCAGCTTGAAGAACGGCTTGAGCCGGGCGATGGTCTGCGTCCAGAAGTCCATTAGGAGTTCCGGCTGGCCGTGCATCAGGGCTTTGATCCGAGGGAAGTCGGTGGGCAGGGTGACGTTGCGTCCGATCAGGTCACAGGTGTCGGCGACCAGACTCCCGTCCGCATTCAGGAACCATTCCACCTGGTCGGCCGGGATGTCGGTGACCAGCAGGTCGAACGCGGCCGCTACCTTGCTCGGGTAGTAGTTGAAGAAAGTTCGCGGCGAGACCCCGACCTCGGCGCAGATCTCCTCGACAGTGACGCTTTGCGGGCCGCGCTCGGCAACCAAACGGAGGGCCGTCTCGTGAATCGCCGTCCGCGTCGCCGACTTCTTGCGCTCGCGCAGACCACTGACCGGTTCGCTGGTCACCTGCGTCATGCGAGTCCCTCCAGAGCGTCCGACTTCTCCTGCAGCGCGGAGCGGGTGCGCAGCGGCGGCACCTTGAAGAACAGGGTGACCACGAAGGCGAGCACCATGACCCCCAGCCCCACCCAGTAGATCGTAATCACCGAATCGCTGAAGCCCACCATGAAGGGTTGGGTGAGCCGCGGGTCGGCCCCGGTGAGGAACGAGGTGTCGCTGGTGCTGCTGTCGGTGTTCACGTCGCTGCCTGCGGCGTCACCGTTCTTGATCGTCTGCACCAGTGTCGGCGTGAGCTCGTCGACCATCGCCCAGCGCTGCACCGGATCGGACCAGTCGATGGCGAGCACGCCATCCTTGACGCTCAGGTTCCGCTCGAAAGCGACCTGCTGCAAGGCCTTCGCGTAGGCGTCGGGCAGTGCCTTCTTGACGGCTTTGTCGATCAGCTGATCAACCTTCGACAGCTGCTTCGCACCACTGGCCAGCTTCGCACTGCCGGACGCGGCCGCGCTCGCCCCCGTCGGGATCGCGCTGCCCTTCGCTGCGGCGGTCGTCGCGCCGTCCGCGAGCTTGTGGGTGCCGGACGCGAGCTGCTCCAGTCCGTCCGCCAGCGCCGAGGTGCCCTTGGCTGCGGACGCCAACCCGGCAGCCAGACCGGACTGTCCCGCGGCGCCGTTGAGCATGCCGCTGGTGGTGTAGACGTTGCCCTGCAGCGAGCCCATGGCGGCGTCGACCTCCGCCTGATCGGCAACGAGCTGGTCGCAGGCGGCGGTCTCGCCGCTCACGCAGCTGTCCTGGTCGGCGGTCATGGTCCTGATCGCGGCCGAAAGGGTGACGTAGTCGCCCGCGGCGGCCTTGGCCTTCGCGGCGGCGGTCTGCTCGGCGTCGCTGAGTTTGGCCAGTCCGCTGGCGAGCTGATTCTCGGCCTTGGCGATCTTCGAGGTGCCGGTGGCCAACTGCTGTGCTCCGGAGCCGATCTTGCCGACGCCGTCGACGAAGGCGTCCGTCCCGAGCGCGAGCTTGTCGAGACCGGTGCCGAGCGCGTTGATGCCGTCGGCGATCTTGCCGGTGCCCTTGGCGGCCTTCTTCGACACCGCCTCGGTGACCTTGGCGCGGACAGCGGTCTCAACACCGTCCTTGACCTGCTCGGTGGCGTCGGCGAGCTTCTCGTCCACCTGGTCCTTGATCTTGTCGGTGATCGGCGTCCACAGCTTGTCCATGATCGCGGCGTTGGCCGGATCTCCTGCGACCTTCGGGTTCAGCGCCGCGTCCAGCGCGTGCCAGGTGGTGTGCTCGTCGGTCAGCGCGCCGGAGATGTTGGTGGGCAGGATGCTGAACAGCAGCGACAGCATGATCGCCGTACCGAGGGTGCCGCCGATCTGGCGGAAGAAGGTGGCCGAACTGGTGGCCACGCCGATGTCCTGGGCGTCCACCGCGGCCTGGACGGCCATGGTCAGGGTCTGCATCAGCTGGCCGAGGCCGAGGCCGATCACGAACATGGCGATCGCCAGATACCAGTACGGCTTGTCGAGGGTCATGAGCGTGAGCAGAAAGAAGCCGACCGCGGTGGTCGCAGTCCCGGTCTTCGGAAAGGCCCCGTACCTGCCGGTGCGGGCCACGATCTGGCCGGTGCCGACTGAGGCGAGCATGATGCCGGCCATCATCGGCAGGGTGGCGAAGCCGGATTCGGTCGGGCTGAATCCGAGCACGATCTGCAGGTAGAGCGGCAGTGTGAGCATGGCGCCGAACATGCCGAAACCGACCAGGATGCTGAGCACGGTGGCGGTCGAGAACGACTTGTTGTCGAAAAGCCGCAGCGGGAGGATCGCGTCCGGCCCCATCGCCCGTTCGACCAGGATGAACGCGGTCAGGCTGGCCACGCCGATTGCGTAGCAGATCATCGCGGGCACGGACGTCCAGCCCCACTCGCGTCCCTGCTCGGCGACCAGCAGCAGCGGCGCGAGGGTGGCGACGACCAGGCCGGCGCCCCACCAGTCGATGTGCCGGCGACCACGCGGGTGGTGCGGCAGGTGCAGGAAGGCGACCACCATGAACAGTGCGATCACGCCGACCGGCACGTTGATCAGGAACACCCAGCGCCAGCCCGAGATGAACAGGATCTCGTCGGCACCGGCGAACAGGCCGCCGACAAGCGGGCCGATCACGGACGCGATGCCGAAGGTGGCAAGGAAGAAGCCCTGGTACTTGGCGCGTTCACGTGGCGCCAGCATGTCGCCGATGATTGCCAGCGGCAGGGACATCAGACCGCCGGCACCGAGACCCTGGAACGCGCGGAAGCCGGCGAGCATGATCATCGAGGTCGAGAAGCTGCTCAGGAACGAACCGGCCACGAAGAGGCTGATGCTGATGATGAACAGCGGACGGCGTCCGAAGATGTCGGAGAGCTTGCCGTAAAGCGGGGTGGTGACGGTGGCGGCGATCAGGTAGGCGGTGGTGACCCACGCCTGCTGATCGAGGCCGTGGAGTTCGTCGCCGATGGTCCGGATAGCGGTGCCGACGATGGTCTGGTCAAGCGCGCTCAGGAACATGCCAGCCATCAGCGCGTACATGACGAGCATGATCTGGCCGTGGTTCATGACCGGTTGGTTCGGGGTCTGCTCTATCGGGGCGGTGCGCTCCACGGTGGCAACTGCCACTTCTCCTCCTACAAACGAAAGCGCCGCATTCTTGCAGCGGCGCAGGTCTACAGTAG
>DAOPRQ010000041.1:19789-22623 GCA_035349055.1 Propionicimonas sp.
ACGGCGATGGCGGCTGCGTTGGCGAGATTGAGCGAACGCATGCCGGGTCGCATCGGGATGCGGACGCCCGTCGTGATTCGCGGGTCGGCCAGCACTTCGGGGTCGAGGCCGGTGGGTTCGGGTCCGAACAGCAGCACGTCGCCCGGCTGGTAGGCGAGGTCGGTGTAGAGCGTCCGGGCGTGCGCGGTGAACGCGAAGACCCGCGCCGGAAGCAGCGCATCGAACGCCTCGTCCATGGAGTCGTGGACGAAGGTCGCGGACTGGTCGCGGTAATCGACACCGGCCCGGCGGAGCTTCGCATCGTCCATGTCGAAGCCAAGCGGACGGGCCAGATGCAGCTCAGCGCCGGTGACCGCGGCCAGCCGCATGGTTGCGCCGGTGTTGTTCGGGATCCGCGGCGAGCAGAACAGGATGCGCAGCGGACGGGTGACGGTCATGGGGTCACTCTGCCCGCGCGGGCCACTCGAGTGCGAACCCGCTGGTGAACTCGCGGGGAGCCCGGTCGATCGGGTCGATGAAGCTGAGCCGGCGGGCGACGAGTTGGAGCGGGTCGGTGAAGTCGGCCGGGTCAACGTCCCTGACGGTCGGATAGAGCGGGTCGCCGAGGATCGGCAGGCCAAGGACGTTCAGGTGCACCCGGAGTTGATGGGTCTTGCCGGTGGTCGGGGTCAGCCGGTAACGGGCGTGTTGGGCCCTGGTCTCAACGACCTCGATCAGGGTCTCCGCGTTCGGCAAGCCGGGCACGATTTCAGCCTGCAGGCTCCCCCGGCGCTTCTCGATGCGATTGCCGATCCGCTGCGGGAAGGTTCGGTCGGGGTCGGCTGGCGCTAGCGCCTCGTAGGTCTTGCGCACAGCACCGGATTGGAAGAGGCCGGCGTAGGCGGCGCGATGGCAGCGGTCAGTGGTGAGGACGAGCACCCCTGCGGTGAGCCGGTCGAGCCGATGGGCGGGCGCCAGGTCGGGCAGGCCGAGGCTGGCGCGCAACCTGACCAGCACGGACTCCCGGACGTGCGTGCCACGCGGCGTGGTGGCCAGGAAGTGCGGCTTGTCGACCACCAGAATGCGCTCGTCGCGGTACAGGATTTCTATCGGGAACGGGACGACGGGCTCCGGAAGCAGGTACCGGTGGAACCAGACGAAGGAATTGGGCCGGTAAGGATCATCGCCGACCCAAGCACGTCCGGCGTGGTCGACGAACTCGCGCGCCACGAGCATCTCCTCGACCGGCGCGATCTCAGGCAGCCGGTCGAGCAGGAAGTCGCGCATGGTGGTCCATCGCGGGACGGTGTCCGGGTCGTTGTCCGGTGTGCGCAGCCAGGCCGCGTCCAGCCCGTCCCGCTGGGGCAGCGGCGATCGGGGCGGCACTACGCCAACTCCGCCGCGCGCGCCAGAACGGCGTCGAGCATGTCGGGAGTGAGCCGTCCAGTGAAGGTGTTCTGCTGCGAAACGTGGAAGCAGCCGAGCAGGGTGACTGCGCGTCCGTCCGGTGCGTGCAGGACGACTTCGGCACCGTGCCCGAACACCGGTCGCGGCATGGGCACCAGCCAGCCCAACTCGGCGAGCGTTTCGAGCAGTGCCTGCCAGCCGAAGCCGCCCAATGCGATCAGGACTTGAACGGACTCACCCAGCAGCGCGAGTTCGCGGGCCAGCCACGGCGCGCAGCGGCGCCGCTCCTCCGGCGTGGGCTTGTTGGCCGGCGGGGCGCACTTGACCGGCGCGGTGATTCGGACTCCGCTGAGCGTCAGCCCATCGCCGCTGTGCTCGGACGTTGGCTGGCTGGCCAGCTTGGCTCGCCAGAGCCCGGCGTAGAGGAAGTCACCGGACCGGTCACCGGTGAACATGCGTCCGGTGCGGTTGGCGCCGTGGGCGGCCGGAGCGAGGCCGACGATCACGATTCGGGCGTCCGGATCACCGAAACTGGGGACAGGACGCCCCCAGTACTCCTGGTCGCGGAAGGCCGCGCGCTTCTCCGCGGCGACAGCTTCCCGCCAGGCGACCAGCCGCGGGCAGGCGCGACACTCGATCAGGGGCTCCTGCAGTTCGACGAGGGTCACTCCGGACGCGGCGTCGGAGGGGTAGTCAGCGGCCTCGGGATCGAGCATGGCCACCATGCTGCCTCAAGCTGGCCGCTGATGATGACCCAAGGGGAATCGGTGCCCACCAAGCCAAATCCGCGCGGAACGAATCGCGTCCGATCAGCGGTGGCTGTCGGCGTGTCTGCGTAAGTCGCTCGGGAGGAATCAGTTTGGCCCGCCGTCGGAGTCGCGCCGACCAACCGAAACAGAGCCTCTCACCGATCGGGCTCGCGAGTCTCGATCACCCCGGGCTCGCGCTCAGACTCGGGATCGCCGAAGCCGGCCGCAGCGTCTGTCGACAGGAGGCCGCGGTCTCCGGGCTCGGTCGGCATCCCCACCGGGATGGTCCCGATCAGGCCCTCGTCCGGCGGGTCGACTATTGCGCGCCTGGGCAGCTCCGGCGCGTACTCCAAGCACAGGTGCACCTGAGTCCGCGTGGGGCTGATCTCGCTGAACTCGGCGGCGCCCGCATTGGTGGCACCCTCGACCGCAGTCCAGGCCACCTTACGGTCGGGCACCTGCTCAAGGATCTTGGCAATCCACTGGCGTCGCACGCCAGCAAGGTCCGCTACCCACTCCAGCCGGTCGTCGCTCAACTGGATCACCTTCTTGACGCCGGACATGAAGCGCGGAAACGCCTCGAACTGCGTCCACTGGTCGTAGACGGTGCGCAAGGGCGCGTCCACCTCGATCGTCTTCTCCACCTAGGTTGTCACTTGAGCCTCCAGTCAACGACGGCGGGTTCACCCGCTCACCATC
>DAOPRQ010000042.1:0-22404 GCA_035349055.1 Propionicimonas sp.
AATTCCAGGCCGACCGGCAATCAGACCGGACGGCACACCGACGGATTGTTCAGCAAGCTCCTAGAGCCGAACCCGTTCGTCGACCCTGGATACCTGCTTCCGGCATTGCGGTGGGACGGCCAGGGTGCCGGGATCAAGCTGGTGGTTGTCATGGACGGGGAGGATTGGATAGCCGCCCTGCCATTGTCGGTGATGCCGCCCGCGTGGAAGCTTCCATTGCGCCTGGCCACCACCGCCGGACCCTTCCTCTCTCGGCGGGCACCGCTGTGCGCGCCCCTGGTCGACCGGGCGCGTGCCGAGCCGGCCATCGAAAGGCTGATGGAGCATCTGGCCTCACCTGCGTCCGGTCTCCCCGGGCTGGTCGAACTCACGCTGTTGCCGGTCGGAAGACTGACCGAGCTGATCCGCGCCGAATGCGACCGCAAACGGGTGCGGTGCCTCGAGCGCTACCGCTTCGAGCGCGCGTGCCTGGTGCGATCCGCGGGGAAGTCGCCGCGTGGCAGCCTGAGCGTTCGCCGACGCAAACTACTCGCCCGGAAGGAACGTGGTCTGGAGCGCAGCTTGGGCGGTCCGCTCGAACTGGTCGACCTCGGCTGCGACCAGGCGGCGGTCGATCTCTTCCTCGACCTCGAAGCGTCCGGCTGGAAGGGTGCTCGCGGCAGCGCCCTGCGCCGCAAGCCCGGGGCGGCTGCCTGGTTCAACGAGGTGTCGGCCGGCTTCGCCGAGCGTGGGATGCTGCGCATTCTGGCGTTGCAGGCCGGTGGTGAGACGGTCTATTCAGCAGTCCAGTTGCTCGTCGGCAATACGGTCTTCGGCATGATGGACGCGTACGAAGAGCGCTGGTCCGCCTTCACCCCAGGCGTGATCGGACGCGTCCGAGAACAGGAGGAATTCATGGATCGCGGCAGCGCCGAGCTCTTGGATCCGTGTATCCACCCGCGCTACGTACAGCCCTCTGCGCTCTACCCCGACCGCCGCCTGATCGTCGGTTTGGTGTTGGCGCCAAGGGGCCTGATCAACTCCCAGTTCCTCCGGCTACGACCGGGCATGATCCTCGTCCGGGACAAGTACCTGAAGGTGGCTGCGGCAGTCTCCGGGTGGATGCGCCGTGGCTAGTCGAGGCCAGGCCGTCCTGCTGGTAAGGCGAGGCGACATTGAAGCGCGACCCGACCGACCGGTCGGCCTGGAAGCTGCGGCGCGGGGACGCGGCCGGTTGGCGGCTGTCGTGGGCCGCAGTCTGGCAACCTTCTGCGTGAGTACGACCGAGAGCGTTTTTGGACTGAGCTACGACGATGGCCCCGACCCGGAGCAGACGTCGGCCATTCTCGATGTCCTTGCCCGGCACTGCGCGCATGCGACCTTCTTCGTGCTCGCCGGACCGGCAGCGAAGCACCCCGAGATACTGCGCAGAATGGTGGCCGAAGGACACGAAGTCGCACTCCACGGACTGGATCATGCTTCGCTCCTCACTCGAAGCACTTCGGCGGCGGTCGCAGCGGTCCTCGAAGCACGTGCGGTCGTGGAGTCCATTGTCGGCACCTCAGTACGTCACTACCGCCCGCCTTACGGCGCCCACACGCTGAGGCAGGCACGGGCCATCCACCGGGCGGGGCTCGAACTAGTGGTCTGGTCCGGCGATGCCAAGGACTGGGTGCAGGCTGACGAGGATGTCATCATTAAGCGCGCGTGGGCGACGGTGTTCCCGGGCGCCTTCCTGTTGTTGCACGACACCAGGGCCGACCCGGAGACCGCGCTGGACCCGAGTGAACTGCCGACCTTCGACCGAGCTGCCGTGCTGGAGGATCTGCTTCTTCGGGCAACCGCGGCCGGCTACTCTGCACTCACCGTCGGGGATCTCATGGACAGGTTCCCCGCTGTGAAGAGCTGGGCGAGAGAACGCAGCCGGATGTGACCGACACCGAGTCCATCCCCGAACTCAGCGTAGTGATCGCCGCTTTCAACGCTGGCGGCACCTTGGGGGAACAACTCCGGGAGTTGGCCGCCCAAACGCCGCAGTGGCCCTGGGAGGTGATCGTCGCGGACAACGGATCCACCGATCGGACGACCGAAGTGGTCGCCGAGTTGCAGGCCGACTTTCCGTGGTTGCGGCTAGTGGACGCATCGCAGCGGCGCGGCCCCGCTGCGGCGCGTAACGTCGGGGTGACGTACGCGCGAGCCGCCCGGATCGCCTTCTGCGACGCCGACGACTTGATTGCCGACGGCTGGGTCGAGACGATGCACGCCGCGCTGGTGGAGCACGAGTTCGTGGCGGGTTCCTTCGATACGAGGCGACTGGCTGGGCGGAACCGATTCGTGGTGAGCTGGTCTCCGCAGCGGGAGGCGCTCTCGGTTAAGCCCTACCTCCCCGAGTTCGTGACCGGCGGGTCCGGCAATCTCGGAATTCGAAGGAGCGTCTTCAACGAGGCCGGTGGTTTCGATGAATCGGCGATGGTCGCTGAGGATGACGATCTCTGCCTGAGGGTGCAATTGGCAGGTCACCAGCTGGTGTTCGAGTCCAGCCTGGTTCTGCACGTACGTCGTCGCGCCGGGCTTAGAGCCGTGCTTCGTCAGGCCCGTGCTTACGGAGCCGGTGCCCGGCGGTTGGAGCATCGGTATGCGCGGATCGTGGCACGGCTGCATCCTGCCGTCCCGGCCCCTGAGGTCACCCCGACCGGTGTCGCAAACCCGGGCGGCAACAGCGGCGGACTAATCCGGGATCGGCTGGGGCGCCTGATGCGGGTGGTCCGACGTTTGGGGCAACCCGAACAGCTTGCCGACCTCACCTGGCGGGTCGGTTACCGCTGGGGCTGGCGGCAGGCGAAGTTGGACGACGTGGTCCAGCTTCACCCCGACGACTTCCGATGGAGCCGCTCACGGATCCGGTAACGGATGCGCACGACCAACCGCAGGACCGCCACCCAGCTGAGCGCGGCCACGTAGCGAGCCTTGGCCCCGGGGGTGGTGGGCCAGTCCTTCCCCCAGATGGTGAGCCACGACCCCAGGCCGGACCGTAGCTCACGGGCGAGTTCCGCCAAATCAGCCCCGAACGATTGCTCACGGCTCAGTGCGGCCATGCCATCGGCGATTCGGATCGCCTTGATGGTCAGGTCCGACCAGGTGGGCCTCGAGGGGTGGTCCACCACCGCGGTCGCCAGATACTCCAACCGCCCACCCGCGTCCCGGAGCCGGTGGCCCCAGTCGTCGTCCCCGCCCGATTGGAGGTCGGCATTGAAGGGACCGACCAGTTCGATCATCTCCCGGCGGGTGACGAGATTGGCCGTTGCGGCGAAGCCGAGACCCTCCACGAAGTGTCGCTGGTCAAAGCCATGGACAGACTCGTATAGCTCGGGCCCGGTGACCGGGTCAGGTCCATCGCGGAACACGAGCCTAATCGCGCCACCGACGGCGTCCGGTGCGTCCGGCGCGACCAGCGCGGCCACGGCGACCTCGATCCAGTCCAAATGGGGTAGGCAGTCGGCATCGGTGAAGGCCACGACATCGCCGCTCGCGAGTCCCAGGGCGGCGTTGCGGGCCGCATAGGAGCCACGTTTGGCTTCCTGGATCATCCGGAACCGTTCGTCCGCAGGAGGCAACGCCGACGACAGGTCGATACTGGAGGCATTGTCCGCCACGATCACGTCCAGCAACTCTCGGGGGTAAGTCTGGGTGGCGAGCAGGTCGAGGCAGGTGCGTAACCGGGCAAGGTCGTTGTACACCGGAATGATCACCGTGACCCGGGGCGCCTGCATCGACGGTACTTCGGCAACGTCGCGTGACTCACTGATCTCCATCCGGCCCCCTCCCCGCAACAGATCCGGTCGCCCGCCCCGATCGGAGCTGTACTCCCACCGGGGCTGCGGCTAGCCTAGCTGGCGACGTCCATCTTCGAGCTCTTCGCTGGCGGTGACGGGCGGGTTTGATCGCGGCGGCGGACGGGGGACGGTGGCCGGCGACAGTCGACTTGGCGCGCTGTTGGGCGCAGACTGTGGCGCGGGCAGGATCAGGGTGATCGATCTTGGCGTGAGGAGCCCGCGCGCGGCAGTCGAGTTGAGCGCCCTCGGTCACCCCGCCTATCTGGGGTTCTGTGACGCGAATGCTCTCGCCGGCTGCAGGGCTGAAGCCGGTGACCTCGCTGCCAGATTCGTCGAATTCACCAGCACGCGAGTGGCGGCGGCCTGCTCGGCAGAGCTTCTCCTGATCCGCCGAGAGCACGCCGCACTGTTCTGGGCGGTATCCGACCTGCGGGACCTCCGTTTCATCGCGATTGAACGCGTCTCAGGCGCCGGCGGAGCGGTTGGCCGTCTGGCGGTGGCCGCAGCCCGGCTTCGTGGCGCAGCGCGCCGGTTGGGCCGATTCAGCCTTGGGGGCAGCGACTTCGAGCTCTTCGAGCGGCCGGGGTGCGACCCGCCCCGGGCGCGAACCTACTTCTCGCCGGCGTGGGGACCCGCCGGCCTGGCCGAGCGTCTGAACGCGGCGGGGCTGCGTTACGCGCTGCTTAGGTGGTTCGAGGGCCTACCGCATATCGAACCGGGCGAAGATCTCGACCTGCTGGTCGCCGATGCGGACGCCGAGACGCTCCGAGGCTTGGTCGAGTCAGAACCAGGAACCCAGCCCATCGACCTCTACAGCGTCTCCGGTCTGCCGGCCAGCGACTACCAGGATTCGGCCTACTACCCGCCGGGGTTGGCGCGGAGCCTGCTTGAGCGGGCGGTGCAACACCGCAGCGGGTTCCTGGTGCCCGAGGCGATGGACCATCTTCATTCCCTCGCGTACCACGCGGTCTATCACAAGGGGGAGCGGGCCGGTCTTCGGTCTGAGGTCCTGGGGCCGGGGGTTGCCGGGCCCGAGCACGACTACCCGGCGATCCTCGCCGGCCTAGCCAAGGAACGCGGCGTCGACCTTCCGATCAGCTACGAGGGGCTGGACAAGTACCTGAGTTCGGTGGGCTGGCGTCCGCCCACGGACACGATCCGGCGGCTCAGCGCTGAGAACCCTTGGGCAGGCAGGCTGATCGCCGACGGCGACCAGCCTGGGGCCGTCCTTCCCGGGGGTGCCGAGCTTGCCGTCTTTCTGGTGCGCGAGCGGGCCGTGGAAGTGCTCGGACGGAACCGCATCCTCGGGGTGTTCGATCGCTTCGGCTTCGACGTGTTTCACGATGAAGCGCTGCCCGCTGCGGCAAGGAACACGGCTGAGCAGACTCTTCGGGGAGGCAACTGGGGCACTGGGCCGTTCCCGACGAGCGGCGGCGCACCGTCCATGCTGGTGGTGGCCGTCCACCATGCTCCCAGTCAGCCCTATCACTGGATGGCCGGCCGCTACCCACACTTGACCAACGCGGAGACCTATGAGGTGAAGCTCGCGCTGCGAGGCCTCGTGGAGGACCTGGTCGAAGCACCGCAGTGGTTCAACCCCGTTCATTCGGCCGATAATTCGACCGAGGCTCGCGAGTACCTGAGGACAGTGGTCCCCAGCCTCGCAGCGGACCTGGAATCCGAGGCGGTAGGCAGAGCCGGGGCTCTCACCGCCCCGTCCGGAATGCTGCGGAACCTCTCGCTTGGTCGACGCTCCCGCGTTGACGTGGTGGTCGCCGGCGGTGAACACCGGGTGCGTAAAACCTTCGTGCCGGCGTTCTTGCGGTTCCGAGACCGCGAAGTTGACGCTCTACGCAAGCTCGCCGGAAGCGTTCCCGCGTTACCCGAATTACTGGCGACGGGGCCGAACTGGTTTGAGCTTCCGCTCTATCGGGACACTCTGAGTCACAGCGCCGGCCACCGATTGCCGATGTCCGTCCTGCGTCAGATGGTTGCTGTGCTCCGGCAACTCTACGAGGCGGGCTATGACGTAGTGGACGCGAAGCCGGCGAACTTCCTCCTCGATCCCGAACTCGGCCTGAAACTGGTCGACCTGGAGTTTCTCTACCCTTACGACGGCGATCGCCCGGCCTTCGCTGCGAGCGCAAACTTCGGCGAACCGTGGCCCGGTTTCGCCGGCGATCGCCCTGTGGGCGACCTTTCATACGAGTCACGGTGGCTTCCGGCGACAGGCGTGCCGCTGTCCGTCCTCTTGGAGGGGGGTGCTGCAGCCACCGGTTGGCACCGGGCGATCAGCGCGTTGCGGAGTGCCACCGTGGCGCCCGGCTCCTCACCTCGCCGAGTGTTGCGGGTCGCGAAGTCGAGCGCGGACCGCCTACGCGCCGGCGCTCGGGCCGCCTGGCAAGACTTCGTCCGGGACCAGGCCGGGCTCTAGGGGCCGGAGGCGCCGGTCACTGTGGGACTGACCGTGGCCGGGTCTGATGTCTCGGACGCCGAAGCACTGACCGTAGGCGGCGCAGAGCTTTCTTCAGCGCTCTGGCTGGCCTTTGGCGTCGGGCTCGGTGTGGCTGTCGGTGTAGGCGACTGTGTCGTCGGGGCTGCCGGGGCCGACGAAGTCTGGGCCGAAGCCGACGAGGCCGGGGCCCAAGCGGTCTCGGCAGACGAGGATGCCGCGGCAGGAGTCGCGCTCGCTGGAGCCGCTCCCGATGGTTCGGAGGACGCCACGCTCGCCGACTTCGCCGCCGAGGTGGCGGTGGTGCCGGTGGTGTAGAGGTTGGTGATGTCGGTGGCGGTGAGGGTGCGGTTGTAGAGGCGTGCGTCGTCGATGGTGCCGGCGAAGGGGGCGCCGTTGTCTGGTTCGGCGCCGATGATGAGTGGCAGGGTGTTGGTGGCGATGGTGGTGTTGGCGTTGGTGGTGGCTACGAGTGTGCCGTTTACGTATAGGCGCAGTTGGTTGCCGTCGAAGGTGCCGGCGAGGTGGGTCCAGGTGGTGCCGTCGGCGGGGATGGTGTTTGGCGCGTTGACGCGGTAGGTGTCGGCTGAGGTGGCCCGGTTGATGCGGAGGAAGGGTTTCCCGGTGCTGGCCAGGGAGAGTTCGTAGCCGTTGGTGGTGGAGGCTTGGGCCTTCTTGATGATGTATTGGGTTGCGGTCTTGGTGGGTTTGACCCAGGCGCTGACGCTGAGGTTGGTGGTCAGGTTGAGGCTGGTGTGGTTGGGGATGGTGACTTGGCCGGTGGTTCCGTTGAAGTTGAGGGCGCCGCCGTCGTTGCGTCCGGTGGTGCGGGTGGTTCCGGTGGCCAGGGTTCCGTTGTTGGCCAGGCCTGAGCTGTCGAGGGCGGTGGTGCCGCTGGTTTCGTCGAAGGCCCAGTTGCCGACCGAGCCGGTCTCGGCCGGAGTCGTTGGCGTGGGTGTAGGGGTTGGCGTGGGCGTGGGCGTCGGGGTGGGTGTCGGCGTAGGCGTAGGGGTGGGTGTGGGGGTTGGCGTCGGGGTGGGTGTCGGCGTAGGCGTAGGTGACGGCGTAGTCGTTGGGGAAGCCGTGGCGGTGGTGCCGGTGGTGTAGAGGTTGGTGATGTCGGTGGCGGTGAGGGTGCGGTTGTAGAGGCGTGCGTCGTCGATGGTGCCGGCGAAGGGGGCGCCGTTGTCTGGTTCGGCGCCGATGATGAGTGGCAGGGTGTTGGTGGCGATGGTGGTGTTGGCGTTGGTGGTGGCTACGAGTGTGCCGTTTACGTATAGGCGCAGTTGGTTGCCGTCGAAGGTGCCGGCGAGGTGGGTCCAGGTGGTGCCGTCGGCGGGGATGGTGTTTGGCGCGTTGACGCGGTAGGTGTCGGCTGAGGTGGCCCGGTTGATGCGGAGGAAGGGTTTCCCGGTGCTGGCCAGGGAGAGTTCGTAGCCGTTGGTGGTGGAGGCTTGGGCCTTCTTGATGATGTATTGGGTTGCGGTCTTGGTGGGTTTGACCCAGGCGCTGACGCTGAGGTTGGTGGTCAGGTTGAGGCTGGTGTGGTTGGGGATGGTGACTTGGCCGGTGGTTCCGTTGAAGTTGAGGGCGCCGCCGTCGTTGCGTCCGGTGGTGCGGGTGGTTCCGGTGGCCAGGGTTCCGTTGTTGGCCAGGCCTGAGCTGTCGAGGGCGGTGGTGCCGCTGGTTTCGTCGAAGGCCCAGTTGCCGACCGAGCCGGTCTCGGCCGGAGTCGTTGGCGTGGGTGTAGAAGTCGGCGTGGGCGTAGGCGTAGGGGTGGGTGTGGGGGTTGGCGTTGGCGTGGGTGTTGGCGTCGGGGTCGGCGTCCCCGCGCCGGCCAGCTCCGCGATTTCCGCGGCAGCTAGGGTGCGGGAATAGAGCCGGATCTGGTCGAGGCTGCCCTGCAATGCGCCTCCGCCGCTCGGCTGGCCGCCGAAGGTGAGGGCGAGGTTGTTTTGGCCGATCGCGCTCGGCCCGGCAACTGAAGCCACCTCGACACCATTCACGTATAGGCGCAGCCGGGTGCCATCGAAGGTGCCGGCGAGATGCGTCCACGTCGTGCCATCGGCCGGAACGACGGCTGGCGCGTTCACTCGATAGCTGTCGGCGGAACTCGCCTGATTCACCCTGAAGAAGGGCTTGCCGCTGCTGGACAGCGAGAGCTCGTAACCATCGGTCATCGAGCCGTCCGCCTTCTTGAGCAGATATTGGGTGGCGACCTTCTCGGGTCGAACCCAGGTGGCAACCGTGAAGGTGTTCGTAGCGTTGAGTTCCGAGGCATGCGGGATCGTCACCCTGCCCGACGACCCGTCCAGGCGCAAGGCTCCGGCAGTCACACCCGTGGCCCAGGTTGCGGCACCGGACACCTGCCCGTCATGCTGCCAGCCCGACGCGTCGGACGCCGAGACGCCTGCGGTCTCGTCCAGGTTCCATACCCCCAGCAGCGAAGGTGCCGTTGTCACCGAGATCCGAACCGTGGCCGTTCCCGACCAGACTGATCCACTGCGTGCGCGGAAGGTGAAGGAGTCGACGCCGGTGAAGCCTGATGCCGGCTGGTAGGTGAAGCCGGTGGTGCCGGTGAGCGTCAGGATCCCCGAAACCGGTGATTCCATAACCTCGACCTGGTCCACCGCGGGGGAGTTGGCCCCGAGATTGAAGTTGGCCGAGAGCGGTGTGTCGACACTGGTCGTAGCAACGGAATTCAGCACGTTGGGAGCCTGGGCATCGAGCCAGGGCAGGCGCACGGTACCGGTCAGTGTGGCGCCACCGGCGAGGATCATTGCCTCGCCGTCGACGTTGGCCTTGGCACTCGTGACGTTGTTGTAGGCGCCCGGGAGCACGACCTCGGGATCGGCCGAAAAGTCGACGGAATCGAGTCGGGTCGTCTTGGACAGGATGTCGTCGAGTTGTTCGCTCGCGGTGTAGAGCACCCGCAGCGAGTTGGTGTCCTCATCGACAAGAACGATCGGTCGAGTGCCCTTGGTGTCGACCTCGCGAAGCGGATCCCAGGTGCCGTCCGGGCTGCGTACAAGAAGCGCGATCACCGTCTTGTTGGAGGTGTTGTACGAGGTCTTGACGGCCGCGTAGAGCTTGCCGGCAGTGGTCACGGCGACGTTGAGGTGGTCGTCGGCCACGCCGCCGCCCAGGTTGAGCACGGTGGCCGGTACTTGCTCGGCTGTCGACCAGGTGCCTGGGGCGGCGGAGTCGGTGTGCGTGCGGAATCCGAACCGCTTCGTGGTCTGGTTTGACCACATCACGCCGATCTTGCCCGGGAGCTTGGTCACAACCGAGATGTCGTCGCCGTCAATCCCTGAGGCTACGGTGATGGCGGCGGAGAAGGTGCTGTACGGAGCGTTGGCCCAACGTACCTGAATGGCGGACGAAGTCTCGGTAGCCAGCCACAACCGACCGGTGCTGTCGACGTCGATGGTCGCGGTCTCGCTGCCCGGCAGGGAGACCGCGGCTGGAGTCGGGCGATCCGCCCACCACGCGTAGGTGTTTGCAGCGCCGTCGTACTCCAAAGACACGAGAGTGGTCGTCGGGCCGTGGAGCAGAACGTGGACGACCGAGCCCGTATCGAGCACGTCGGCGCGAACATCGGTGCGATCCGAGATGCGGAGGACGGCAGACCACATGCCCGCGTCACGGCGCCAAACCCAGGTGCCGGCATCGGACGGGGCCGCGGAAGCGAGCACTGCCCACCAGGAGCCATGCGCTCGCCACAACTTGGACTGCGGCTTCTCGCCGGTCGTCCCGACCAGAGGGATCTCGGCGGCGGCGTAGTCGCTCGTTGCTGCTGCGGCGGATTCGGTGCCGGTCGAGTCGGTCGTGGTCGAAGCCGTCCCGCCCGCGGTCGCAGACCCTGAAGCGGTCGCGGTGGGTGCCGCCGAACTCGCCTGCACACTCGCTCCGAGGGACGCGACAGGCTGCCAGGAAAGGACGACCAGACCCGGCATAGGTTCTGGTTCCTCCGAGCTGACCTCGATGGAGTAGGTCTGCGCGGCCACAACATCCAGCACGGCTTCGGCCGTATCGAGGTCGCCAGCCCGATCGGCCGCCACTACGACGGTGCCGCTGGAGCCGCCCACCCGGACAGTGATCGCGGTGTCGATCTCGCTGCCCACAGTGGAGAACCGCATCTTTCGGTCACTGGGCGCCGTCCAGGACCACCACAGCGAGTCTGCCAACGCGGATGTGGACTCCGGGCCTCGGCGGGCGGTGAGGAAGTTCGGAATTACGTCCTGGCCGGAGACGCCACCGATCTGGCGCGCATCGTCCGCCTCGCTGGCGATGATGACGGCAGGATCCCGCGACTCGGCGGGCTCAGGAGTAGGCGTGAAGGATGGAACTCCGATACCCGAAAACGCCACTGCCACGCCGGACGCGACGGCGACAAGGGCGACCGCACCGAGCTTGACGGTGAGGCCGAGACGTCCGGACTTCATGATGAGAACCGGCTGGGGCGGTCGCCAACTGCTGGCGGACGGCGCGAGAACGCGCCCGGCTGCTGATAATCGAGACTGGTCATGCTTCCCCCGTACAGACCAAGACCGATCCCCCCCCGAGACCGGACTGCTGAAGCGGAGCTCCCGACGCTCCGGTCCAACTAGCCGCAGTATAGGCCGTTCTGGAGCGCTCTTGCAGGGCCCGACCCAACGAATGGGTCCGGGAATCCCGCCTCAGTGGCTGCTGAAGCGTGGGATCATTAGCGAATGCGGGCGCGCCCGAAAGGAGCCGGATGACGAATCTTCGGGTCGTGCTGGTTGACCACACGTCCCAGGACGGCGGCGGAGAACTCGCGGCGCTGCGGGTCGCGGAGCGGCTTCACCCGGACTCGGTCGATATCCGAGTAATCAGTTTTGCTGACGGTCCAATGGTGGGCCGCTACGCCGAGATCGGTGTTTCGGTGCAGTTGGTGCCACTCGGTGCGTCGGCGAACAGCATCTCCAGGAAAGGCCTACTGACCCCGCGAGGCTTGGTCACCGGAATCACCGGCGTGGTGCGCTTCCTGCCCAGCCTGGTCGCTGCGCTGCGGCGCGCGCGCGCCGACCTAGTCGTGGCCAACTCGCTGAAGGCGGCCATCACTGTGGCCATCGCGGCGCCCCTGGCCAGGCTGCCGTGGGTCTGGCACGTGCACGACCGGCTCGCACCGGACTACCTCCCGGGCGGACTTTCTCCGCTGATGCGATGCCTGGCTCGGCTGGGGCCGAGATCGATCGTCGCCAATTCCCGAGCAACCCTGGCCACTCTCCCGCCCCGGGCGCGCGACCGCGCGGTCGTCGCCTACCCCGGAGTCGCCGCGACTGTCACCGCCGCGGCAGGACGCTCCGGGGCGACGCCGCTGGTGGGCATGCTCGGACGGATCAGCCCTACCAAGGGACAGCGGGAGTTCATTCTGGCGGCGGACGCGGTTGCGTCCGTTTTCCCTGAAGCTCGCTTCCAGGTGATTGGAACCGCACTCTTCGGAGAGTCCGACTACGAGGCATCGGTCCGCCGGCTCGCGCGGACGCTCGCGGTCAGCGACCGGATTGAGTTCACGGGTTGGCTGGAGCACCCCTCAGCGCGACTGGCGGAATTGTCACTGCTGGTCCATGCCTCCGGGGTGCCGGAGCCCTTCGGTCAGGTGGTGGTGGAGGGGATGGCTGCCGGAGTTCCGGTGATCGCCACAGCGGCCGGTGGCGTACCAGAGATCCTTGACCCCGAAGGCGTCGCCGATCTAGGCGGTCGGGGGTTCGCAGTCACACCCTTCGGCATTCTCGTCCGTCCGGCCGACGTCGGCGCTTTGGCGGGTGCCCTTCGGCACAGCCTGCAGGACCCCGACGCGGCGAGGCGGCGGGCCGAGCGCGCGCTGGTGATGGTGGCGCAGCGATTCTCGATCGAGCAGACGGTGAGCACGATCGAGGACGCCTGGCTGCGATCGCTTGGCCGCGGGCCTCAGTCGGCAGGTGACCCGACCAGGACCGAGCGATAGACCCGGTCGGTAGCCTCGGCTTGAACCTGAGGCGTGAACTTCTCCCGCTGGCGTTCGTGGCCGAGCCTCCCCAGGTGAGCCCGCAAGCCGGCGTCGCCGGCGAGCAGGCGAAGGGACGTGGCCGCCGCGCCCACATCGTCAGGTTCGAAGCAGAGGTCGTGGGCCTCGGGTGGCAGGGTCTCCAGGTGGCCGCCGGCGGCCGTCGCCACCACCGGTAACGCGGCGGCCATGGCTTCGAGTACGACCAGTCCCAACCCCTCGATCGGGCAAGGAGCGATGAGCAACCCGGCTGCGGTCATCTGGGCGGCGACGTCGTCGCGAGAACCCAGGAAGTCCACGGCCGGCGCGATCCCGGACCGGGCAGCCTGCTCCTGCAGGGCCTCCCGCTGCGAACCGTCCCCGACCACCTGCAGCCGCCAGCCCGCGTCCGCGAGTTTGGAGGCGGCGAACGCTGACAGGGCGACGTCGGTGCGCTTTTCGGGCTCCAGTCGCTGCACCACCAGCACCGTCCAACTCCGCGGGCGTTCAGATCCGGGATTGTCCATCACACCCGGGTAGACCACCTCACTGCCCCCCTCGATATGGTCGGCGACGTATTGGCTGATCGCGATCTGCGCGGCAAGCCGGGACTCGATGAAACGGCCCGCGAGTCGACCGAGCCGCGTCCGTCCGCGCCGGGCCGCGAAATGCCTCGTGCTGATGAGCGGTAGGTTCGGCCCAGGGCGCAATGCCGCGACTGCCGCGGCCAACTCGGCTGCGGTCATGTGAGCATGGATCAGGTCGGCCCCGGGCGAGGTACGGCTGAGCGCCAGCGCCACCGATGCGACAGTGTTCCCCGGCAAGACCGTGACGTCGGCGGAGCCGATCGCGGCAGCCATCCGACGCTCGTCGCCGCCGATCACAGTCACGTCGTGACCGCGCGCGACCTGAGCTGCGGCTAGGACGCAGACGTGTCGCTCCACACCCGCGAAGCCATCTGAGCGGACCGCGTGGATCACCCTCACGTGGTCGTCCTCTTCCCGTCCGTCGATCCAGGTGCCCGAGTATCCGGCGCGAGGCGGGTGATCAGCTCCAGGTACCTGGCCGCGATCAGTGGCCAGGCGTGCGCTTCGCCGCTGGTGCGAGCGCCTTCGGCCAGTCTTCGTCGATCAGAGCGCAGGTAGTTCTCGATGCCCTGACGCACCCCGGCCGCCGTCCGCTCGACCAGGAATCCGTTAACACCATCGCGAATCAGGTCTGGGGCGTATCCGACCGGCGTCACGATCGCGGGCAAGCCGGCAGCCAGCGCCTCCAGCACGACCAGGGCATTGGCTTCGTAGGCGCTCGGCAGCACTAGGCAGTCCGCGGCACGGAAGGCGGGCATCGGGTCAGCGAGGCGTCCGAGCAGATGGACCTGCTCGGACACCCCCGCCCTGACGGCTTGCTCGCGTGCCGCAACCACCATTTCCGGGGTGCCACCCACGACGAGCAACCCGACCGGTTCGCTGAGCTGGGATAGCGCCGCAATCGCTAGGGGCAGCCCCTTGCGGTCGAACTCGTGGCCGACGAAGAGCAGCCAGGTGGCCGCAGGATTCGGGTTCGGCAGCACCTCGGCTCGGGCGGCGAGGCGGGACTCGGCCGGGGGCGGGGTGAAGCGATCGATGTCTACGCCGTTGGCGATCACCACCGACTCGGCCGACACCTTCGAGTAGGTGTTGGAGAGTAGCTCGGCCTCGCGCGTGGTGAGGCTCACCACCACCCGGTGGATGCGCGAGCGAAAACGGTGGGCGTCCCGCAACGCGGTGAACAGGTGGAGCGGGTTCCGCAGCATCCGCAGCAGGTAGTGGCCCCGGGCCTTCATCGCTGCCCGCAGGATGCCATGGTTGACGTAGATGTCGCCGGCGAGGACGTCGTTGTGACAGATCGAGATCGAAGTGGGCGCGGCTGCGAGCGCGCGCCGAGCCAACCAGGTGCCGATCGTGGAGAACCAGACCACGCGGAAGAGCAGCGCCAGCCGCCCGCGTAGGCCCGGCCCGGGCTCAGGCAACCAGGCACCCCTGGCTTCGGCCAGGGTGAACCGGCTCACCGCCACGCCTGCAGCGAGGAACTGCTGTTCCAGCTGGTAGGCCACGCCGCCGACGCCGCTGCCGGGCGCGATCTCGGGCGCGATTTGGAGGATCGGCGGCAGGGTTTCGGGTGGCCGGCTACTGGCGTTGCTCTCGGTCATGGCACCCCTTCTGGCGAACCCGCCGAGATCCCGAAAGAGCGGTCGCGCTTCCGCGAGCTATGCTGCCGCAATCTGGGGGGAGCCGCTAGCCACGACGGTCGCCCGCGAGCGGACGTATTCCCCACGCTGATGCCATCGGGGGGAGTGGGGCGTGACGCAGCTGGAAGGACAGCGACCGCGGGTGCTCAGGTTCGCCCACCACGGCGTCGTCGCTGCCTGGCGCGAGCGGGAACGCGAACTGGTGCGCTCAGGCGTGGACCTCACTTTGGTTTCGGCGCGGCGGTGGAACGAGGGCGGCACCCTGATCGCGCTGGACGCGGGTGCTGACGACTTCGTGGTCGGCGTGGACACGTTGGGTTCGCACCCGAACGGCTTCGTGTACGACCCACGTGCCGTCTGGCGGCTGCTTGATCGCGAGTGGGACCTGATCGACCTTCACGAAGAGCCGTGCGCCACCCAGACTGCGGAGATCCTGGCGATGCTTCGGCTGCGCGGGGTTCGGGCGCCGGTGCTGCTCTATTCAGCGCAGAACATTCCCAAGCGGTACCCGGTTCCGATTCGCTGGCTGGAGCGCTATGCCCTGAGACGAGCCGCGGGCGCGTACGTATGCAACGCAGAGGCCGGACGGATCCTGCAGGCGAAAGGCATGCGCGCCCAACCCGCGGTGATCGGGCTCGGGACCGATCTGGAGGTATTCTCCCCGGACAGCCGCACGGAGCCGGGCTCGCCGCTACTGGTCGGGTACTCCGGCCGACTGGAGAGTCACAAGGGTGTCGATGTCCTGCTCAAGGCGATCGCACGCGTCCCATCCACCAGGCTGTTGCTCGCAGGGAGTGGGCCGCAGCGGCCGGAGTTGGAACGGCTGGCATCCGAGTTGGGGGTCTCCAAACGGGTCGACTTCCTCGGCCATCTCGACTCCGGACTCGCGGACTTCTATCGCCAGCTGGACGTGCTAGTGGTGCCATCGCTGCCCACCCCCGGGTGGCTGGAGCAATTCGGCCGGGTCGTGGTGGAGGCCATGGCCTCGGGGGCCCCGGTGATCGCCAGCCGCAGCGGTGCGTTGCCAGAGGTCATTGGCCCTGCGGGTATCGTGGTCGAACCCAACCAACCCGGCGAGATTGCCGCAGCGCTCAGGGAGCTGACCGAACCTCGGCGCTGGCGTGAACTTCGCGCCGCCGGGCTGGACCACTGCCGTCAGTACAGCTGGCAGGCGGTCGCGCTGGAGCATAGAGCCCTAATCGACCAGGTGCTCGCGACCTCCGCCGCCGGCCGCGGCGTCGGGACCGCTGCTGCCGAAGATGGCGCTGAGGACGCCCGTCCTGCTCACCCCGAGGTGGTAATCGTCGCCTACGGCCCAGCCGAGAAGCTGGCACCCTCGCTGCAGGCAGTGGCCGGGCTGAGCGTTACTGTTGTCGACAATTCTTCTTCGGAAGCGACTCGTCGGCTGGTCGAGGCGCACGGCGCCGAGTATCTCGACCCGGGTGTGAACCTTGGGTTCGCCGCGGGGGTTAATCACGCTCTGGCATACCTCATCCGATGCGGACGTGACCACGCGGACGTCCTGCTGCTCAACCCGGACGCCACCGTCTCCCGGGACGGGGTCGTCGAGCTGGCGCGCCGGCTGCACGCCGAGCCAGGCATAGCCTGCGTCGCTCCGCGGCAGACTGCTCCGGATTCGGATCAGCCGGACCGGGTGGAATGGCCATTTCCCAGTCCCTTGGGTGCCTGGCTCACCGCAGTCGGACTCGGCGCCTGGGACCGTGGTCACACCTTCCTGATCGGATCGATCCTGCTGCTGAACGCGGCGGCACTGCGCGACGTGGGGGAGTTCGATGAGCGCTTCTTTCTCTATGCCGAAGAGACCGATTGGCAGCGCCGAGCGGTTACCCGCGGTTGGCGGAGCCAGTACGTCCCGTCCGTGACCGGCAGCCACGTCGGCGCCGGAACCAGTTCGGACGAGTCGACGCGCCTGCGCTACTTCCACAGCTCCCAGCTCGCCTATGCCCGCAAGCATTACGGCCGCGGTGGTGAGTTGCTGGTGCGCGCTGCGGCGATCTTCGGGGCTGCTGTGCGAGGGGTGCTCAAATCCGGACGCGAACGCGAATACGCCCGCTGGCGGCTGCGCTTCTACCTCACCGCGCCCTCCGCGCGGTCGTAAGCGGCGGCAGTTCCGAAGCGAACCCACGTGTGGTCGGGTCCTGCGCCTGATGCAGCGCCTGCAGTCCGATCATCAAGCCGGTCATCATCCATGGCAACGCCGATTGCCCGGCCACCCAGTAGAGATCGAGTTGGCCCTGGACGAAGCGCGCGATCATGACGACCGCGGCGAGGTCGGCGTACTGCCGGGGAAGTAGCAGCACCACCCACAGTCCGGCGATGCACAGCACCAAGAAGCCGAACAGGCCGAGCACGCCGGCCGATGAGATCATCTCGAAAAACGCGTTGGGGGGCTGAAAAGCTGGATGGTCACCGGTGTTCCACCATCTCAGTCCAACCCCGAACAACGGCGATTGCTGCCAGATCCGAAGACTCTCGGCGTACCAGGTCAAGCGCTGCGACGTGGAGTTGAACGCGTCTCCCGACTCCAACTGCTCGCTCACTGTGCCTGCGGTGGCAATCACAGCCGGGATCAGGAGTAGCAACAGCACCCGGCCGCGTCGAGTGGCGCCGCGTCCCCAACTGCGCAGGGCCAGAAAGGCGACGCCGGCGAATACGGAAACGACGGCCTGCCGGGAGTTCGAGGCGGCGATCCCGAGGACACTGACCACCATCACAAAGAGGTGGAACCAGGTGGGCCAGTTGAGCCACCGGGGCCGGACCAGGGCGATCAGGAACGAGAACGCGAGGGTGTTGCCGATGAAGTTCTTGTGGAGAAACTCCAGATAGGCCGGTCCGAAAACTCCGGTGGTTCGCAGTAGGTAGAGGGCCTGCAGCGTCGCAGCTACTCCGATGCCGACGCAACCGAGCTGAAAAGCCAACAGGGCCGCTCCGGCCCGGCCGGCGCGTCCCGTCACCCAGCCGACCAGGAGGCTGCCCAGCACCAGGATGAGCTCGTGAGCCCACTCGATGTAGTTGCCCAGGTAGCGGTTCAGCACCAGCGTGGGAACCAGGCAGGCGAGGTAGACGGCGCCGGCCCAGAGGAGAGGCTGCAGGCCCTTGGCCTCGGTTCGGCGATAGAGCATCAGGGCAGGCACAGTGGCGACGATCAGCACCAGGTCGGAGACACTCAGCGGCCCGGTTCGGATCATCACCAAAGTGGCCGGAAAGGCCAGTACCGGCAGCAGCACCAGATCAGTCGAGGCGAGGCCGAGGGCCAGGATGATCACGGCGACGAAGATGGCGAGGCTGCCGTAGTCGGCGCTCAGGATCCCGAGGGCGCCCGCCACCAATAGGACGAGGGCCACGCCGGTCAGCACCCGTCCCCACTTCACGAAGCGAAGGCTGCCAAGCCCCGGTGGTGCGAGGCGACGGAAGCTAAGCCCCGGTGGCGAGCTGGGCATTGGCGTTCGCTCCTGCGCGAGCCGCGACGAGGGCATCAAAGAGCAGGGACAGGTGGTCGGAGAGGTCGATCACTACTTCGCGCCAGACGCCGGCGGAACGGCCCATCGGATCGATGACATCGTGTCGGGGATACCGACCGACCAACTCGCTGCGCCGGCGTACCGGGCCAACGGTGGCCATCCAGTCCTGAACAGTGGAACCGTTCGGTGGATGTCGGCGAAGGTATTCGGTGTGTTGCTTCAGCGTGAACACGCGTGGCCATAACCCAGGGTCCAGATGCACCACCTCACGTGCATGCTCGCGAGTCATGGTGAGGATCAGGTCCGCAGATTGGAGTTCAGCCAGTCCCAGCTGCCGGCTGCGATGCCCGGAAAGGTCTAGACCGAACTCGGCGGCAACCCGTACGCCGAGAGCCGGCGAGGGCCGTCCCCCCGGCATCAGGCCCATTGAGGATGCCAGCACGGGGAACCCGCGCTCCCTGCCCTCGCGCGCTGCGAGGAGTTCGGCGATCGGTGAGCGGCACAGATTCGCGGTGCAGACGAAGACCAGTTTGAGTGCAGCAGGGCCGGCTTCGAACGGCGCGGGCGACAGAGAGGGTGGGTGCACTCCAAGACCCCCGATCTGCCGTGCCGCAACCCGATCATGTCATCATAGACGCGTCCCGAAGCGACCGACGAAGTATCCGTGGTCACCGGGACGCCGTCGCCATTCATCGAAGCCTGAAGCCACGGTGGACGATCTGGCATGGTGACCGGAGGGGGAAGGTACGTGAACGACCTTGTGGTCTGCTCGCTGGAGCCATGGGACCATGTCTGGCGGCGAAACCAGTTTCTCGTCGACGGGCTGCTTCGTCACGATCACACGCTAAGGGTGCTCTTCGTCGAGCCGGCCAGAGATCCGCTCCATCTGATGCACATCGGGCAGAAGCCCGGGCTGGGACGCGGTCGGCTCGGTGTGCCAGGGACGGACGGACGCCTGCACCGGCTGGAACTCACCAAGTGGCTCCCGCGGGCCGCCGGCCCAATGGCCGACCTGTTGCTGCAGCGGGGAGTGCGCGAAGCTGCGGCGGCTATCGGGATGCGGAAGCCGCTGCTCTGGGTGAACGACCCCGGATGGGCTGGACTGGTTGCCGCGACCAACTGGCCCGCGATCTATGACATCACCGACGACTGGGTGGCCGCAGACCGCCCCCAGCGGGAGCACGACCGCATCGTGGCCAATGAGGCGATCCTGATGCAGGGTTGCCGGGAGGTCGTGGTGTGCTCGGAGCAACTGAAGCGAACCAAGAGCGCCATGCGCCCGGTCGAACTCGTGCCCAACGCGGTCAACCTCGCCTGGTACCGCGATCCGCAGCCGCGCCCGGAAGACCTGCCCCGAGGTCAGATCGCCCTGTACGCCGGCACCCTGCACGAAGACCGGCTCGACGTCGACCTCGCCGTGGTACTGGGCCAGGCACTGAGCCGTGTCGGCGCGCAACTGGTCTTCGTCGGCCCAAACGCGCTCGGCAGCCAGAACACCGACCGACTGGCGGCCATCTCCGGTGTACACCTACTCGGCTCGCGGCCCTATCGCGACCTGCCGGCGTACCTACAGCATGCCGACGTGCTCGTCGTGCCGCATCTGGTCAACGACTTCACCGACAGCCTCGACCCGATCAAGTTGTACGAGTATCAGGCCGCCCAGAGGCTGATCGTCTCGACGCCGGTGGCCGGCTTCAGGCAGCTGGCGGGCCTGCCTGGGGTGGCGATCTGCGAAGCGCGGGACTTCCCGGCCGGCGTGGTTGACCGCCTGCAGCGGCCGCCGGAATCGATCGGGCCCTTCGACGTTGCCGACTGGGACGATCGCGTGGTCGCCATGGAGCGCGTCCTTAGCCGGGCTCGCGCTCCGCGCGACAACGGCTAGGTTCCCGGCCGAGCCGCAGGTTTAGCTCGCCCTGGAATGCGACCGGGCGCAGGGCTCCCCTGGGCGGCGTCGGGATTCTGGTCCGGTTCGGGCGAGCGCGGGCTGGCCGGCGGAGTGGCCGGCGACGCGTCGGCGGACTCGGGCTGCTGGGAAGGCTTCCACGTCGGTGGAGTCGGCGCTTCCAAGCGAGCCACGTCGAGGGGATCCTGGTCGAAGTCGTCCTCGGGGTGCGTAGTCCCGTAGTAGTGGGTGTAGGCGCGGGTGGCACGCTTGTGCGAACGGTTCACCACCGCACCGGCGATCTCGACGCCATTGCCGGCCAGGATCCGGACGGTCTCGGCCAGCCGGCGGTGCGTCGTGGACTTGGCCGCGGCCACAACGACCGTGCCATCGACCTGAGCGCCGATCACCGCCGCGTCAGCGAGTGCAAGCCCTGGCGGGGTGTCGAAGATCACCACGTCCGCGAACTGGCGTAGTTGCCGTACGACCAGCTTGAAGGCGTCGGCCGCCAGCAGATCAGCCGGCTCGCGCCGCGCGATCCCGGCCGACAACACCCGCAGCCGTTCGTAGGCAGTGGGTTGCAGGAGTTTCTCCAGACTCGCCGCGTCAAGGCCGTCCACGATTGCGTCCGCGATGCCCCGTGTGGGCGCGAGCCCGAAGTAATGGTCGAGCGTGGGGCGACGCAGGTCGGCGCCGACCACGATCACCGATCGTCCGCCACGGGCCATCGAGACCGCGAGGTTCGCAGTGATAAAGCTCTTGCCGTCGCCCGGCTCAGCGCTGGTGATGGCGATTGCGCTGTGCGGCTCGGGGTAGAGGACGTTCAGGGACGTTCGGAGCGCGCGAATGCCCTCATGGAAGGGTGCTGACCGAGTAGTGGTCGTGGGCAGGGTGCGGTCGTACCGGTGCCGTCGCGGGATTCGCGTCAACTCGGCCAGCACCGGGATGCCGAGGTCGTCGTCAGCCGCTACCGCGCCACGGAGACGGTCGTCGAAGAGGTCCCGGATGAGGGCGATTCCCGCGCCGGCGAGAAGCCCGCTGGCGAGGCCGATTAGGAGCACCGTCAGAGCGTCCGTGCCGGTTCGATCACCCGGCAGTGCGGACTGAAGGATTGAGGCCGGAGGTCCGCTGTTGGCAATGGACACCAGACCGTCCTCGATGATGGACACATTTCCCAGCGCCGTTTCCAGGCGCTGTCTGGCAACCGGATCGTTCGGCTTCTTGGTGGCTTGTCGAACCGCCTCGGTGCGCTCGGCTTTCGCCTCCGTCAACTCGGTCTGAAGTCGTTCCTGGGTCGCCTTGACCTGCGCGGCGAGGTGGTCGACGTAGACCCGAGCGACAACTTGAGCGCGCAGTTGAGCCTGCTCGGCGCTGGAAGCTATGGCCACGATTTCCAGTCGGTTGCTGCGAACACCTTCCACCAGGGTGGTATCGATGGCGGCCTGCAGCGCAGACGGCTCATCCTTGGTGAGTGGGCTCGCGATCTCGATCAGGGCCGGTGAAGTGAGGAAATCCGGATCGAGGTCTAGGTCGGTGTCGGCGTAGCCACTCCCTCCGTCGAACATGCGGGTGGCAGTGAGTGAATATCGCACCACCGAACTCGATTTGTAGACTTCCGGAGTCAACTGAAGGTAGGCCGCCGCACTTCCCAGCACAACAAGCGTTGTGAGCGCGACCAGGAGCCACCTTCGCTGGATGATCTCCAGCACTTGTCGCAAGGTCATTGAAGCGGACTTCCCTCTCGCCGTGAGGACCAAGAGCCTCTGCTATTCGTGCGTCCAGGGTGAGATGTTACCGGGTGTGCCGATTCGCCTCTTCTAGACTAGGAACCCGGGTGCTACGTAGGACTGCCCGGTACCCCTCAGCCCGCGAAACCCAGGACAGGCAGCCCGACCACACCGGGCTCGACCGCGAACACCGAGCCTGCCGCCGGCTCAGCGCCGGCGTCCAGGTTCTCCCGGGAAGTGGTGAGGTAGAGCGTGTCCAGTTCCGGTCCGCCGAAACAGCAGGCGGTCACCTTCGATACCCCGGGCACCTCGATGACCGCCTCCAGAGTCCCGGACGGCGAGTAGCGGTTGACCTGGCCGCCGCCGTAGCGCGCCGTCCAGACCCCGCCCTCGGCGTCCACGCACAGCCCGTCCGGTAGGCCGTCGTCGGCAGCCTCGGCGAAGACCCGGCGTCCGCTGACGCCCTCGATCGGGTCGTAGTCGAAGGCCCAGGTGAGGCCGGTGCCGGAGTCGTTCAGGTACATCGTGGTGGCGTCCGGGCTCCAGCCGATGCCGTTGCTGATGCTCAATCCGTCGAGCACCCGGTGGGGGCGGCGCGAACCCGCGTCCAGCTGGTACAGGTTCCCGGCGCCGGCCTCGAACGAGTAGGCGAGAGTGCCGATCCAGAACGCCCCGTCCGGGTCGCAGCCGCCGTCATTGCACCGCATCCGGTCGCTTTCGGGCAGCTGGACGAAGGCCGCCAGGTCGCTCAGGTCGTCGAAGTTGCTGAGCGCGAGGTCGCGCTCGCGGGCGACGATCGCCCCGCCACCCATTCGCGGACGCAGCACTGCGGC
>DAOPRQ010000043.1:0-22013 GCA_035349055.1 Propionicimonas sp.
TCGATCTGGGACTACCAGGCGATGGCCGAGTCGGACTCGATGCTGAACACCCCGCCGACCTTCGGCATCTACCTGCTGGGCAAGATCCTGGCCTGGGTGAAGGCGTCCGGCGGGCTGACCGCGATGGGTGAGCGCAACCGAGCGAAAGCGGACGCTCTCTACGGCTACATCGATGCCTCTGCCTACTACTCGAACCCGGTCGCGCTGGACTCCCGGTCGTGGATGAACGTGCCGTTCCTGCAGGCCAACGCCGACCTCGACAAGACCTTTGTGGCCGAGGCGAATGCCGCCGGGCTGACCAACCTCGCCGGCCACCGCTCGGTCGGCGGCATGCGGGCCAGCATCTACAACGCGATGCCCATCGAGGGCGTCCAGGCGCTGATCGATTTCATGGCCGACTTCGAACGCCGGAATGGGTGACGCGCCGATGACCTTCAAGATCAAGACGCTCAACGCGATCAGCCACACCGGGCTCTCCCGGCTGCCGAAGGAGAAGTTCGAGACCAGCTCGGACGTCGAGTCCCCGGATGCCCTGATCCTGCGCTCGGCCAATCTGCACGGCGTGGCCATCCCCGAATCGGTGCTGGCTGTGGCCCGGGCGGGTGCAGGCACGAACAACATCCCGATCGCCGACTACTCCGCGGTGGGTATTCCCGTCTTCAACACCCCCGGCGCCAACGCGAACGCGGTCAAGGAACTGGTGGTGGCCGCGCTGTTCCTGGCCGCACGCAACATCGTCCCGGCCGCAGCGTTCGCGCACCGGCTGGACGGCGACGCGGCGACCATGGACAAGGCCGTTGAGTCCGGGAAGAAGAACTTCGTCGGCTTCGAACTGCCCGGACGTACCCTCGGCGTCATCGGACTCGGCGCGATCGGCGTCGAGGTGGCCAACGCGGCCAGCGCCCTGGGCATGCGGGTGCTCGGCTACGACCCGGGCATCACGGTCGAGCACGCCTGGAACCTGAGCTCGTCGGTGGAGCACGTGACGAACCTCGACCAACTGCTCAAGCGGGCCGACATCATCACGCTGCATGTGCCGCTCATCGACGCGACCCGCGGCCTGATCGGCGCCGAGCAGCTGACCAAGCTGCACAAGTCGTCGGTGGTGATCAACTTCGCTCGCGGCCCGATCGTCGATGAGGACGCCGTGGTGGAGGCTCTGGAGAGCGGCCGGCTGCGTGCCTACATCTGCGACTTCCCATCGCCCGCGCTGAACAAGCGCGACCGGGTGGTCACATTGCCCCATCTGGGTGCGTCCACCGCAGAGGCAGAGGAGAACTGCGCGGTGATGGCGGCCAACCAGCTTCGGGACTACCTGCTGGACGGCACCATCATCAACTCAGTCAATTTCCCGAACGCCGTGCTGCCACGGACCGTTGGCACCACCCGGATCGCGATCGCCAACTCGAACGTGCCGAACATGGTCGGCCAAATCTCGACGCTGCTCGCAGAAACAGGCCTGAACATCGCCGACCTGCTGAACAAGTCGCGCGGCGAGTTGGCCTACACCCTGGTTGACGTGGACGGCGAAGTGCCGGCCGACGTGGTCGCCGCGGTGCGGGCGATCCCAGGGGTGCTTTCGGCGCGCGTGCTGTAGCCCAACCAACTGAGCCGGACGAAGTCCTGATCAGGGCCTCGTCCAGCTCAGCGAGTACTCAGCGGATGACCTTGACCTCGCCGGACGCGGCTGCGGTTCCGGTCACGTCGGTGAGGGTGCCGGTGCCGTCGGTTGCGTCCGCCCTGAGCGTCCAGGTGTAGGTGCCGGCCGGCACCTTCTTCTTCGCCGAGTTCCGGCCGTCCCAGCTCAACGTGCGTAGTGAGCCGGTCGCGGTCGCCTTGGTGCTGATCGTACGCACCACGCGTCCGCTGCGGTCGCGGATCTCCAGAACGCCCGCCTTCAACGCCTTGCTCATGTCGACCTGTGGCGTCCACTTCTTTCCAGCCTTCACCGAGGCCTTCGCCAGCACGCCAAGCAGCCGCGGTGCGCTGGTGCCCGCACCCGGGACCTTCGCGATCTCGATCGCGGTGTCCGCGGCCCAAGCCACGCGTCCGATGCCGTCGATGGCCACCTGGTTGCCCTGCGGAACCGGAACCGCGCGGATCTCGTCGGACCCGAAGCTCCAGGTGACGACCGTGTAGGGCAGCTCGTACTCGCCCTCGGCCAGGGCGCCGAAGCGGTGGAGCAGCGCGTAGCCGTCCCCGAGATCCTGCAGCTCACCAACGGTCGTGTGGGTCTCGCCGGTTCGGAAGTTCGTCACCAGGCTGCTCTCGGGCTGGCCCTGGTTCGCATCGCCCCAGGAGATCCCGACCCAGTCGCCCCAGAGCTGCAGCCGGCCGAAGTTGTACTCGTAAGCCTGCTTCGGCAGGTGCACCACGATGTCGGCGGTACCGGGCGCAGCCAGGTCGCGGATCGTGACGGTGTCCGTCCGGTCGAGCCAGGCCACCAGGCTGCCGAACACCGCCGAGTCGCCATCCGCCCCTGTCATGAAGGTGGCTCCGTCCATCCGGCGCACCCGATCTCCGCCGTCAATGTAGGGACCGCTGATCTCGTCCACGTTGAAGGGCAGCTTCTGCTTCAGGATCAATCGGCCCTGGTCGTAGAACCGGGCCTTCACCGAGAGACAGCAATCGAGCACCGTGCGGCCGGCTGAGGTGAACAGCTCTTCGGTCAGCTCGGCGGAGCCGGGCAGCCGGCGCTCCGGGCCGACGCTCGTGCCCTGCAGGTCGCGATACCAAAGCGGGGCTGGCCCGGCCTCCGCGGCGTGCGGACGGCTATCGACGGCGGTGACGCGATTGGTGCTGAGGGCGAGCGCGCTGATCCGGGTAGGCACCTTGCGGGACGGGATCGACCACGACACGCCGAGCTTCGGGCTGACCTGGCCGTAGACATCTCCCCGCTGCGGATCGAGCCCCCGGACGAGTGGACGCACCGGGTCGCGGAAGCCGGTTCCGCGGAGCTCGGTCACCTTGCCGGACGTCTTCAGCGCTTTCACCTGGGCACCGGACACCAGCCAGAGCGTCGAACGCCAGGTGACCTGCTCGAGACCCTGGGAGACCTCGAGTTGGGCCTCATAGTCCTGATCGCCCTTGCGGAGCGAGACGCACTTGGCTTTCGCCGGCGTCGCGATCGGGGCTCGGCAGACCGTGAGTTTGGCGGCCGTCCGGATCAGGTAGTGCACATTCTGGCCGGAAACCACGACGTCGGTGAGCCCGGCGATCTCGATCGGCGCCGAGCCGGCGGCCCCGCTGATTGGGGCGACGGCAAGATACGTCCGCTCACTCCGAACACCCTTGGGGTCGTAGACGGAAGCGCGTAGCGCGACCGTGGCGCCGTCCGCCGAGATGCCCACTGGCAACGCCCCATCCGGCACACCTGGTCCGGGCTTGATCTTGCGCTGTACCGCGGTGGCGCCGCTGATGTCGAAGACCCGTCCGTCCGAGGTCAACACCAGCCCGCGCACCGCATCGGTGAGCCACAGGCACTCCACCTCGACGGACGCGTCCGCTGCCGACAGCTCGACCTTCCGCTGGACGCCCGTGTTGGGGTTCCACACGGTGAATCCGTTCAGCTTCGAGGTTTCGCAGCCCTCTCCGCCCGGACTGATCACCGTCCGACGTAGCTTGATGAACTCGCCGCCGTAGCCCGCCAGCGAGCCCGAGCCGGCCAACTCGGCGGGCAGCGGCCGCCAAGTCGCCCCGTTGTCGATCGAATACTCCTCGTCCTGCTGGTGCGAGTTGACGTACACCGTGCGCACCAGGGACTTGCCGGTCGCCGCGGTCAGGCTCTGGGATGCCCACATCGACGGCAGCGGCACGTGGATGTCGGGGGTCAACCCGTCCTCCGCCGCCGCGGCCGGGGGCAACAGGATGCCTCCTGTTGCCAATAGTGCGGTCGTGAGCATTACGGCGAACGAGCGACGCATAGCGACTCCATCAGGTCAGCAAGTAATTCACGCTATCCGGAGTTCCGCTGCGTCCAGTTAGAAAGGCATGAGATTTCGATGAGACCTGGGCACTCACCTGGCTAACTGCTGCCCGGATCACGACCGCGGATCGATGACCTGCAACGCCGGCACGCCAACCATGGCGGGGTCCACCGACACCAGCGGCACACCCTCAGTGAGGGCCTGAGCCACCAGCAGGCGATCGAAGGGGTCACGATGCGACCACCGCATCGAGCCAGCCAGCAGAGCGTGCGCGGAGGTGATCTGGAGATCCTCGGCAGCAATCTCGGCCACTCGGGCCGCCCAGGTCGACGCCAGCGCGTGACCGAGTTCCAATTTGCCGCGGCGAGTCTTGGTCGAGACCTCCATCGCGCTGGCCGCCGAGACAAGCAGGTGGTTCTTCGGGTCTCCGAGCGCTTTGCGCACACCTGGGGCGATGCGGCCCGGATCACCCCAAAGCCAGAGCAGCACATGCGTGTCGAGCAGGTAGGTCACTCCCATGCGACCAACTCATCCTCGTCAAGCGGAGCATCGAAGTCCTCTGGCACCTCGAATGCCAACCTTCCGAACGGCCTGGTCCAGGCCAGGTCGACTGGCACCAGCCGCGCGACCGGGGTACCGGCGCGGGCAACCACGATCTCTTCACCGCGCTCGACGCGGGCCAGGAGCTCCGACAGGCGAGTCTTCGCTTCCTGCACATTCACCGTCGTCATGGCGACAGCCTAGGTTGACCAGACCAGCTTGGTCAATGGCCCGGCGTAGCCGTCGTGGGCCGAGCACTCAGGCGGACTTTGCCAGCCAATCACGAGCCAGGCTGATCCGCGCCTCCACCTGCTCGGTGGTGGCCTTCGCCAGCGGCGGCCCCCCGGCCTCCCGGCGCAGTCCGGCATGGATGTGGCTGTGCGGCACTCCACGGACGCGCGCCACCTGGGAGACCAGGCTGTTCAACTCCTTCCGGCGGCTTTCAAGGGCGCGGTGCAGGCTCACTTCGGGCGGCACCGCTTCGCGTCGGTCGCGGCGGGCCGACCTGGCCAACTGCCGACGCTGTCGATCGGCGAGCAACGTCGCCACCTGATCGGACTCCAGCAACCCGGGCAGCCCCAGGTAGTCGGCCTCGTCCTGGCTGGACGGCTCGGCGAACATTCCGTAGGCGCGGGCGTCGAAGAGCACGTGATCGAAGATCGCGTTGGCTTCCAGGGTCTCCTGCTGGCCCTCGAACTCCGGCGTCCGCCGGGTGCGGTTCGCCTCGGCCAGTAGTGCCTCCTCGGGAGACCACAGGTCACCCTCGGTGCTGCGGGGCTTGCCGAGCACGTGGTCACGCTGGCGTTCCAGCGCGCCGGCGTGTGCCAGCAGGATCGGCACCGTGGGCAGGAAGACACTCGCCAACTCACCGCGCCGACGGCTGCGGACGAAGCGTCCGACCGCCTGGGCGAAGAACAGCGGGGTCGAAGTGGCCGTGGCGTAGACCCCCACCGCCAGCCGCGGCACGTCCACCCCCTCGGAGACCATGCGGACGGCGACCAGCCAGCGGTCCTCGGATTCGGAGAACTCGTCGATCTTCCGGCTCGCTCCGGAATCGTCGGACAGCACCAGGGTCGGCTGCTGCGAAGTGATCTGTGCCAGGGCCCGCGCATAGGCGCGGGCCTGTCTTTGATCGCTGGCGATCACCAGCCCACCGGCGTCCGGGACGTGCCGGCGCACCTCGGTCAACCGTCTATCGGCGGACGCCAGCACGGCCGGCATCCACTCCCCGGCCGGGTCCAGCGCCGTCCGCCAGGCCTGCGCAGTCACGTCCTTGGGCAGCGCCTCCCCCAGGGACGCGGCCAGTTCGTCGCCGGCCCGCGTCCGCCAGCGCATGCCGCCGCCGTAGGCAAGGAAGACCACCGGACGCACCACATGGTCGCGTAGCGCCTCGGCGTAGCCATAGGTGTAGTCCGCCACCGACTTGCGCGTGCCGTCCGCCTCCTCGACATAGCGGACGAACGGGATCGGGTTGGCGTCGGTGCGAAACGGTGTGCCGGTGAGGGCCAACCGGCGGGTGGCCAACGCGAACGCCTGGGCGGACGCCTCGCCCCAGCTGAGCGCGTCCCCGGCATGGTGCACCTCGTCGAAGATCACGAGCGTCTTGGCGTTCACCGTCCGCGACTCGTAGGCGTGCGTGGCTGCCGCCACCCCGGCATAGGTGACCGCCTGGCCCTGGTACTGCCGGGTGCGGCCACGCTTGCTACCGCCGAGCCCCGGATCCAGGTGCAGGCCGACCTTCGCGGCCGCGTCTGCCCATTGCACCTTCAGGTGCTCGGTCGGGGTGACCACGATCACCTGCTCGATCACCCGATCAGCGAGCAACCCGGTCGCCACGCGCAAAGCGAAGGTCGTCTTCCCCGCACCCGGCGTCGCCACCGCGAGAAAATCCTGCTGGCCGAGTTCACGGTAACGATCCAGTGCGGCCACCTGCCACGCCCGCAACCGGGCCGCCGTGCCCCAGGCAGCGCGACCAGGGAACGCCGGAGAGAGGTGGTCGAGGGCGTTGGTCGGCACAGCTCTCACCTCCTGGGCGCATCGTCGGTCTTTCCGGCGAGCCGGCCCGGGACCATCCGGACAACCAGGATCAACACCTATCGGGGCGGATCGAACTCGCCGCCCTAGCTTCGTTGGCGCTCCGCCGATGGGCAAGCTGACACGCCCAGCCACGGAGCGTTCATCGAAGTCGGCCGACGCCGATGTCGGCTTGGGAAGTCTGGCAACCTTGGCGGTATGAGTTCTCTGTTCTCGCACCACGCGGAACCCGCGCAGCCGTGGTTCCGCATCGGTCGGCTGGAGGTCACCACGACCATGTGGGTCGTGCTGGCGGTAGTGGCGTCATGGGTTGCCTGGATGCTGGCCCCAAGCCTCCCCGGTGCGCTCGACTACTCGACTTATGCCGTGCTGAGCGGCGATATCTGGCGCCTGATCACCTGGCCGTTCGCCAACACGCTCTCCTCGATCTGGAGCGTGCTGACGCTCTTCTTCTTCTGGTACTTCGGCACCGATCTCGAACGCCAGGTCGGACGTACTCGCATGGTCTGGCTGCTGGTCGGGATCTGGGGCAGCCTCACCCTTGCGGCGACCCTGGTTGGCTTCGTTCTCGGCGGTCAGGCGTTCGGCGGCATCTCGCTGATCCAGTTCACGGTCCTGCTGCTGTGGATCGCTGAGTATCCCAATCGGCCGTTCTTCTTCGGCATCCCGGCGTGGATGATCGGCGCGGTGCTGCTCGGCATCCAGGTCGTTGGGATGATCGCCGGACGCGACGGCGCCGGGCTGCTCAGCCTGCTGCTCAGCCTCGCCTTCGTGGCGATCGCTGCGCGACGCATCGGCCTACTCAGCGACTACCCGTGGATTCCGGGCCGCGCCGCGCCCCGCACCGCGTCCGTTCGGTCGGCGCGCACGACCCGTGGTCGCACCCAGACCCGAACCCCAAGCCGCGACGAGCGTCGGCAGCAGACCGACCGCGAACGCCTGGACGCCCTCCTCGACCAGATCAACGAGAGCGGCATCCACAGCCTGAGCGATGCGCAGCGCAAGGAGATGAAGCGACTCAGCGAGCGGCTACGCGGTCACTGAACGGCGGCGCAGCAGCAACAGCACCGCAATCGCGATCCCGACCAGGTCGGCCACCGCGTCCCAAACATCGCCGTCGCGATACGGGATGAACCGCCACTGGATCACCTCGCTGATCCCGGCCATCGCGGCGAAGAAGCCGGCCCACAGCCAGATTCGACGCGTGAGCACAGCCAGCAGGTACAGCGGTAGGCCGAACAACGAAGCGTGGATCAGCTTGTCCACGCCAGGCACCCCGGGCAGTTCGAGCGAGCCGTCGGGCGAGCCGGGCAGATAGATCCCGACCACGTGCACCACGAGGACCACCGCGGTCAGCCACCAAAGGATGGTCCGCTCCTCCGGCGACGGTCTCGGCACGTCGGTGACACTCCCGCCCGGGCTGTCATCCAACCTCGGACGGGACGCCTCGGGCTGCAGCTCAGCCAAGCCGGGCCAGGATCAACTCGCGGACGCGCGCAGCGTCGGCCTGGCCGCGCATGTCCCTCATCACCGCTCCGATCAGCGCACCGGCAGCAGCCAGCTTGCCTTCGCGGATGCGCTCGGCAACGTCCGGATTGGCTTCGATAGCGCGCTCCACAGCCGCGGTGAGCGCACCGTCGTCGCTGACCACGGCCAGCCCGCGCGCGCCCACGACCTCGGCCGGTGTGCCCTCCCCGGCCAACACTCCCTCGATGACCTGACGCGCGAGCTTGTCGTTGACCGTCCCAGCGTCCACCAGCGCCTGCACCGCGGCCACCTGGGACGGGGTGATGGCCAACTCGGCGAGCTCGACGCCGGCCTCGTTGGCGCGGCGAGCGAGCTCGGTCAGCCACCACTTGCGCGCGCTCTGCGGGGTCGCCCCGGCGGCGACCGTGGCCTCGATCACGTCCAGCGCGCCGCCGTTGACCGCGTCCTGCATTTCCAGGTCGGTGAAGCCCCAGGTCTCTTGCAGCCGGGCCCGGCGCACCGCCGGAACCTCCGGCAGGGTTCCCCGTAGCTGCTCCACCCACTCCCGGCTCGGCGCCACCGGCACCAGGTCTGGTTCGGGGAAGTAGCGGTAGTCCTCAGCCTGCTCCTTGGACCGGCCCGGGGTGGTGTAGCCCTCCTCGTGCCAGTGCCGGGTCTCCTGATGGACGCGACCGCCCTCGGCCAGCAGGGCCGCCTGCCGCCGGATCTCGTAGTTCAGCGCCCGCTCGATGCTGCGCAACGAGTTCACGTTCTTGGTCTCGGTGCGCAGGCCCAGCTCGGTCTCGCCCTTGGGCATCAGGGACACGTTGGCGTCGCAGCGCAGCGAGCCCTGCTCCATCCGGACGTCGGAGACGCCCAACGCCAGCATCAGGTCGCGCAGGTAGGAAACGTAGGCCTTGGCCACCTGCGGCGCCTTGGCGCCGGTGCCCCGAATCGGCCGGGTGACGATCTCGATCAGCGGGGTGCCGGCCCGGTTGTAGTCGACCAGCGAGTAGTCGGCGTCGCCGATCCGGCCGGTGAAGCCGGTGTGCACGAGCTTGCCGGCGTCCTCCTCCATGTGCGCACGCTCGATCTCGATGTGGAAGACCTCCCCGTCCACCTCCAGATCGACGAAGCCGTCAAAGGCGATCGGTTCGTCGTACTGCGAGGTCTGGAAGTCCTTGGTCATGTCGGGGTAGAAGTAATTCTTCCGGGCGAACCGGCACCACTGTGCGATGTCGCAGTTGAGCGCCAGACCGATCCGGATCGCCGACTCGATCGCCCTGGCGTTGACCACCGGTAGCGAGCCGGGCAGGCCCAGGCAGACGGGGCAGGTCTGGGTGTTCGGCTCGGCGCCGAAGGCGTTCGCGCAACCGCAGAACATCTTGGACGCGGTGTTCAGCTCGACATGAACCTCGAGGCCGAGCACCGGATCGAAAGCCACCAGGGCGTCGTCGAATTCCATCAGGCTCATCGGATGCTCCCAACGTTCAGGTAGGCCCCGGCGGGCGAGTCGGCGAACTGGTCGAGCAGGCTGGCGCCCCAGTTGCGGTTCAGTTCAGCCTCCAGTGCGGCACCAATCCGGTACAGCCGGTCGTCGGCCAGCACCGGCGCCATCACCTGGAAGCCGACCGGTAGCCCGTTGTCGGGACTGAGCCCGACCGGAAGGGACAGCGCGCAGTTGCCGGCCAGGTTTGACGGGATCGTGCACAGGTCGGCCTTGTACATCGCCAGCGGGTCGTCGACCCGTTCGCCGATCGGGAAGGCCGTCGTCGGCGTGGTCGGCGACACCAGGACGTCCACCTTGTCGAAGGCTGCGTCGAAGTCACGCTTGATCAGCGTCCGTACCTTCTGGGCCGAGCCGTAGTAGGCGTCGTAATAGCCGGACGAGAGTGCGTAGGTGCCGATGATGATTCGCCGCTTGGCCTCGGCTCCGAAACCGGCACCGCGGGTCAGGTTCATCACCTCTTCGACGCTGTTTACGCCGTCGTCACCGACCCGCAGTCCGTAGCGCATGGCATCGAAACGGGCCAGGTTGGAGCTGACCTCACTCGGCATGATCAGGTAGTACGCGGCCAGGGCGTACTCGAAGTTCGGGCAGGACACCTCGACGATCTGTGCACCCAACTGCTCCAGCACTGCGAGCGCCTCACTGAACCGCTGCTCGACGCCGGGCTGGTAGCCCTCGCCGCCGAATTCGGTGACGACGCCGATCCGCATGCCGGCCACATCCGCGCGTTCGACCGCGCCCAGCAGATCGGGCAGCGGTGCATTGATCGACGTGGAGTCGCGTGGATCCCAGCCACCGATCACGCTGTGCAGCAGCGCCGCATCGCGCACATTGCGCGCGCACGGACCAGGCGTGTCCAGCGACGACGCCATCGCCACCACGCCGTAGCGTGAGGTGCCGCCGTAGGTTGGTTTCACGCCGACTGTGCCGGTGACCGACGCGGGCTGCCGGATCGAGCCGCCGGTATCGGTGCCGATGGCCAGCGGCGCCTCGAACGCGGCCAGCGCCGCGGCCGAACCGCCACCGGAACCACCCGGGATAAGCGCGTTGTCCCACGGGTTGTGGGTGGCGAAGTAGCCGGAGTTCTCGGTGGATGAGCCCATCGCGAACTCGTCCATGTTGGTCTTGCCGAGCACGATCACGTCCGCGGCCAGCAGCTTGTCGGTGATCGTGGAGTTGTAGGGCGGCATCCAGCCTTCGAGGATGCGCGAGCCGCAGGTGGTCGGCGCACCCTGCATGGTGAAGATGTCCTTCATCGCTAGCGGGACGCCGGCCAGCGGGCCGAGCTTCTCCCCCGCGGCGCGCTTGGCGTCCACGGCATCGGCGGACGCGAGCGCCCGCTCGCCGTCCACATGCAGGAAGGCCTTCACCCGGTCGTCGACGGCTGCGATCTGGTCGAGGTGGGCGGCGGTGACCTCACGGGCGCTGACTTCGCCGGACGCGATCAGGCCGGCCAGCTCAGTGGCGCCGGCGCGCAGCAGCGCGCTCATGCCTCCTCCCCGAGGATGCGCGGCACGCGGAACCGGTTGTCTTCGGTTGCGGGTGCGGCCGCGAGCACAGCCGCCACCGGCAGCGACGGCGTGACCACGTCGTCGCGAAACACGTTGGTCAGCGGCAGCGCATGCGACGTCGGCGGCACGTCCGCCGTGGCCACTTCGGTGACCGTAGCCACCGATTGCAGGATCACGTCGAGCTGTGGGGCCAGGTGCGCCAGCTCGTCTGGGGTCAGCCGGATGCGCGCCAACTCGCCGAGACGACCGACATCGCCAGTGGTCAAAGCCAAGGTGAACTCCTCCTGCGATCAAGCGGCCGCGCCGCGCGAGCCCTCAGCTTATCGGCGCCCGGTGACACCCCTGTAACACGGATGAGCGACACTAGGCCGGTGTTCTTGCTGCGAGTGGTGCTGCCTGACCGTCCCGGTTCGCTGGGCGCGGTGGCCACCGCGATGGGCCTCGTGCACGCTGACATCAACGCGGTAGAGATCGTCGAGAAGTACGAGGGTTTCGCGATCGACGACTTCATGGTGGAGTTGCCGGCGACGGTCGCGGCCGATTCGCTGATCACCGCCTGCAGCACGGTCCCGGGCGTCGAGGTGGTGTGGCTTTCGCACTATCCCGAGTCGTGGGGTCTGCAGGCCGACGTGGATGTGCTCAATGCCATGACCGAGGATCCCGAGCACGCCGAGGAGATCCTCACCCTGGAAGCGCCCGCGGTCTTCCGCGTGTCCTGGGCGGTCCTCGTCGATCGACGCACCGGCGAGGTCCTGATCCAGACCGAGCTGGCACCTGACCTGACGCCCGCGGACGTCGCCGGCTTCGGGGCCCTGGATCAACTGCATGACCTGGAACTGCCGGAGGGTTGGCTGTCCGGCTGGGGCGACACCATCATCGCGGTCGCGCCGTTCCGCACCGACGCGACGATCGTGCTGGCCCGCCGGGGCGGGCCCGAGTTCCTGAAGTCTGAGCTGGCTCGCCTCAACCACCTGGCGGCGCTGGCTCTCTAGCAGCCTGCGGAACGAGCCCGGGTCAGAACGATGGCCCGGCGATCTGGGGATTTGTCGATCTGCCGCAACGCCGTCCGTCGTGGAGGTGAGGAGGTTCCAATGATCACCAACCATGTCACCTTCGTCCTACTGACCGAGCAACGCTCGCAGGGTCGGCAAACCCCGGAACGACCGGTCGAGACGGGACGTACCAGGGCACTCCGGCTGCCCGTGCCCGGCTCTTGGCAATCTCTGGGTTCCGCCCGCGCGAGCACAGGATTCCGCCGACACCGATTGGGCGGCGATCCTCGCGCTGTACCACCAACTGCCCGACACACCGTTCATCGAGCTCAACCGCGCCATCGCCGTCGGGATGGCCGTCGGCCCGGAAGCTGGACTCGGCGCACTGGCGGAGCTCGCGGCGTCCGGTGCGCTGGCCGGACACCACCTCCTGCCGGCGGCCCAAGCCGACCTGTGCCGACGCTGCGGCCGCGTCCGCGAAGCCGAACGGCACTACCGTGAGGCGATCGAACTCGCGCCCACCGATCCGGAGCGCCGGTTCCGACAACGTCGGCTCGCGGCGCTCGGTACCTGAGCCGGCTGACTCGTTACGTCCGAGCGCACCGCTACTTCACCCAAAGCCGAACTAGGGTGTGTTCCTCGGCCCGCTGGCGCGGCCCTCGTCAACACCATCCTGCGTTGACCGGGAACTGCGTTCCCGCTCAACGCAGGATGGTGTACATCCAGTAGCCGTAGCCGACCACGGCGGCCAGCACGCCCAACAGGGCGAGCAGGGTCCACCAGCGCATGCGGCGCTTCTGCCGGGTGGTGGGCACCTCCTGCGGGCCCCACTCCCCCATGCCGGGACGCACGCGCGGCGGCGCGCCGACATTCAGGTTCAGGTCGGAGTTCAAGCCTTCGGGCACGTCCAGATCCTAGTCGGCCGTGATCAGACCTTCCGGACCGGCGGTGAGCAGTCGCTCGAAGGCGTCCGCTTCGATCACCGGAACGCCGAGAGCGATCGCCTTGTCCAGCTTCGAACCCGCGCTCTCGCCCGCGACCACGTAGCTGGTCCGCGAGGACACCGAGCCGGCAGCCTTCCCGCCCCTGGCCTCGATCGCAGCGGTCGCGCCATCACGGCTGTAGCCGGGCACCGCACCGGTGACCACGATCGTCAGCCCGGCCAGCGTCTGCGGCTCACCCGGGGCCTCCGCGCGTGGCTCGTCGGCCAAGCGGCAGCCGGCCGCCCGCCACTTGGCCACGATCGCGTTGTGCCAGTCCACCGTGAACCATTCGGCAATGGACGCGGCCAGCGTCGGCCCGATGCCGGACACCGCGCTCAGCTCCTCGACCGAGGCGGACGCCAGCGCATCGATGCTGGGGAACGCGGCCGCCACATCGGGCGCCACTCCCTTGCCCACATGCCGGATCGACAGGGCCACCAGGAAGCGCGCAAACGGCCGGCTCTTCGCGTCATCCAGGTTCGCCAGCAACTTGCGTCCGTTTGCCGAGAGCTCGCCGGCTTTGGTGGTGAACACCCCGGCCTCGACGAGCTTCGCCGCGGTCAGGTCGAACAAGTCGCCCTCGTCGGTGAGCAGACCGGCGCTCAGCAACGCGTCCGCAGACTGCCAACCCAGCACCTCGATGTCCAGCGCCTGCCGCGAAGCCAGGTGGAAGAGTCGCTCGCGCAGCTGCGCCGGGCAGGACCGCTGGTTGGGGCAGCGGATGTCGGCGTCCCCCTCCTTCTCCGGACGCAGATCGGTACCGCAAGCCGGGCAACGCGTCGGCATCACAAATGCCCGCTCGGTGCCGTCGCGCAGTTCGGCCACCGGACCGAGCACCTCCGGGATCACGTCGCCCGCCTTGCGCAGCACCACCGTGTCACCGATCAGCACCCCCTTGCGCTGCACCTCGCTGGCGTTGTGCAGGGTGGCCATCTCGACCGTCGAGCCGGCGACGAACACCGGCTCCATCACCGCGTACGGGGTCACTCGTCCGGTGCGGCCGACATTCACCCGAATATCGAGCAGCTTGGTGGTGACCTCCTCCGGCGGATACTTGTAGGCGATCGCCCACCGTGGCGCCCTGGAGGTGTGGCCCAGCCTCGCCTGCAACTCGCGGTCGTCCACCTTGATCACGACCCCGTCGATGTCGTGTTCCACCGAGTGCCGGTGTTCGCCGTAGTGGGCGACGTATTCCTTAACCTCGGCCACGCGGTGGCAGATGCGGTAGTGGGCACTCACCGGCAGGCCCCAGCCATGCAGCAGCTTGTAGCCCTGCGACTGACGTTCCAGCGGCGGCCCAGAGAACTCGCCGATGCCGTGCACCAGGAAGTCGAGCTTCCGAGACGCGGTCACCCGCGGGTCCTTCTGCCGTAGCGAACCAGCCGCCGAGTTCCGCGGATTGGCGAACGGCGCCTTTCCGGCGGCGACCAGACCTTCGTTCAGCCGGGCGAAGTCGTCCGGACGCATGAACACCTCGCCGCGCACCTCAACCAGCTCAGGCACTGCCTCCCCGGTGAGCTGGGCAGGAATCGAGGCAATTGTGCGGACGTTGGCGGTCACGTCCTCGCCGACCGTGCCGTCGCCACGGGTCGCGGCGCTCACCAGCCGCCCGCCCCGATAAACCAGATCGAGCGCGAGGCCGTCGATCTTCAGTTCGCAGAGGTAGCCAGCGGTAGCTGGATCGGTGCCGGCCAGCGTTGCCGCACGGGTCAGCCACTTGTCCAGTTCCTCGAGCGAGAAGACGTTGTCCAAGCTCATCAGCGGCAGCAGGTGGGCCACCGGGGCGAAGGTCGCGCTCGGCGCACCGCCGACCTGCTGGGTGGGGCTGTCGGGCGTCCGCAGCTCTGGATGCGCCTCCTCGATCGCGGTCAACTCGGCCATCAACCGGTCGAACTCGGCATCGGCGACCGTGGGCGCGTCCAGCACGTAGTAGCGCCAGCGGTGATCGGTGATCAGTTCGCTCAGCTCAGCGTGCCTGGCGCGGGTGCCGTCTTCGGTCATGCGCGCAATCTAGCGCGAGGCTCCGACACTGCGACACCGGTCGGCACGGGAGTCGAAATGTGGCCTGTCGCGGCTGCAGGAGGGCTGAGAACCCGCACTTTGATGGCCGAGCGGCTACCCGCCGCTGAGCTGTTCCGCAAGCTGAGTGGACGCGACGTTCAGCACCTCGAAACCCCGGCTGACCTCGGCGCTGGTCCAGCCGGCAAGGCCGCAGGCTGGAGTCAACACCAACCGGCCCGAGATTCCAGAGTCCGCACCGATGCGTTCCAGCGCCCGCAGCGCACGGACGCGCGTCGCGTCGACCCCCAGCGGACGGGGGCTGGCGGACGTCGGCAGGCAGCCCAGATAGAGCTCGGCGCCAGCGTCCGCGGCTGCTGCCAACGCGTCCCAGTCGGCGGTTTTGAGCTGGTCGAGGTCGAGCGAGATGCCGTCGAATCCCGCGGGCGTGCTATCGCCGTGCAGTAGCGATCGCAGCGGCCAGCCGCCCGGCCGCTGCCAGGGGGCGCAACTGTGCAACACCGTCCGCACCGCAAGGCCTCGTCGCGCTGGTTCAGCGGTCAGCAGGCCGAGCGACCGGCAGACTTCCGGGAGGTCCACCGCTCGATGCCGGAAGTAGCCGCCCGGCGTCGGCACCGCCCCGGCGGCGACCGCTGGCAAGGCCGGCTCGTCGACCTGCAGGATCAGGCGCGCACCGGGTAGGCGTTTGCCCAGGTCAACCAGCAGTTCACCGATTCCGTCGGCCAGTGCGCCGGCCAGGTCGCGGCGGGCGCCGAGGTCGGCGAGCACCCTTCCGGTGTGCGCCACCGCGAGCGCGGCCGAAAGCGTCCACGGCCCCGCGACCGCCACCTTGAACCAACCCGTGTAACCATCACCGATCTCCTCCAGGCGGTCGAGATCATCACGCCAGGTGGCTCGGGCACGCCGCTGGTCCACCCCGGGCGCGTCGGTCAACCGCCACTCACCGGCCTCAAGGCTGGCCGGCAGCCCGCTGGGCAGGCCGAGCCCGCGTCCGATCATCGCGGCCCAGGGACCGCGCGCGGGCAGCTCCGGAAGGTAGGGCAGCTCGGGCACCTTGTCGAAGGTCATTCGCAGGGCCGCACCGAAGTCGGTACCGGGTAGCGAGCCCAAGCCGGTGAAGGCGACCATCAGGCCGCCGTAGCGGAGATCGTTGCGCTGCCGACCACGCGGTCGCCGTCGTAGTAGACCGCGGCCTGACCAGGGGCGATACCAAGAGCCGGCTGGTCCAGGACGATGCGGACGCAGGCAGGCGGCGGCCCTTCGTGACGCTTTCCTCGTTCCTCGGAAAGCTCCTCCGGGATTGTTACGACGTGGATGGTCGCAGGCATCGCCTCGCCGTGGGCGCGCACCTGCACCAGTCCGCGCCAGGCGCCCGCCACGAAACCCTCCGTCCAGGTCGGCCGGATCGCTTCGATCGTTTGCACCGCAAGGCGCTCGCGCGGGCCGACCTGCACGGTGTTCGCCACCGGGTCGATCCGCAGCACATAGCGCGGGCGTCCGTCCGCTGCCGGCACCGAAAGGTGCAGGCCGTGCCGCTGTCCGACGGTGAACTGCTGATACCCCGAGTGCGCGCCCACCACGTCTCCGGTCTCGTCGACGATGTCCCCGACTTGCGAACCCAGCCGCGAGCGCAGGAAACCGGCGGTGTCGCCGGTCGGGATGAAGCAGATGTCGTGGCTGTCCGGCTTCCTGGCCACTAACAGCCCGCGCGCCGCGGCTTCTGCCCGCACCTCGGCCTTCGCAGTGTCGGCGCCGAGCGGGAAGAGCGAGTGCCGCAACTGGTCGGCGTCCAGGACACCCAGCACGTAGGACTGGTCCTTGGCGGGCTCGGGCGAGCGATAGAGCGAAACCGTGTCGCCACTTCGCTCGATCCGGGCATAGTGCCCGGTCGCAACCGCGTCGAAGCCGAGCGCCCGGCCGCGTTCGAGCACCGCGGCGAACTTGATCTTCTCGTTGCAGCGCAGGCAGGGGTTCGGCGTGCGGCCGGCCGCATACTCATCGACGAAGTCGGCCACCACGTCGGCAGCGAAGCGTTCGGCGAAGTCCCAAACATAGAAGGGGATACCGAGGGCGTCGGCGGCCCGGCGCGCGTCGTGCGAGTCCTCCAGCGAGCAGCAGCCGCGGGCGCCGCTGCGGTAGGCCTCGGAGTTCTTGGCTAGCGCGAGGTGGACGCCGACCACCTCATGTCCCGCGTCGACCAGGCGCGCGGCCGCAACGGCGGAGTCGACTCCGCCGGACATCGCCGCCAGTACGCGCATGCGGTCTTCCTTCCAGGTCTTCCTCGGACGGCTGGTGGCTCGACCAGCCGGGCAGATGGCCCCGAGGAGTCTACGTCGCGGACGCTGCTCGCGCCCGTGCCACCACCCCGGGCAGCAGCTTCACCAGCGCTTCGATCTCTGCTCGCGTGGTCGTCGGTCCGAACGAGAACCGCAGGCTGGCGGACGCGTCCGCAACACCTCGGCCCATCGCCAGCAGCACCTCGCTGGGCTGGTGGACGCCGGCCGTGCACGCCGAGCCAGTCGACGCGTCGATGCCGGCGGCGTCCAGCAACAGCAGCACGTCATCGGCCCGAACGTCTTCGAAGGTGAGGTTCACGATCGCGGGCGAGCAGGGGGCCACGGTGTTAGCGCGGCAGCCGGCCACGCCGGCCAGGGCACCACTGATCAACAGGTTGCGCAACTCACCGAGCCGCTCCGCCTCCGCGGCCTGTCGCTCGATCGCCACCCGTGCCGCGGTGGCAAAGCCAACCGCCAGCGCCACCGGCACCGACCCCGACCGCAAGCGCGCCTCCTGCCCGCCGCCGAACCCGGTCGGCCGCAGTTTCACCCCGCGTCGCACCACCAGCGCCCCGATCCCAACTGGGGCGCCGAGCTTGTGGCCGGACACCGTGAGCAGATCGAGGTTGCTGGCCGCGAAATCGATCGGTAGGTGACCGAAGGCCTGTACCGCGTCGCTGTGCGCGAGGGACCCGGCCGCGTGCGCCGCGTCCGCCACCTCGGCGACCGGCTGGATCGCGCCGGTCTCGTTGTTCACCCACATCACCGAGGTGAGTCCGACCCGGTCGGTCAGCAACTCGGCAACCACCGCCGGCTCCACGTGACCCGACGCTGCCACCGGCAGGGTGACCGTCTCCAGCCGCGTCCGCGCGGCAGCCACCGAAGGGTGTTCGATCGCCGACAGCGCCACCACCGGGCGGCCGTCGGTGGCGCCGCCCAGCAGAGCCAGGTTGTTCGCCTCGGTACCGCCCGAGGTGAAGACCACCTCGGTGGGCAGTGCCCCCAGGTGATCCGCCAGCGACTCCCGCGACTCCTCGAGCAGGCGGCGCGCCGCTCGCCCGGACGCGTGCAGCGAGCTCGGGTTGCCTGCCAGCGGCAGTGTTGCGGCCACAGCCGCGACCACCTCCGGCAGGGCTGGCGAGCCGGCGGCGTGGTCGAGATAGCTGCGACTGGTCAAATGTGCGCTTCCTGAATCGTTGCTGAATCGTTTTCGCGTATGCGGGCGCGCTTTAGTGCACCCTGACTCAGGTTAGGCCACACTGTTGTGCGAACTATTGCAGGAGATTGGTCAATGACTCAGTCCGAACAGACTCACCCGAGCGGCGACACCTCCCTCGGTGCACAGGTCACAGCGGAGGGCACGCTGTTCTCGCTGTGGGCGCCGCGCGCCACCCGGGTGGAACTCGCCCTGATCGACGAGCATCGTCGGCAGACGAACCACGACCTGGTTGCTGACGATGCCGGAGTCTGGGAAGTATTCGTCCCTGCAGTCGGGGCCGGACAGCGGTACGGGTACCGGGTGCATGGCAAGTGGTCGCCGGAGACCGGCGCACGATTCAACCCGGCCAAGCTGCTGCTCGACCCCTACGCCCGCGCGATCACCGGCGGCGTCGACTACTCGGGCCCGATCACCGACCACACCCCGGGGTCCAACTTCCTGCCCGATCCCACCGACTCGTTCGCCGCCGTCCCGCTGAGTGTCGTGGTGGCCGATTCCGACGCGCCGCGTCCGCTGTCACGTCCGTTGCGCGAATCCGAACTGGTCATCTACGAAGCGCACCTGAAGGGCTACACCCAGCTGCACCCGGCGGTGCCCGAACACCTGCGCGGCACCTATGCCGGCATGGCGTATCCAGCAGTCATCGACCACCTGCTGAAGCTCGGTGTCAACGCGGTCGAGTTCCTCCCGTTGCACCACTTCGTCTCCGAGCCGTTCGTGGTCGGACGCGGGCTGGTGAACTACTGGGGATACAACACCCTCGGCTTTTTCGCTCCGCACGCGGCCTACTCGTCGTCCGGCACCCTCGGCGAGCAGGTGTCCGAGTTCAAGGAGATGGTCTCCGCACTGCACGATTCCGGCATCGCGGTCATCCTGGACGTGGTCTACAACCACACCGGCGAGGGTGGCCACGACGGCCCGACCCTTAGCTTCCGCGGCATCGACCACGCCGCGTACTACCGGCTGACCGACGACAAGCGCAACGACTACGACGTCACCGGCTGCGGCAACGCCGTCGACACCTCCAAGCCCGGAGTGCTCAAGCTGGTACTCGACTCATTGCGCTACTGGGTCACCGAGATGGGTGTGGACGGGTTCCGTTTCGACCTGCAGACCACGCTTATCCGCGACCACGCCCACCACGTCGACCAGAACCACGAGTTCAAGCGACTGGTGGCCGCCGACCCCGTCCTGGCCGGAAAGGTGATGATTTCCGAGCCGTGGGACCTGGGCCCCTACGGCTACCAGGTCGGACGCTGGGGCAAGGGCTGGTCGGAGTGGAACGACCGCTTCCGTAGCTTCGCCCGCGACTTCTGGCGCGGCGCCATCCCGGGCGTGCAGGAGCTGGCCACCCGGCTGTGCGGCTCCTCCGACATCTACGACCACGGCGGACGGCCGGCGACCTCATCGGTGAACTTCGTCACCGCGCACGACGGCTTCACCATGCGCGACCTGGTCACCTACGACCTCAAGCACAACGAGGCGAACGCCGAACGCAACCGCGACGGGGCCGACGACAACCGTTCCTGGAACCACGGCTACGAGGGCGAGACCGACGATCCGACGATTATCGCGTCCCGGCAGCGCACGGCCCGCAACATGATGGCCACCCTGCTGCTCAGCGCGGGCATCCCGATGATCACCGCAGGTGACGAGATGGGCCGCACCCAGATCGGCAACAACAACGCCTACTGCCAGGACTCGCCGGTGTCCTGGGTGAACTGGTACTCCCAGGATGACTGGAGCGAGCAGGAGGAACTCACCCGAGCGCTGCTGCAGCTTCGCGCTGACTACCCGCTGCTGCGACCAGAGGGCTGGCGATCCCACGGCGAGGTGACGGACGGATCCGGTCACGGCCTGGGCCGCTCCCAGATCGCCTGGTTCGCCGAGAGCGGCACCGAGATGACCACCGAGCAGTGGCACGACCCGGGTCGCCGTACCCTCGGCGAATACCTGTCGGACGGTAGTCAGGCGCTGCTCATCTACTTCCACTCCGGCTGGGAGCCGGTCGAGCTGTCGCTGCCGGGTGCGCCATGGGCACTCGCTTACCGCATCCTCGCCCACACCGGTACGTCCGGCGAGCTGCCGCGAAAGCGGCTCTCCCCCGGATCGACGGTCACGCTGCCGGCGCGGACGGTGGTCGTCTTCGGTGCCGAGGTGCTTACCGGCGTCCGCCCGGTGCCGGTCTCGCCGGTCACCCCGGACGAGGCCGAAGCCGACGTTGCGGACGCTCCCGACACGGTCGGCCAAGACCTCCCCCCGAACGGAATCCCAAACGCTAGGTTGGGGCTGTGAGCGCCACCGTGAACCCGCAACGCAAGCCGAAGCCCGCGCCGAAGGGTGCCGCCCCGAAGGTTGCGGCCAGCACCGCAACACCGGCCGGCAAACCCGTCAAGGCGGAGCTTGAGCTCAACCCGCCGGTGACTGTCCCGCGCGGCTTCGGCCGCATCCCGGTGACCGATGTCTACCCGGTCATCGAAGGAGGCGCCTATCCGGCCAAGGCCGTGGTCGGCGAGCTGATCCCGATCCGTGCGACCGTGTTCCGGGAGGGCCACGACGCGGTCAACGCCTCGGTCATCCTCACCGCGCCGGACGGACGCGAGCAGCGTGTCGACATGACCCCGATGGAGCCCCGAGGCCTCGACCCGTGGGAAGCCTGGGTGCGTCCCGACGCCGAGGGCGCGTGGACCTTCCGGGTCGAGGGCTGGTCCGATCCGTGGGCAACCTGGCTGCACAACGCCGAGGCCAAGCTGCCCGTCGGGGTCGACATCGAGCTGGTCTGCCTGGAGGGCCGTGACCTGCTCGACCGGACCGCCGCGTCCGCCAAGGCCGCGAATGACCCGGTGCAGGCCTCAATCCTGCACGCGACCGCCATGCTGCTGATTCCCGAGCGTCCGGCCACGGACCTGATCGAGGTCGCCACGGCCAAGGGAATCTCGCGCGCGATGGAGCAGTACGGCCCGCGCGACCTGCTCTCGGCAACCGCGGACTTCCCGTTGTTCGTCGACCGTAAGCGGGCCCTGTTCTCCAGCTGGTACGAGTTCTTCCCGCGTTCCCAGGGGGCCAACTTCGATCCGGCGACCAAGAAGTGGACCTCGGGTACCTTCGACGGCTCTCATCAGCGACTGGAAGAAGTCGCCGCGATGGGCTTCGACGTGGTCTACCTGCCCCCGATCCATCCCATCGGACGAGCCTTCCGCAAGGGCCGCAACAACACGCTCACCCCCGGACCGAACGACCCGGGCTCGCCGTGGGCGATCGGCGCGGCCGAGGGCGGACACGACGCCATCCACCCCGACCTCGGCGACTGGGAAGCCTTCGACCGCTTCGTCGCGAAAGCCACCGAGTGTGGCCTGGAGATCGCGCTCGACTTCGCGCTGCAGGCGTCCCCGGACCACCCCTGGGTGAAAGCGCACCCGGAGTGGTTCACCACCCGGATCGACGGCACGATCGCCTACGCGGAAAACCCGCCGAAGAAGTACCAGGACATCTACCCGATCAACTTCGACAACGATCCCGAGGGCATCTACCACGAG
>DAOPRQ010000044.1:0-4819 GCA_035349055.1 Propionicimonas sp.
TCCACTCTCTTTGCGCGATGACTCGCTAATGTCGTGTCATGGACCTACCGGACGGCTACCTGGACGCCCTCAGCGACGAGTTGGCGCCCTACGGCTTCGAATTCGGAGCGACCACCCCCGATGAGGACGGCGGCTTGGCGCTGCGCTACCAGGCCGACCCTGAGTCATTCGCTCGCGAGTTCCCGCAGGCAGGCGTCGAGGATTCCTACGGCGTCCATTGGCCGCCTCCCCACCTCGCCCTCTGGCTACGGTTCGACCGCCACGGCGACCCGTACGAAATCTCGTTCGAGACCTTCGACCTGCTGGCCGACACCGCGTCCAATGATCCGCAGCTCAACGCCCGGCTGAACACGCTCGAAGATCCGTCCGACCAGGCGAGCGCTATCGGTGAGGCGCTCTACGCCGCGCTGCATCCCCAGCACCACGAGTACTCCGACTACCTGGAGTGATCCGGGTCCAGTCTGACTGGCTGATCGCTACCAGACCAGCGTCAGCCGATGCGATCGGTTTCGGCTGCCCAGACCGCAGCCGCGTCCTGGTTGCTTGTCTGCCAGTACTTCCAGGCCACGTAGCCGGCACCGGCGAGTACCAGAACAGCGCGTAGTACCTTCTTCAAGACTCCTCCAGCTCTACTTGGTCGGCTCTGCGGACGCCTGGGTGGCTACCGCCAGCGACGGGTTCGCCAGTGCGAAGTCGTCGGTGGCAAACGCTTGGCGCAGTGCGTCCATCGAGCGTTCCTCGGCCAGGACTGCACGGGCGCCACTGCGGGTCACCGCTACCTGAATGGTGGCGATCTCGTCCGCGTGCACCTTCGACTCCACCAGGATGGCCTGGATCTCGTCCGTGGTCAGGCTCTCGTCGAGCTTCAGGCACGGGGTCAACGCGTTCAGCACCCGATCGAACCTGGTGGGCTCGGTGATCGCCGAGCCGGCGGACGCCCGCACGAGGGTGGCACGTAGGATCTCCGCGGACGCGAGCGAGCGGTCGTGCGCCGGAATGCCCGACAGGCGTTCGACGGCCTGGGCGCCGCTGACGAGGTCACCGTCCAGTTCGATCCCGCCCAACGCGTCCACCACATGGGCGAACCGGTCGCGGTCGATCTGCACCAGGTGATCCATCCGCGCCCCAGTCATTCGCTCGAGTTCGCGCATCACCAGCAGCGGATCGCGACGGTTGGTCGACGCCAGTGAGCCGGACGAGCCCTGCAGATCGATCGGGAACGCGATCAGCGTAAGTTGCTGCCGCGACGCCGAGAGGTGGGCCACCACCAGCGCATCGAGAGCGTCCGCGGACGTGCTGGTGAGTACGTAGTTCACCGCGTTGACGCCGTCGACGACCACTGCGGACGGCCGTCCGGAATACGAGCCGAGTGAGCCGATCCGATCAATCTCGGACGAGGCATCGGAGACGCGGTTCAGGTAGACGGTGAGCAGCGCCACCGCACCAACGGACACCGCGGTGGCGCCGATGAGCAGCACGATCGCGAGCCGGTCCAGCCAACTCCTACCCACGGCGCGCGCCTGCGTACCCTCCGTCATCCCACCTCCTGTCCGCGCCAAGCCTAGGCGGGTGAGGCAACCATGCGCCGCCGACTCCAGGCAGCGCTGCCACCGGTTAGCCTTTCCCCATGCCTGCGGAGAACCAGCGACAGGCGGACGCACGGCGCCGCCACGAACTCGCCGCCGCGGCTGTTGCCGCTGAGGCGGCCGCAGCCCAGGTCCAATTGGACGCGTTCGTGGCGCGGCTGACGGCCGCGTCCATCGATCCAGAGCCGTTGCAGGCCACGCTGCTGAACGGCTCCAGGGTGAAAACCGACAAGGTCGGTTGGTATCTCAACGCCGCCCAGACACTCGCGATCGGCCCGGACGGCACCTACTACCAACTGGTCACATCGGGAGGCCCGCTGGCCAGGTTGAGCGGCGTGCGGATCGGTCCCGGGACGCCAACCCTGGTTATCGGACGTGGCGGCCGTGACGGCGAGACCGGCGATCTCGCGGACTTCATCGACCGCGCTTGGGCTCGCTACGCGGCCGAGTGAGCTCACTACCGACCCCAGAGACGGCACCAGGGGGCCGCTGGATATCCGAGCAGCTCCCTGGGCGTCTAGGGGGCGACCTCTGCGGGTCGCGTGTTGTATTGATTCAGTACACAGCGTAGAGCGCTTTCACCGGTCGTTTCCACCAACGGCAAGCGTTGTTGTGTAATCGTTAACATTGGAGATCATCCTCCTGTCCTAAGCGAAGTTTTTGGCTGTCCGAGATTGACAACAACTGGGCGGGTTCGGGCAACACCCCGGACAACACCCGTTCGCGAAGCTGGCCGGCATGGCGGTGAGTGGAGTTCTGGGAGCGCTGGAAGCGGAGTGGAGCCGCTTCGCGGACGGGTCCTCAACCCGGGTATTGCGGTGGGCGGAGCTTGACCGGGCACTGCTCGGCTGCCGTGGGGTGGACGCCGTCCTGGCTCGCATCCGGCGCGAGCCCGATGCCGTCCTGGCCGCGCTGCTACGCATCGGACAGGGTGGTGACCAGTTGGCCCTGCTGGTGGTGGTGAAGGCGATGCTGGGAAAGTTGGTGCTGCTGAGCGCCGGTCGACCCGATGTGCTGATCGAGGCGATCTCCGAGATGTGGCTGGCGACGGCGGAGTACCCGGTCGCCCGCCGGCCCCGTTCGATCGCAGCCAATCTCAGTTGGACGGTGAGCCGTCGGATTCGAGCATCGCCACCACGCACGTCCGCGCCGCTCACGGTCGAACCAGCGGCAGCGACGCCAGATCCGGACGCGAGCACGACTCTTGCGGACGCACGTCGATTGGGCCTGATCGACGAGCTCACCCATCGCACGCTCTGGGCGGTGTACGTAGCCGGCCTGACCAGCTATCAGGCCGCCGCGGTGCTGGACACCACACCCGACCTGGTCAGGTGGCGCTGCAGTCGGGCGATCAGGCGGCTCCGCGAGCAAGCGGAACTACTGGCGTCCTGACTCGGCTGGTCGAGTCTGTCGAGGCCCCGCTGGTCGAACCTGCCCAGACCGCGACTGGTCGAGCTTGGCCTGCCGCGAGCCTGTAGTCGAACCTCGGGCGGTCGGGGCTGCGGACCTGCTTGGTAACGTGCAGGCCATGGCTACCGCTTTGGTCACCGGCGCCACCGCCGGCATCGGCGCTGCCTTTGCTCGGGCGCTCGCCGAACGCGGGCACGACCTGGTGCTGGTCGCCCGCAACCGGGAGCGGCTGGCAGCGAAAGCCGCCGAGCTTGAGGCACTTGGCGTCCGTGTCGAGGTGTTGCCCGCCGAACTGGCCGACCGTGCGCAAGTGGCGACAGTGGCCGCGCGACTGGAGCAGGCGGAGCAGCCGATCGAGATACTGGTCAACAACGCCGGCTTCGGGCTCAAGGCAAAGCTGCTGGATGTGGACGTCCGCGAACACGACCAGGCCTTCGATGTGATGTGCCGGGCAGTGCTCGTGCTCGGCGGTGCGGCTGGCCGCGCGATGAGCGTCCGCGGTCACGGCCAGATAATCAACGTCGCCTCGCTGTCCGCCTGGATCACGCAGGGCAACTATTCGGCGGTCAAGGCATGGGTGAAGGTCTACTCCGAGAGCTTGGCCAACGAACTGCACGGAACCGGGGTGACCGTAACCGCACTATGTCCCGGGTGGGTGCGCACCGAGTTCCATGACCGAGCCGGCATTCGCACCGGCAGCATCCCGGACTGGATCTGGGTGGATGCCGATCGCGTGGCTCGGGAAGCACTCGATCACGCTGCGCGCGGCCGAGTGCTCTCAGTACCGACCAAGCGCTGGCAGGTGGCCCGCTTCGCCATGCAGTTGGCGCCGCGTCCGCTGGTGCGCGCTGCGTCCAGAATGCTGACCAAGAGCCGTGGGCAGTAACGGATCGTCTCGGATTGCGCGACAATGGCGAGGAATCGAAGAGAGGATCGCCAGTGGCTGATTCGGGTACCGGCAGCTATTCCGCGGCGGCACCGGCGGCTGCGCGACTGGTGGCGCAGCACCTGGTGATGAAGCCGTATATCTGGTCTGCGCTCTCAGTGCACACCCACGGCATGCGCAACCTGGAGACGCTGAAGCCGCCGTTCATCGTGATCGCGAACCATTCCAGCCATCTGGACGCGCCCCTGATCTATGGCGCGCTGCCGCGGCGGCTGTCGCGCAATCTGGCCGCGGCGACCGCGGGCGACTACTTCTTCAACGCCTGGTACAAGGCGCTGCCGACCAAGCTCTTCTTCAACTCGTTCCCGGTCGCGCGGCAGGGGCACGCGAACCGGGCCGGGCAGCGGGGTCTGGCTGCGCACCTGGTGAATGACGGCGTCCCGATCCTGATCTTTCCCGAGGGCACGCGCTCGCGGACGGGTGCGATGGCCAACTTCACCCCGGGGGCGGCCGCGCTGAGCATTTCCCGGAATGTGCCGGTACTGCCGATCGCCCTGGTCGGTGCTTACGCGGCGATGCCGTACGGGGCCAACGTCCCGGTTCCCGGACGTCCGCACGTCCACGTGGTGATCGGACGGCCGTTGCGCGCGGCGCCCAGCGAGATCGCGCACCAGTTCTCGGAACGGTTGCACCGCTACGTGGTGGAGATGCATGACACCACCGCTCGGGCCTACGGCATGCCCACCCAGGCCGATTTCGCGCGCGCGGTCGCATTGCGGACCGCCGCGGCCCAGGCCGACGAGGCCCAGAAGGCCCCGGTGATCGAGCTCAGCCGTCCCAACGATGCGCAGTCCGCGGTCGTTGAGCCGGTTCCGGAACCGTCCCCCGAAACCGAGCCCACCACCGAGGACCCGCCGGCCAAAGCCGGCTGATCCAG
>DAOPRQ010000044.1:4919-20618 GCA_035349055.1 Propionicimonas sp.
TCGGTCACGATCGCGCGGATCGCGTCCAGCGCCGGAGTCAACGGCGAGAACGGACGCAAGGCCTCGAACAACCCCGGCGCCGCGGACGTAAGCGCGTCGGCCGTAGTCAGCACCGCAAAGCCGATTGCGACCAGGCGTCCGACGCCGCCGAACCAGGAAACCAGCGCATGGTTCAGCACTACGAACGTCACCCCGGCCAGCAACAGCACCGCCGTGATCGCCAGCCACTTCTGCGGCGAAACGTTCAATCCGAACTGCGCGAGGCCCGACACCACGAGTGCCTGGATGCCCACAACTACGACACCCGGCAGCAGCGACCGTCCGATCAGCACCGCCGTCGGCTCGGACGAACTCAGCAGCCCACCCGCGATTGCCTTCGTCACCGCGTACACCGCGAGCGCGCCCAGCCACAGCGCCAGCACCAGCACCAGGCTGATCCACCCGACGTTGGCGTTCGCCAACCCGGCCAGGTCGTCGGTCTGCACCGGCGAAGCCACCACAGTGGCCAGCGTCTCCCGATCGGATTCCGTATAGCTGGGGAGCTTGTCCTTGCCCTCGGCGATGCCGTCCGACATCTCCCGCATGCCGTCGGCCAGCTTCGTGCCGCCGTCCGCCGCGCTGATCAGGCCGGCGCTCAACTCGTCGACGCCGTCGGCCAGCTGCCCGGCCCCGTCCGCTGACTGACCGATCCCGTCCACCAGCGCCGGTAGCCCGTCCGCGAGTTCGTCCGCACCGTCGGCGAGCTTGCCGATGCCGTCCACCAGCGCGGGCATACCGTCCGCCAACTGATCGGCGCCGCCGGCCAACTGGCTCACCCCGGACGCGAGCGCGGGCAGCCCCGCCGCCATCGTCTGCAGGCCCTGGTCGAGCTGGGTGCCGCCGGCCTTCAGCTGAGCCAATTGCTTCTTCTGTGCAGCCACTTCGTCAGGGCTCGGCACACCCGAGAGCTGACCGGCGATCTGGCCCAGCCCGTCGTCGAGTCCACCGGCCACATCGAGCAGGCTGACCCCGTTCTGCTTGGCTTCCAACCCTGCGGCGGCCGCCTTTCCGCCAGCCGCTACCCCGGCACCAGCACCGACCTGCATCGCGTTCCTGACCAGGTCCTCGCAGCCACCATCGCCGCCGCACGCCGCGAGCAGCCCCTTGCCCTCGCTACTAGCCAAGGCGCCCTGGTAGGCGCCTGCGACCAGATCGCCGTTCGAGCCGAGCTTCTCCAGCTGCGACTGGTAGGCCTTGAGGCCACCGTTCAGTCCGCTGGCCGCCTGGCTCAACTGCTTGATGCCGCCGGCCAGCGCCACCTGCCCGTCGAGGGAGTTGACTGTCTGGTCGATCAGCGTGCTCACGCCCGCCACGTAGCTGGTCAGCCCGCTGGACAGTTCCTTGCTGCCAGCCGGCAGATCCTTGGTGCCGGTCTCAAGCTGGGCCAGCCCGTCCGCCAACTGCCGTGTACCTTCGGGCAGTTCCTTGGTCTTCTTGTGCAGGGTGCCCAGTCCGTCGGCCAGTTGCCGGGTGCCCGAGGGCAGGTCCGCGGTCTTGGTGTGCATGGTGTCCAGACCGTTGGCGAGCGCACGGGCGCCGGTGTAGAGCTGCTTCGACCCGTCCGCGGCCTCACCGATGCCGTCCGCGAGCTTCTCGGCCCCGTCCGCCAGCTCGGTGGCCCCGTCCGCCATCGTCACGAACTGCTCGCCCATGTCGTTGAAGCCGATGTAGATCTGGTCGAGATACGACTCGGTGAGCATCTGGTTCAGCATCTTCGCGGCCTCAGCGGCCACCAGCTTGCCCAGCGTCGCGTCCGCCACCCCGGCGACCGGCGAAGTGTGCACCTGGATCGTCGCCTGCTTGGCCTGGTCCCCCTCGTTCTCGGCGAAGGACGTGGCCGCAGCCGAGAAGTTCTCCGGGATCACCACCATCGCGGCGAACTCACCGGTGGTCAGTCCAGCGCGGGCGTCGGCCTCGTCGGCGAGCACCCAGGTGAGGTTCTCCTGGCGATCGGAATCGACCAGGTTCGCGGTCAACTGGCGGCCCAGTGGGGTGTACTGGCCGTCCAGCTCGACCGGCTCGTCAAGATTCACCACCGCAGCCTGCACCGTGTGCAAGCGGCTGTCCGAGTTCACCCCTGCGAAGAGGAATCCGCCCGCGACCAGCAGTGGGACCAGGATCAGCCCCAACAGCGCGTACCACTTCGCCGGCGTGGAATTCACGAGTTCGGCCTTCATTTCGCTCCTTCCAGCGCGAGGTGGGAGGTCAGCTTCAGCACCCTGAACGGCACCGGCAGCTGCGCCTCAAGATCGGATCCCGGCATCACGCCGAGAACCCAAGTTGTCGGCTCTTCGGCCTTGGCGGACGCGGCCAGCGCGGCCAGCAGCGCGGCGTCCCGGGAGCTGGAGAGCTCGTCGGCACTGTCCACGCACACCAGGCCGCCGGCCTGCTTGGTGAGCACCTTCTTGAAGTCCGGGACGGTCGGCCCGAGCACCGGCGCCTGGCGGCGCAGCACCGGCGACTCCTCCGGAAGCACATACCCGAGCACCTTCAGCTTGCCTTCGGTGAGCTTCACCCGTCCGGCGATGGCCAGCAGCAGGGCGCGACGTTGGGCGTGCTCGCCCTCGATCACCAGCACCTCGCCGGGCTGGACGCTGAGCGCGAGGTCGGTGAACAGCGTCCGCCGATCGGTGCGGGCGGTCAGCCCCTCGCCGACGATCGCGGATGTGTCGTCGGGCGACGGCCACTGGGCCAGGTGCACCTGCCGGGTGAGCGCTTCGCCCTCGATGTCGAGCGCGGGCAACCGCCGGTCGAGCCACTTCGGCAGCCACCACGCGTGCCGTCCGAGCAGTTTCATCACCGCCGGCACCAGGGTCATGCGGACGACGAACGCGTCCAGCGCGACGCCCACGGCCAGGCCGAACGCGATCGGCTTGATCGCACCCTCGCCGGCGGGAACGAAGAACGCGAACACCGAGAACATGATCAGCGCCGCAGCCACGACCACCTTCGACGAGTGCACGAAGCCGTCCTCGACCGAGCGTTCGACGTTGCCATGGACGTATTCCTCACGCATCCGGGACACCAGGAACACCTCGTAGTCCATGGCCAGGCCGAACAGGATGCCCATCAGGATGATCGGCAGGAAGCTGATCACCGGACCGGCTTCCGGGAGGTTGATCAACTGCTTGAACCAGCCCTGGTTGAAGACCAGTGTGGTCGCGCCGAAGGCCGCCGCGACGCTCAGCAGGTAGCCCAGCGCGGCCTTGATCGGCACCCAGATCGACCGGAACACCAGGGCCAGCAGCACCAGCGACAAGCCGACCACGAAGACGCCGAACGGCACCAGGGCGGCACTCAGCCGGTTGGTGACGTCGATCTGGATCGCGGTGAAGCCGGTGATCTCGGTGTTCACGTCGTAGCGCTGCTGCCATTCGGCCTGGCGTTCCCGCAACTGCTCGACCAGCGCCGCGGTCGCCGGATCGTCCGGGCCGGTGGTCGGGATGATCTGGACCATGCCGGTGTCGACGTTCGCGTTCGGTGTGGCCGCGGCGACCATCTTCACGCCGGGCATGGCCTCGATTTCGGCCTTGAGCCCGTCCAGCACCTCAACCGGGTCATCAGACTCGACGATGCCGACGATCATGATCAGCGGACCGTTGAAACCGACCCCGAAGGTCTCGGTGATCGCGTCGTAGGTCTGGCGGTCCTGGGTGCCGGGCAGCGAGCGTCCGGACGTGGGCAGGGCCATCTGCAGATCCTTGGCCGGGTAAGCCAGCCCCCCGAGCGCCACCAGGACCACTGCGATGGTGACCAGCGGCCACTTGGTGACCACGTTCACCCACCAGGTGGACGCGCTGAACTTGCGCTTGATTGGGGGTTCGGTCGCACCTGAGTTCAGGGGAACAGCCCCTGAGCCTGAAGGAACGACCCCTGAGCTTGACGAAGGGGGTTGGTCAAGCGCAGCCCCCGTTTCCGACGCTTCGCCCTGCACACCCCGACTCCCCCGAGTCTTGGATTTGGGACGCAACCGCTCGCCGGCGAAGCCCATGAACGCCGGCAGCAGGGTCAACGCGAGCACGACCTCGAACGCGACCGTGAGCGAGCCGAAAACGCCCATCACGGTCAGGAACGGCAGGCCGGCGAGACTCAACCCGATCAGAGCGATGATCACGGTCAGGCCGGCGAAGACCACCGCTGAACCGGCCGTGCCGACCGCCCGCGCCGCGGATTCCTCCACGTCCATACCGGTGGCGAGCTGATCCCGGTGCCGGGAGATGATGAACAGCGCGTAGTCGATGCCCACCGCGAGCCCGAGCATCACCGCCAGGATCAAAGTGGTCGAGCTGATCGTGATCACACCGGACGCGATCTGCACCGCCAGCACCCCGAGCCCGACGCCGGCGATCGCTGTCCCGACCGGCATCATTGAGGCCACCACCGAGCCGAGCGTGGCGATCAGCACGATCACCGCAACGCCCAGACCGAGGGCCTCCACCGCGCTGATCTTGGGCACGTGGATCGAGAAGACCTCGCCACCCATCAGCACTTTCGAGCCGGGCAGGGTCTTCTCAAGCGTCTGGCCAGTCTCGGTGAGCTCCTCGCGCTGCGCGTCCGTGATCGTGGAAGCCTGGCCCTCCACGCGCACATTGGCCCGGCCGCTGGTGCCGTCCTCGCTGATCAGCCCGTCGACGTGCTCGCTGAACGGTCCGATCACGCCGCGGACGTAGGGCAGCGCGTCCATGCGGTCGGTCCAGTCCTCGATCGCGGCCGTCACGTCGGCGTCCGTCAGCTTCTTGCCATCGGGCGCGGTGATCAGGACGGTCGCGGACGCGTCCGCTGCCTCGGGGAAAGTGACCTTGAGCTGAGCGAGTGCCTTGGTCGAGCTTGCCCCGGGCACCTCGAAGACGTCATCGAAGTCGCCACCGACGGCCAGCGCGAGGCCACCGAAGAGCACCAGGATGATCGCCCACACGCCGACCACGCGTCCGCGCAGGCGGTAGCAGGCTCGTCCGATTCGATAGAGGTAAGCGGACACGTGCGCCCTTCCGGCTCCGGTAATACGTTCCGTTTCGCTGTCGCGAGCGGTTCGATACAGTAGTGTATTCAATACAGGTCCGTATTGAAAAGGGCGGAGGCCACCGTGGACAACCACCCCACCCTCACCCCGCGACGCGTCCAGACCCGCGAGAAGCTGATGGACGCGGCGGTTTCCCTCTTCGCAGAGAAGGGTGTGCTGGGCGCCAGTGTCGAGGAGATCTGCGAGCGTGCCGAGTTCACCCGCGGCGCCTTCTACTCGAACTTCGCCAGCAAGGACGAGCTCTGTCTTGCGGTGATGAACCGGCAGGCCGAACGCGACCTGGCCGCAGCCGCGCGAACGGTCGCCGGGCTGGTGGACGACATGACCGCGCCCACGTCGCTGGACGAACTGATCGAACGAGCCGTCGGTGTCTTTCTGGCCACGCAGCCGCGGGATCCCGAAGACCTGGTGGTCTCGATGGAGCTGCGGCTGTACGGCGTCCGCAACCCCAAGCTGCGCGAACCGCTGCTGGCGCTCACCGACGAAGTCGCGGCCGAGCTGGGTGGCATCATGGCCCAGGCATTGACTCGCGAGCGCGCCCGGATGACCGTCCCGATGAGCCAGGCGATCGACTTGCTGCACGCCGTCTACGTGCACAGCGGCATCACCGCGCTGTTGAACGGACTGGAACCCGACGACGAGTCGCGCCGGCGGCAGCTGACGGTGTTGCTGCGCTCGCTGGTGACCGTCGACTGATCCGGGCAAGATCAAATTGGGTTCGATCCGGCGCTGACCGGCTGGCTGCGGCCGGATAGGCTCAAGCCATGACCGCTACGGCCAACGAATACCCTGACCTGAACTCCTCCAAGCTGGCGATCGTGGGTGCCGGCTCCGTCGGCACGTCGATCGCGTACGCGTCAATGATCCGCGGTTCGGCGCGGCAGATCGCGCTCTACGACATCAACACCAAGAAGGTCGAGGCCGAGGCAGCAGACCTGGCCCACGGCACCCAGTACACGCCCACCTCCCAGGTCACCGGCGGCTCCGACATCGAGGTGGTCAAGGACTCATCGATCGTCATCATCACCGCGGGCGCCCGGCAGCATCCAGGACAGACCCGCATGGACCTGGCTGCAGAGAACACCAGGATCCTGTCCGAACTGATGCCACGACTTCTGGATCAGGCGCCGAATGCCATCTACGTGCTGGTAACCAATCCCTGTGACGTGCTCACCGTGGTGGCGCAGAAGGTGTCCGGGCTGCCGCCCAATCGGGTCTTCTCGACCGGCACGATGCTTGACACCGCCCGGGTCCGCTGGGCCATTGCCAAGCGCGCGCGGGTGGCGCAGTCGAACGTGCACGCGGTGATCATGGGGGAGCACGGCGACACCGAGTTCGCGATCTGGTCGAGCGCGTCCATCGCCCAGGTGCCCATCCGCAAGTACCGCGACGAGGCCGGCCACCGTGTGTTCAGTGAAGAGATCCTGGCTGAGATCGCGCACGACACCACCCACGCCGCCTACTCGATCATCGAGGGCAAGGGTGCGACGAACTACGCGATCGGCCTGACCGGCGCCCGGCTGACCGAAGCGATCCTCAAGCAGCAGCGCAAGATCCTGCCGCTCTCCAGTGTGCTGACCGACTACCGCGGCGTGTCCGACGTCGCCTTGTCGGTGCCGAGCATGGTGACCGAGAAGGGAATCGAGCGCGTCTTCGAGGTGCCGATGGACGCTCATGAGATCGCCCTGTTCCAAAACTCCGCCCGGCACGTGCAGGCAACCTGCCGGGAGTTGGGCTTCTGACCCGCTGACTGCTTGTTCTGGCGCGGATCGCGTGGATCGCGTTCCCGGCTAGTTGGCTTCGGGCGGCTGAACCCGAGTTCGATGGCATTTGGGGCGGGTTGGCCCGACTGATCCAGGCAAAACCCGGTTTTCGATGGCTTATCGGGCTGCTGGCGAGGGTCGATAAGCCATCCAGCTCGGGTCAGGCTCACCCGCGACGACGACAGGGCGCTGGTATGCCATCCAAGTCGGCATTGGCTTCGTCGCACCGCTTGAGGCGTTGCGGCGCGACGCCTCAGACCGGACGGGACGCAAACAGCCCGAGTCCGAGCTCAGATGCCAGCCGGGCCGCAGCTTGCACCCCGCGGACGCTGTTGCCGGCCTCGTCTAGGCGCGGCGAGAACGAACCCAGGCCACCTTTGCCGGGAGACACCGTGACGATGCCACCGCCGATGCCCGACTTGCCGGGCAGTCCGACGTCGTAGAGCCACTCCCCCGAACGCTCGTACATGCCCGCGGTCGCCATCACCGCCAACACGTGGTGGCATAGGGCGGACGGGATCACTTGCGCACCGGTGACCGGGTTGCGTCCGCCGTCGGCAAGAGTCGCGCCCATCATGGCGAGGTCGTGCGCTGTGACCAGCAGGCTGCTCTGCCGGCTGTAGAGCTCCAGCGCAACCTCAGGGGCGGACGCGAGCGCACCCTGGCCATGCAACGCGGCGGTGATCTCGCGATTGCGGAAGTTGGTCGCGCTCACGCTTTCGTAGAGGGCTGAGTCGATCGCCAACTCGCGCCCGGCGAATGCGGACAGGCCGGTCAATAGGTGCGCCCAACGGCCCTCTAGTCCGTTGCCCGGGAGGCGGCTGCAGGTGGCGATCGCGCCGGCGTTGACCATGGGGTTCGTGCGTCCGCCGGAAGCGGCCAACACCGGGTCGACCGCGTTGAACGCCTGCCCGGTGGCATTCACGCCAAGTTCGTCGCGGGCCCGCTGCGCACCGATGTGCGCGCAGACCAGGGCGAAGGTGAACGGCTTGGCGACGCTCATCATGGCGAAGCCCGCGAAGGCGTCTCCTTCATCGAAGACCCGGCCGTCGCTGGCCACTACGCACAGCCCGAACTTCTCCGGGTCCGCGTCCGCCAACGCTGGGTAGACCGGGGAGTTCGCGCCCGTCCGGTTGTTGAGCACGTCTGCGTACGTCGCGGCGAGCGCACGCCGCACGTCCGGGCTGGGCGCCAGGCGTCCGGTGGAAACGAAGTCGTCGCTCACGCCGCGACCTTAGCTTGAACAGAATGGGGACGGTTCCTTTTCCGTTCACTTTTTCCACAGACCAATCGCTCACAGCCAGGACACCTGTGGATAACTGGAGGGAAAAGGAACCGTCCCCTTTGCGTTCAGTAGGGTTCGGGCATGACTCACGTCCTGGTGACCGGCGGGGTGCGTAGCGGCAAGTCGAGCTACGCCGAGGCTCTGCTTGACGCGGACGCGGCCGTCACCTACCTCACCCCCGGCTATCCCGCGGACGCCGTGGACGCCGAGTGGGCCGCCCGGGTGGCCGCTCACCAGCTGCGCCGTCCGCCTGCCTGGCGGACGATCGAGTCGCTCAACCTCGCCGAGACGCTCCGCGCAGTCGACGGCCCAGTGCTGATCGACTGTCTTGGCACCTGGCTGACCAGACTCTTCGATGCCTGGGACGCGTGGGAGGACGACTCCGTCCATCACCTCGGCCGTTTGGACGGCGAGCTGTCCACGCTCGCTGCAGCCGTGCGCGAACACACGTCCGATGTGATTGTGGTGACCAATGAGGTGGGCTGGGGCGTGGTGTCTGCGTACAAGTCCGGACGGGTTTTCGCCGATCAGCTTGGCCGGGTGAACCAGGCCATCGGCGCAGCTTGCGACCAGGTTGTGCTGATGGTGGCCGGACGAGCCCTGATGCTTCCTGACGGAAGCGGCGGCCCTTCCTGACAGTCGCGGGTCCGCAAGGCTCTCAGCCCGGTTCGTCGTCAGGCCCGGATCATCCAGACCACTAGCAGCACCGTCGCGGCCACCTCGACGATGGCGCCGAGAACGTCGCCGGTCACACCGCCGAAGCGTTTCTTGCTGCGCAGCAGCAGCCAGGTGCACGCCACCACTGCCCCGATCAGGGCGATGCCCGGCAGCCACCAAGCGCGGCCGTCGACGCAGGCAAGTCCCTGCAACGCCGCTAGCCAGACCGCCAGCGCCACAACCGCTGCAGCCGCCGGGATGCTTTCGGCCACCAGCGCACCCAGCCCGCCCGGACGCGCTGCCGGCAGCCCGACGCCGCAGCCCAGCAGCAGCGCGAACCGCGACACCGCCAGGAGCACCGCGACCACCAGCCACCCGTAGGGCCGTTCCAGCAGCGCACCGCTTGCGATCACCTGAGCCAGCAGCACCAGCACCAGAGCGACCGTCCCCATCGGACCCACGTCGCCGCGCTTCATAATCTCCAGCGCACCGGACGCGTCCCTGCCGCTGCCCAGTCCGTCCACAGTGTCGGCGAGCCCGTCCAGGTGCATCGCGCGCGTCCCGAACGCCATGGCACCCACCGCGGCCACTCCGCCTAACAGGCCGGGCAGCCCCAGAGCCACCGCCCCGAAACCCAATCCGGACGCCATCAGCGTCACCGGCAGCACCGCCAGCGGCGCCACCAGCATCGCGACCCGCGCCTGCTCGCGTCCGATGGTTTCCGGCGGACGCACCGGAACGATCGTCAGCAGCCCCAGCGCCAGCCGAAACCCAGCGCCGAGGTTCACGTCAGGTCAGCCAGCTGCGCGATGCCGGTCAACGCGGCCACCGCCGACCGCAGCATCGGGACGGCCAACGCGGCGCCGCTGCCCTCGCCGAGCCGCATCGAGAAGTCGACCAGCGGCTTCAGTCCGAGCCGATCCAAGCCCAAAGCCTGGCCTGGTTCGGTGGAACGATGCCCGGCGCGCAGCCAGGCTTTGGTCCCGGGGGCGAGGTCCTCGGCAACCAGGGCTTCAGCCACGGAGATCACCCCGTCCAGCAGCACCGGGACGCCACGACGAGCCGCGCCGGTGATGAAACCCACGGCAGCGGCGAAGTCGGCCGCACCCAGTGCGATCAGCCGCTCGACTGGATCGGACGCCCGCGCGCCAACCCGGTCCAGCGCGGCCTGCACCAAGGCGGTCTTGTGCACCAGTGCGGACTCGTCGATGCCGGTCCCGCGGCCGGTCACCGCGGCCGCGGGCACGCCCAGTGTGGCTGCGATCAGTGCCGCCGCGATGGTCGTGTTGCCGATGCCGAGGTCGCCGGCGATCAGCAGCTGGGCACCGTCCGCGGTCTGCTCGGCTGCGATCTGGTCGCCGAAATCCAGCGCCTGCTCGACCTCGTCCCGGGTCAGGGCGTCCGCCAGGTGAATGGCGCCGGAAGACCGCCGCACCTTGAACCGGCTGATCTCCCCCGGCAGGTCGGGAAAGTCGACCGCAACCGCGATGTCATAAATCGAGACCCGGACGCCGTTCGCCGCCGCCAACGCCGAGACCCCGGCCTGACCAGTGGCGATGCCGTACACCATGGCTGGCGTGATCGCGGCAGGGTAGGCCGAGACACCGTCCGCCGCGATGCCATGATCGCCGGCGAAGACGACCACCCGGACATCGTCCAGTTGCCTCGGTGGGCACGTCCCCTGCACGGACGCGATCCAGGCACCCAGCTCCTCGAGTTCGCCGAGCGCACCCAGCGGCTTGGCCTGGCCGTCGCTGAGTTGACGAGCGGCGGCGTAGGCGAACTCGCTCGGGACGGTGATGGTCTTGCTGGGCAACATGGGCGTCTCCAAAATGGGCTCGAAAGGCCACCCTAGGGCGTGTCCGGGTTGGACGACGTTGGCAGACTCTGGGTGGGCGATTCGACGACCGAAAGGGACGCAGTGCTGACGCTGCTGGTTGGGCTGGCGATTCTGGTCGGCCTCGTGGGGATCGTGATACCGGTGCTACCCGGGTCGATCCTGATCGGGCTGGCCGTGCTGGTCTGGGCGGTCATGACCGGCACCGTGCTGTCCTGGTGGGTGTTCGCCGCGGTCGCGCTGCTGCTGGTCGTCGGCTCGGTGATCACCTGGGTCATCACCGCGCACCACACCAGGGCTGCCGGCGTGCCCAATGGGTCGCTGGTGTTCGCCGGACTGGCCGGCATCGTGGGCTTCTTCGTGATCCCGGTGATCGGGCTGCTGCTCTTCTTTCCGCTTGGTCTCTTCGCAGCCGAATACTGGCGGCTACGCGATCCGGGCGCAGCCCGCGCGTCCGCCCTGGTGGGGCTGAAGGCCACCGGGCTAGGCATGTTGACCGAGCTCGGACTGGCGCTGGCGGCCGCTGCGGTCTGGCTGGTCGCTGTCCTGAACGGCGTGTGAGGACGTCCGCGCAGGGCTAAGTTGGAGAGCACACGCGACGTGCAAACGAAGGAGATCGCCATGGCTTCGAAGAGCCGATTCACCCTGCCAGGCCTGTCCCAGGAGAAGGCCAGCAAGGTGGTGAAGATCCTGCAGGAGCGCCTGAACAGCTACAACGACCTGCAATTGACCCTGAAGCACGTGCATTGGAACGTCGTCGGGCCGAGCTTCATCGGCGTCCACGAGATGATCGACCCACAGGTCGACCAGGTTCGCCTGGACGCCGACGAGGTCGCTGAGCGCATCGCCGCCCTGGGGGCATCGCCGCTGGGGACGGTCGGCGCGATCCTGACCACTCGTGACTGGGACGACTACCCGCTCGCCCGCGACACCGTGCCGTCGCACCTGACCGCGCTCGACAAGGAGTACGACCGGGTGATCTCCGAAAACCGGCAGGCCATCGAGGACGTCGAGGACCTCGACCTGGTCACCCAGGATCTGCTGATCGGCCAGACCGGTGCCCTGGAGAAGTTCCAGTGGTTCCTGCGCGCCCACCTGGAGACCTCGTCGGGCACGATCCCCAACTGATCAGCAACGATCCCTGCGGAGCACTGGCGAGCCTGCGAGCAGCGCCCGTTTGGGGAAGACCTCAGTCGTCGGTGAGCGCGATGTCCACCAGGATCTCGGACGCGATCCGCTCCAGTTCGGCACGGATCTCGCCGAGATCGGCACCCTCGGGGACGCGGGCCACGACCTGAGCCTCGAACAGGCGTCCGCCGGCCATCGGCGCGTCCATGGTCTGGCTGGTGAGGCTCTCGATACTCAGCTGGTGACGGCTGAGCGCGGCGGAGATGTCCCGGACGATGCCTGGGTGGTCGTTGCCGAGCACGCTCAACGACAGTCCCTGCCAGTGTCCCGGCGCGTCCGCGGCGGCACCGGGGTAAGCGGTGACCTTCAGCAGCCCGTCCAGTTCGGCGAGCGCGGAAGTGAAGGCAACCGCCTGATCGTCGGGCACCGAGACCACGACGATGCCCGCGAAGGTGCCGGCGAGTTCGGCAAGCTGACTGTCCTCCCAGTTACCGCCGTGCGCGGACACAACCTCAGCGAGCGCAGCGACCAGGCCGGCGCGATCATCGCCGACAACGGTGAGAACTAGGCGGGACACGTCCGCATGCTACCGGCTCCACCTGAACGAATAGGGGACGGTTCCTTTTCCGTTCCGGTTCGCGGGCCGCAGCATGGCTACTGTGATCGCATGAACTCAGAGAAGGTCGTGTTCGGCTTCTTCGTTCTGCTGGCGGCGACGCTGAACTTCGGCTACGTGACCGGAGAGATCGGCAACCCGCTGCACCACAACGCGATTGAGCTTTACGCGGCGGTGGTGGTGAACCTGATCGCCACCGTGCTGAAGCTCGGCGACCGGACGCAGATGGGCGCGGTGCACCTCGCGTCCAGCCTGGTGGCGTCCATCCAGCTGCTGATCGCCGCCGGAATCTGGATCTGGGAGACCCAGGGGCTCGGCGTCGATCCGCTGCAGGTCGGCGAGCGAGCGATGAGCGGGGTGGTGTCGCTCGCGCTCGGGGCGCTGCTGGCGAACATCGTGTCGGTGGTGCTGATGGTGATCGAAACGGCCAACTTCCGGCGGCGGGCCTGACCATGGCCGACCGCCCGGACGTCCGGGCCGAATCGGCTACCGAACTGCGGCAAGCCGAGATCGCGCTGCCGGAGACGTCGGCGTCGACGGACGCGATCTTCATTCTGATGCGACGGATGCGCAGTCCGCTGGTGGTGCTGCTGATCGTGTTCGCCGTGGACGTGCTCGGCCTGTCCCTGATGCCCGGCGTGGATGCGTCCGGCGCGCCGCATCGCATGACGATCTTCGACGCGTTCTACGTGATGAGCTATACGGCGACCACGATCGGTTTCGGGGAAATCCCGTACGAGTTCTCGATCGCGCAACGCATGTGGGTCACCTTCTCGATCTACAGCTCGGTGGTGGTGTGGGCGTATTCGCTGGGAACCCTGTTCAGCCTGTTCCAGGATCGCGGCTTCCGCGAGGCCGTGCAGCTGCAGCGGGTCGCCGGCCAGGTGCGACGGCTGCGGGAGCCGTTTCTGATCATCGCCGGGTACGGCCAGATGGGGCAGCGGATCGCGGAGACGCTGGACGCGCAGGGCCGCCGCGTGGTGGTCGTCGACTCCGACGATCATGTACGCGATCAGCTGGCCGGCGGCAAGCTTTCGATCGACGTGCCGGCCATCGATGGCGACATTCGCGATCCGCGGACGCTGACCCTGGCTGGGCTCGGCCACCCCCATTGCGCGGGTGTGCTGGCGATGACCCACGACGATTCGGTGAATCTGGCAGCGGTGATGGCGGTTCGGCTGCTGCGTCCGGAGCTGCCGGTATACGCGCGGGCGAACGATCGGGTGACGGCCGCGTCCATGCACGATTTCGGCGCGGACGGGGTGATCAACCCGTTCGACCGGTTCGGGGAGTACCTGATCCTGCGACTTCAGCGCCCGGTGACGTATCGGCTGGTGAAGTGGCTGTTGGCCGCGTACGACTCACCGCTGGAGGAGTGCCGGACGCGGTTGCCCTCCGGACGCTGGATCGTGGCGTCCGACGATCACTTCGGCGAGGAGATCGCGTCCGATCTTCGCCGGGCGGGCGTGGTGGTCGAGGTGGTGGACGCGCAGGAGTCGCTGCCCAACCTGCGTGATGTGGCCGGCCTGGTGGCCGGTGCGGCGGACGAGAACCGCAATCTCGCGCTGGCCGGAAGTGCGCGGATGTCGCATCCCGGGGTATTCCTGGCGGTGCGGGCCTGCTCGGAGGGCCTCGGCCCGCTGCTGGACGCGTTCAGTCCGGACATCGTGTTCATCCCGGCCCGGCTGACCGCGGAAGAAGCGCTGGCACGGGTGGTGACACCCGACTTCTGGGATTTCTTCCGATTCGCGTTCAACCAGGACGAGGAATGGTCGCGGGAACTGCTGGACCGGCTGGTGGCCCGGCAGGGCACCGGGTCGCCGACGAGCCGGCGGATCGTGCTGGACGAGACCCACGCGCCCGGCGTGTTGAAGTGGTTGACGCGGCATTCGCTCAACCTTGGCGACCTGCTGCGTGACCCGGACGACCGCGAGCAGCCGTTGGCGCTGGTGCCGCTGATCGTCACCCGTGAGTGCGTCGACACCTTCGCACCGGCCGACGACTTCGCGTTGGCGCCCGGCGATGAACTCGTGGTGGCCGGTCACGACGCCGCGATGGACGTGCTTGACCGGACCCTGTTCCACCCGGACGCCGTCGAGTACGTGGCCACCGGAAATGTGGTGCCCGCCACTTGGATCTTCCGCAAGCTCAGCCCCCGCGTCCAGGACGCCTAGCCCAGGGACGCGCTGGTCCCCGTCCCGACAACCACTACTCGTTCGGTGCTATTCGGGCTGTGACGCGCACCGGACGGGACCGACCACCGGCTCGGCCACAGGGTGAAGAAGGACCGCAGTCCGAGGCGCTGCAGCCAGTACACGCACCATCGTCCGAATCCCGACTGGCGTCGACAGTCGGCACGACCGGCCTGCCAGACTGCGGCCATGTCTTTGGTTGAATCGCGATGAACACCGACCCGAGCGCACTGATCGGCTCGGTCGCGCCGATTCTCGTCCTGATCGTTCTCGGCGCGCTGCTCGCCCGAACCTCCGTGCTGGACGACGCCACAGTCGCCGGTCTGAAGCGGATCATCGTCAACGTCGCGCTGCCCGCGGTGCTGTTCACCACCTTCCTCAAAACCCGGTTCGAGCCCGAGCACCTCTGGCTGGTGCTGCTCGTCTTCGGCCTTTGCGTCGCCCTACTCACTCTCGGCCGGGTGCTACCCGTCGGTCCGCCCAGCCGCTACCGGCCGTTCCTGTTCACCGGTTTCGAGCTGGGCATGATGGGCTTCGCCCTGTTCGCGGCCGGATTCGGCGCCGACCAGTTGCCGGCGCTCGGCGTCCTGGCGCTGGGCCACGAGGTGTTCATCTGGTTCATCTTCGTCAGCTTGCTGCGCGCTACCGGCGAGCGGAAGCGGACTCCGTCCGCCCTGCTCCGGGAGTTGGCCACCTCGCCCACGATCATCGCGATCCTGGCCGGCTTGGCGGCCAACTTCGCCGGTTTCGGCGGCGTGCTCAGCACCGGGGTGGTGGGAGGCACCCTGACGACCACTTTGAATTACCTGGCCGCGGTGGTGGTGCCGCTGGTGCTGCTGATCGTGGGCTACGGAACCCGGCTCACCTGGCGCGGAGTGCGCCAAGCCCTGCCGCTGGTTGCGACTCGGCTACCGCTGGCGACCGCCCTGGCGTTGCTGCTCGGACGCTTCGTCCTGAGCGACTGGTGGGGTTTGGACCCGATCTACGCCAAGGCGCTGTTCACGCTGCTGGTGCTGCCGCCGCCGTTCATCGTTCCGCTGTTCATCCCGGCCGAGCGCGCCGAGGACGCCGAGTACGCCAACAACGTGTTGTCGCTGTACTCAGTGGCTTCGGTCGCGGCGTTCGTCACCTATCTGGTGCTCGCCGGCTGAACTTGGCGGAC
>DAOPRQ010000045.1:0-20332 GCA_035349055.1 Propionicimonas sp.
GCAGAGCGAAAGCTCGTGGCGGGCAACTCGACTTTCTGGGCCCGAATCGTGGGCAAATCCGACGGCGCGCGGACGCCCCCGGTCTGGCCCTAAGATGAACCACTGCGGGCGCATAGCTCAGTTGGTTAGAGCACCTCCCTTACAAGGAGGGGGTCGGGGGTTCGAGTCCCTCTGCGCCCACCCGAGGCCCATGCGCGACATCGGTGACACCTGAATCGCGACTCTGGCACGATTTCGCCATGAGCGCCCACCTCCCCAGCGCCGGCCGAGCCCGGTGGCGACCCTGGTGGGCGATCGCCGTTGCCATCGCGACGCTCGGTGCAGGCGCATTGGTGCTCTGGTGGGGCGTGGCAGCCATCGCGACCGACCGACCCAATCAGTGGTTCAGCGGCTTCGGCACGGTGCTGGGCACCGCAGCCATCGTCGCAGCCCTGCCACCGATGGCCTGCCTGACGGTCTTCCTGGCCAGGGACACGCGAGGGTGGTTCTGGGCCGGCACCGGTCTGGCCCTCACCGTGGCCGCGGTCGTGATCAGCGTGGTCATCGGCGATTCGAACTTCAGGTGAGCTGCATCCCTTCCGTACAGCCGCCGACCTACAGCTAGGCTGAACAGGTCAGGTCACGCGCGCGATGGGGCTCGAATGGTTGGTTACCTCGGACTGGGCGAACGGTTGGGCGCCTACCGGGTGGACGCCGAACTCGGGCGTGGCGGCATGGGCACCGTGTATCGAGCCACTCACCTCCCGCTCAACCGGCCCGTAGCCCTCAAGATTCTCGACCCGCAACTCGCAGCCGACCCGGTCTTCGTCGAACGCTTCCACCGCGAGGCCGCGATCCTGGCCAGCCTCGACTCACCACATATCATCCGCATCTTCGACCATGGCGAAATCGACGGACACCTGTACTTGGCCACGCAGTACGTCGCCGGCGGCGATCTGCACGAGTTGGTCCGCGGTTCCGGGCCGCTGCGCCCCGAGACCGCACTTCAGGTTTACGGGCAGATCCTCTCCGCGGTCGGCGACGCCCACAAGCGCGGCATCGTCCATCGCGACGTCAAGCCCAGCAACGTGCTGCTGCATCCTGACGTGGTGGAGCCCTTCGCCTACCTTTGCGATTTCGGCATCGCCCAGTCGAAGGAAGCCGGGCTGACCGAAGCCGGCGCCGTCGCCGGCAGTTGGGCCTACATGAGTCCGGAACGGCAGACCGGGTCGCCGGCCACGCCGCAGAGTGACATCTACTCGGCGGCCTGCGTCCTTTGGTTCATGCTCACCGGACGCGGCGTCTACACCGGCACGGACGTCGAAGTCGCCATGGCGCACCTCCACTCCGCAGTCCCCCAGTTGCGCGGCGTCGACCCCCTGCTCGTCGAGCTGAACCGGCTCTTCCGCACCTGCCTGGCCAAGGATCCCGCCGAGCGTCCGGCCACCGCGGCGGAGGCACTCGCGCTGTCCCGCGATTGCCAGCCGCTGGCTGTTGGCACCATCCCGCTCGACCTGAACAGCCCCGACTCCGGCATCTTCCGAACCACCCTAAAGCCCGGCGATCCCGGGCCCCTCGCCGACCCGGCGCGCCGCAGCGGACGCCGCGTCGGCCTGCTCGTCGCCGCTGGGGTTGCCGCCCTCGCCGTGGGTGCCACGGCCACCATGCTCGTACTGCCGACCCAGGCCCGCTCCGCGTTGACCGCGGTCGCCCAGCCGGGCGCGAGCCCGTCCGGCCCGTCCGCCAGTTCCGCGTCAGATCCGCCCGCACCCGGTTACCTGTGCTGGGACGCCCAACCGGCCGCAGACCTGTCCGCATGCACCAACCCGTCCGGACGCTCGGGCCTGCGCTACCTCTATCCGTCGCTGGGCGAACAGTGGGCGGACTGCAAGTACGTCGCGTACCGCAGCACCACGGACGCTTATGACTGCACGATCAAGCATCTCGGCCTGATCCGCTACCGCTACTGGACGGATGTCGCCGAGGCCAACCAGCACTACTCGCAGAAGTATGCGAAAGCCACCGAGACCGATCTGGTGCTGGACGGCAACGTGGTCGGCACCCTCTACCGCCTGCCACGACCGGTGGCAGGCGAGTACCGCATGTCCGGCTTCTGGCTGGACGGACACTTCAGCTTCAGCGTGGAGGCGCCGACGAAGGCCCAGCGCGAGCAGTTGTTCAAGCTTGTCCAGCTCCGCGGCTACGACCAGCTGACCGGCAAGCGAAAAGGGGCCGACCCGACGATCGGCGTGCTCAGCTGAGCTTCGCCTTGAGTTGCGCGATCGTTTCTGCCGACAGTCCCAACCCCTTGCCCAGGTAGCCGTCGAGCCCGCCGTACTGGCGATCCATCCGGGTCAGCGCTGCGTTGAGGTAGGCCGGTTCCACTGTCAGCAGCGCACGCTTCGCCTTCGCGGCCGTGCGACCCTGCCTGAACAGAGTCGCGGAGTACGCCTTCGCGATCGCCGCTTCGCGATACTCGTTCGACTTCAGGTACTCGGCGAGCACCTGCTCGCGGTCGGCGCCGGCGATCAGCTGCAGCAGCGCAGCGAGCCAGCCGGTACGGTCCTTGCCTTCGGTGCAGTGGATGATCACCGGCCCCTTGGCTGCGGCCACGATCTTCAGCGCCTTCGCGATCTGCTTGCGCTGCGCCGACTTGGCGACGAAGTCGGTGTTCACCTTCTGCATGTGCGCCTTCGCCGCCGCCACACTCCGGGTCGGTGGCGCGGGCGTCCGGTAGACCGCGTAGACGTTCGCAGAGTGCCGCTTGGTGCCAGGGATCTTGCGGTCGGGAGCGGCCTTTGCCACCGCGGGCGTGCGCAGATCGACGATGTCGGTGATCCCGGCCGCCACCAGGTACGCACGGTCGGACGCCGACAGCGTGGCCAGCTTGCCGGAGCGGTAGACCACTCCGATGGTCATCGTCCGGCCGCCTGGCAGCGCCAAGCCCGGCCCGGCCACGTCCCTGAAGTTGGTTACTGACTTGATCGGCAGCGTCGCGACCGACGCCGACGCCACCTGGCCGGCAGACTGCGTCCAGGATGCCGAGTAGTCGCTCACCACCGGGACGGCGGCGCAGCCCGAACCGGCCAGCCCCACCGCGATCGCTGCGGCCAGCCCGCGTCCGAATCGAACGCTAACGGCGCCCGCCCTTGGGACGGACCAGCTTCTGCGCCTGCCAGTTGCGAGAGACCGAAGCGGTGTTCGCCAGCGCCAGGCCTGCGGTCAGCGCGGCCTCGGCCAGATCGGTCGGGTCGACGTAACCGTCCCGGCCCACCCGCGGGGTGAGCAACCAGATGTGTCCCCGCTCGGTCAGGTCGGTGAGCGCGTCCACCAAGCCGTCGGCAAGGTCGCCATCCTCGTCGCGCCACCACAGCACCACGACGTCGACCGCTTCGATCGCTTCGTAGACGAAATCCTCACCGAGCTCGTCGAGGAGCGCGCTGCGCAGACCCTCGTCGGCGTCCTCGTCCCAGCCGAGCTCCTGGACTGCCTGTCCCTTGGCGATTCCGAGCGCGGCCACGATCGGCGCTCGCGTCGTTGCACCGGGCGCGTCACTCACCGCGTCTGGACCCCACTTTCGCGCTAGTTGTTCCTGGCTTTCAGCCTGCCAGAAACCGGCCGGGGATCAAAGCGGACGGGCTCAGGCGTCGCCGCCGACCGAGCCGGAGCTACCCGCGGTGACATCTTTGAGCCGATACTGCTCGGCGGCGCGGGCCGGCCAGCTCGGATCGACCTCACCGGACGCGGCCAACTGCTGCAGCGTCCGCACCACCAGCGACGGACCGTCGATGTGGAAGAACCGCCGCGCTGCCGCCCGGGTGTCGGAGAAGCCGAAGCCGTCCGCGCCGAGTGAGGCGAACTCCCCCGGCACCCAGTTCTGGATCTGGTCCTGCACCTGGCGCATGTAGTCGGAGACCGCGATCACCGGGCCGGGCCGGCCGGACAGCTTCTGCGTGACCCACGGCACCGGGTTGTCGGCACCGGGGTTGAGGAACTTCTCCTCGTCGCAGGCCAGGCCGTCTCGGCGCAGCTCATTCCAGCTGGTCACGCTCCACACGTCCGCCACCACGCCGAAGTCGCGCTTCAGCAACTCCTGCGCCTCCAATGCCCAGGCCACGCCCACGCCGGACGCCAGCAGCTGCGCGCGGCGGGCGTCGGCGCCGACACCGTCGAAGCTGCCCTCCTTGAGCAGGTACATGCCCTTGACGATGCCCTCGGCATCGACGTTCTCCGGCTCGGCCGGCTGCGGCATCGGCTCGTTGTACACGGTCAGGTAGAAGATCACATCCTCCGGCTTCGGCCCGTACATCCGCTCCAGGCCGCTCTTCACGATGTGCGCGATCTCGTAGCCGTAGGCCGGGTCGTAGGTCACCACCGCCGGGTTCGTCGCCGCCAGCATCGGGCTGTGGCCATCCATGTGCTGGGTGCCCTCACCGGTCAGCGTGGTGCGTCCGGCGGTAGCGCCGATCAGGAAGCCGCGGGCCAGCTGGTCGGCCGCGGCCCAGATTGCGTCCGCCGTCCGCTGGAAGCCGAACATCGAGTAGAAGACGTAGATCGGCACCATCTGCAGACCATGCGTGGAGTACGCGCTGCCGACCGCCTGGAACGCGGCCACCGAACCGGCCTCGTTGATGCCGGTGTGCAGGATCTGGCCGGTGCGGGCCTCGCGGTAGGCGAGCATCAGCTCGTGGTCCACCGGGGTGTAGTTCTGCCCGTGCGGTGAGTAGATCTTGATGGTCGGGAAGAACGAGTCCATGCCGAACGTTCGGGCCTCGTCCGGGATGATCGGCACCACGTGCGGCGCGAACTCCTTGTCGCGCATCAGGTCCTTCAGCAGGCGGACGAAAGCCATCGTGGTGGCCACGGCCTGGTTGCCCGAACCCTTCTTCACGCCGGCGTACGCCGCTTCGTCGGGCAGCTTCAACGGCTGCGGCTGGTAACGCCGCTGTGGCACGGGGCCGCCGAGGGCCCGGCGGCGCTCCAGCACGTACTGGATGCGCTCGTCGCCGGGGCCCGGGTTCACGTACGGCGGCTGGTAGGGATTCTCCTCCAGCACCGCATCGGTGATCGGCATCTCCAGGCGATCCCGGAACTGCTTGAGGTCGTCGAGGGCCAGCTTCTTCATCTGGTGGGTCGCGTTGCGGCCGGCGAAGTGGCTGCCGAGGAAGTAGCCCTTGATGGTGTGCGCGAGGATGACCGTCGGCGCGCCGACGAACTGGGTGGCAGCCTGGTAGGCCGCGTAGACCTTGTGGTAGTCGTGGCCGCCCCGGGTCAGCTTCCAGATCCGGTCGTCCGACCAGTTCTCCACCATCTTCGCGGTGCGCGGATCACGGCCGAAGAAGTTGTCGCGCACGTAGGCGCCGTCGTTGGCCTTGAAGGTCTGGTAGTCACCGTCGGTGAACGAGTTCATCACGTTGACCAGTGCGCCGTCGCGGTCGGTGGCCAGCAGCGGATCCCAGCCGCGGCCCCAGACGACCTTGATCACGTTCCAGCCGGCGCCACGGAAGAAGCTCTCCAGCTCCTGCATGATCTTGCCGTTGCCGCGCACCGGGCCGTCGAGGCGCTGCAGGTTGCAGTTGACCACGAAGGTGAGGTTGTCCAGGCCTTCGTAGCCGGCCAGCTGCAGGGCGCCACGGCTCTCCACCTCGTCCATCTCGCCGTCGCCGAGGAAGGCCCACACCCGCTGCTGCGCGGTGTCCTTCAAGCCGCGATTGTGCAGGTACTTGTTGAACTGCGCCTGGTAGATGGCCGCGATCGGGCCCAGGCCCATCGACACGGTCGGGAACTGCCAGAAGTCGGGCATCTGCCGCGGGTGCGGGTAGGACGGCAGCGCGCGCACGCGGCCGTCGACGATGTGGCTCTTCTCCTGGCGGAAGCCGTTCAGGTCGTTCTCGTCCAGACGCCCCTCGAGGAAGGCGCGGGCGTACATGCCGGGGCTGGCGTGGCCCTGGAAGAACACCTGGTCGCCGCCGCCCGGGTGGTCCTGGCCGCGGAAGAAGTGGTTGAAGCCCACCTCGTACAGGGTCGCGGACGACGCGTAGGACGAGATGTGGCCGCCGACGCCGACGCCCGGACGCTGGGCGCGGTGCACCATGATCGCGGCGTTCCAGCGAGCCAGACGGCGGAACTTGCGCTCCAGTTCGACGTCGCCGGGATACCAGGGCTCACGCTCCGGCGGAATGGTGTTCACATAATCGGTGGCAGTCAGCGAAGGCAGACCGAGGTTCTGGTTGCGAGCCCGTTCGAGCAGCCGCAGCATCACGTACCGAGCGCGGTTGCGGCCGTCCTGCTCGATCATCTGGTCGAGGGACTCCAGCCATTCGGCGGTCTCGTCGGAGTCGATGTCCGGCAGGTTCGTCGGCAGTCCGTTCAGGATCGGGCCGACAGAGTTACGACTTGCCACAGCTGTGCCTCTCTTTTCTTGCACAAGATCGTTGCGCCATCCCGACCCTACCGGGAGTAACCGTGGACAGCGCCATCCGCGATCCAGCATTAGAGCGGGCAATCTGTCGGGCTCAGCCTCGCGTCCAGGCCAGCAGCTCGGCCACCGGCCAGGTGTTCACGATGCGCTCGGGGGGGATCCCGGCCGCTTCCGCGCGGGCCGCGCCGTAGGCCGGGAACTCCAGTTGGCCAGGCGCGTGGGCGTCGGAGTCGATCGCGAACACGCAACCGGTAGCCACCGCAACTTCCAGTAGCTCGTCCGGCGGATCGGTGCGTTCGGGACGAGAGTTGATCTCGACCGCGACGTTGAACTGGCGGCAGGCTTCGAAGACGATCTCGGCATCGAACTGGCTTGACGGGCGAGTGCCGCGCGAACCGGTGATGAGCCGGCCGGTGCAATGGCCGAGGATGTTCGTGCGCGGGTGGGCGACGGCCGCGACCATCCGGCGGGTGAGTTGGTCGGACGGCATCCGCAGTTCCGAATGGACGCTGGCCACCACCACTTCGAGTCGTTGCAGCATCGCCGCGGTCTGGTCAAGCCGGCCGTCGACCAGGATGTCGACCTCAATCCCCTTCAGCACCCGGAGCGGAGCCTCGCGGTTGAACGCGTCGATCTCGTCCAGTTGCGCGGCCAGGCGCTCGGCCGACAGCCCGTTGGCCACCCGGAGCCGGGGCGAGTGATCGGTGATGGCCAGGTAGTCATAACCCAGGCCCGCCGCGACCGCGGCCATCTGCGCGATCGGCGCGCTGCCGTCCGAAGCAACGGTATGCGTGTGCAGGTCGCCGCGGAGCTGGGCACGTAACGTCTCGCCGCCGGTGGCCAACGGCTTGGCCTCGGCGCGGAGTCTGGCCAGGCGGACGGGGATGCGTCCCGCTACGGCCTGGCTGACCACCTCTGCGGTGCTCGCCCCGAGGCCGGGCAGCTCCTGCCAGGTACCCGCGGCGGCGCGGCGTCCGAACTCCGCCGGGGCGAGGCCCTCGACCACGTCCGCGGCGGCGCGGAACGCCCGCACCCGGTGGCTGTCGGCCTGCACGCGTTCCATCAGGTACGCGATCTCCCGCAGTGCGGCTACCGGATCGATTGGCACCCGCCCAGCCTATGGGTGCCCTGGCCGTAAGCTCTGCGCATGGGCGAGTTCACTGACCTCATCGCCGCCAACGAAGGCACGACCGCAGCAGCACTCCAGCACATCCTCAACCTGGCGCTCGCCGAGGTACCGGACGCGGTCGAGGACCTCAGCTACGGCACCCCGGCGCTGCGCTACCGGGGCAAGCCGCTGATCGGCGTGCGGGTGAGCGCCAAGCACCTCTCCATCTTCCCGTTCAGCCCCGAAGTGGTGGACGCGGTGGCCGACCAGCTCGGCGGCTATTCGCTGTCGAAGGGCACCATCCGATTCACCGCCGACCGTCCGCTGCCGGAAGTGGTGGTCACCCGCGTGGTGGCCTTGCGGAAGGCGGAGATCGAGCGTTGACCACTGCGCCTGGTAGCGATGGCTGGCCGTCCGCGGCAAAGCGCGTCGAGATCTCGCGGCCGCTGCTGGCCGCGTCCGGTGAGCTGACCACCGCCGCACTGGCGCGGATCGCCGCCGAGCATCCGTGGTTCGCCGAACTGGACGCCGAGAACCGGTCGTGGATCAGCCTGGTGGCGAAGTCGGGCATCGACGGGTTCCTGACCTGGTTCGCGTCCGGTGGCGAGAGGCTCTCCCCCGGGAACGTGTTCGACGCCGCGCCGCGCGCGCTCACCCGCCAGATCACGCTGAACCAGACGGTCGATCTGGTCAGCACCACGATCGACACCGTGGAGGACCGCATCGACACCCTGCCGGAAGCCGACCAGGGCGTGCTGCGAATCGGGATCCTGCGGTACTCCCGGGAGGTGGCGTTCGCAGCCGCGCGGGTCTACGCCCGGGCGGCTGAGTCCCGCGGCGCGTGGGACGCCCGCCTGGAGGCGATGGCCGTGGACGCGGTGTTGCGTGGCGACGCCGACGAATCGGTGGTCTCGCGCGCGTCCACCCTCGGCTGGGCGTCGCCGGCTGGCATCGTCGTGGTGATCGGCAGCGTGCCCGATGACCCGGAGTCGGCCATCCAGTCGATCCGGATCAGCGCGTCCAAGAACTCACTCGACCTGCTGGCCGCCCCGCAGGGCGACCGCCTGGTGCTCGTGATCGGCGGCCAACTGGAATCCACGGCTGAATCACTTCGAGTGGTGGCCGGTTTCGCCGACCAGTTCGGCGACGGCCAGATCGTGGTCGGCCCGATCGTCTCCGACCTGGTCGAGGCGGCCCGCAGTGCCCGGGCCGCGCTGTCGGGCATGCGCGCAGCCAAGGCTTGGCCGGAGGCGCCGCGTCCGGTGGCGGCGGCGGACCTGCTGCCCGAACGCGCCCTCGCCGGCGACGGTCACGCCCGACGCACGCTCGCCACCGACATCTACCAGCCATTGGCGGCGGCCGGCAGTGAGCTCGTCGACACCCTCGCGGCGTACTTCGACACGTCCGGTTCGATCGAGGCGACGGCGCGGGCGAAGTACGTCCACGCGAACACCGTCCGCTATCGGTTGCGCCGAGTGCAGGAGATCACCGGGTATTCGCCCCACGATGCCAGGGACGCGTACGCCCTACGCCTGGCGCTCACTCTTGGCCGACTGCTGAGCTAGCGTCCTCAGCCTCTCAGGCCAATATCAGGCTCGGGCGGTGTCCACAACGACCAAGCCTGCCAAAGCGGTGCAACGGGCGTGTCGATTGTAGGAAACCTACAAAGAGGACCGTTATGAATTCGTTGCGTTTCGCGCCGGTTGCTGTCGCCCGATCAGCCAGAGTGGACTCGTGCTCGCAATCGTTGCGCCCGGACAGGGCGCCCAAACCCCGGGGTTCCTGGCCCCTTGGATCGCTGAACCCGCCCTGGCTGATCGCCTGAACTGGCTCAGCACCGTCGCCGGCATCGACCTCGCCGACTACGGCACCAACGCCGACGCCGAGACCATCCGGGACACCGCCATCGCCCAACCGCTGCTGGTCGCGGCCGGCCTGGTCACCGCGCTGCAGCTCTTCCCGAGCCCTGCGGACGGTTTCCGCCGCACCGCGGTCGCGGCCGGACACAGCGTCGGTGAGATCACCGCAGCTGCGGCCACCGGCGTGCTGTCGGCGGAGCAGGCCATGGTGTTCGTGCGGGAGCGTGGCCGGCAGATGGCAGTCGCCAGCGCGGCCCGGCCGACTTCGATGATGGCGGTCGTCGGTGGCGACCCCGCGGAGGTGCTGGCTGCGATCGAGGCCGCCGGGCTGACCCCCGCGAACAACAACGGCTCCGGCCAGATCGTTGCCGCCGGCACGGTCGAGCAGCTCGCTGAGTTGTCCGCCAATCCGCCAGCCCGTGCCCGGTTGATCCAGCTGAGCGTCGCCGGCGCCTTCCACACCGTCCACATGCAGCCCGCGGTCGACCACCTCGCCCGGCTGGCGAAGGCGATGACCACCCGTGATCCACGCACCCGGCTGCTGTCGAACACCGACGGCCAGGTGGTGCAGAACGGTCGCGAGTACCTCGGCCGGCTGGTGAAGCAGGTCGCGAACCCCGTCCGCTGGGATCTGTGCATGCAGACCATGGCCGATCTGGGCATCACCGGCCTGCTGGAGTTGCCGCCGTCCGGCACGCTGACCGGCATCGCCAAGCGCAACCTGAAGGGCGTCGAGCTGTTCAGTCTGAACACCCCCGACCAGATCCCGGCAGCGCAGGACTTCGTGGCCAAGCACGGCGACGTCGGTTCGGCGATGGCCAGCACCCCGTCCTGGATGCTGGTGGTCTCCCCCAGCAAGGGCGAGTTCCGCAAGGCTGACGGCCTAGTGCCCAACTCCCAACTCGCCGGCAATACAGTGATCGGCACCGTGGCCAACCTGCGCGACACCACGTCAGTGGCCACCAGCAATGCCGGGACCGTTACCGAATGGCTGGTCGAGGACGGTGACCCGGTCTCCCCCGGGCAGCCGCTCCTCCGCCTCTACCCCACTCAGGACTCCACAGGAGCAGCATGACCGAAATCAAGGCCAGCACCGGGCCGAAGTACGCCCGCATCCTTTCGGTCGGCTCGGCCGTGCCGTCGAAGGTGATCGACAACGAGCACCTGCTGCAGTACATCGAATCCAGCGAAGAGTGGATCACCCAGCGCACCGGCATCAAGGAACGCCGCTGGATCGCTGAGGACGAGAGCATCGAGACCCTCTCGCTGGCCGCGGCTGAGCAGGCGATCGAGCGGGCCGGCATCAGCGTCGACCAGATCGACGCGGTGATCCTGTCCACGATCTCGCACTACCACCAGACCCCGGCGCTCGCCCCGCAGCTGGCCACAAAGCTCGGCATCCCGGACGCCGCCGCCTACGACATCTCCGCCGCCTGCGCCGGCTTCAGCTACGGCGTGGCCCAGGCCGAGGCGCTGGTGCGCAGCGGCCAGGCGCGGCACGTCCTGCTGATCGCCGGCGAGACGATCAGCGAGATCACCGACCTGACCGACCGTGGCACCGCCTTCCTGTTCGGGGACGGCGCCGGCGCGGTGGTCGTCGGCCCGAGCGAGACCAACGGCATCGGCCCGGTGGTCTGGGGCTCGGACGGCAGCCAGGCCGGCACGATCTGGCAGACCACCGATTGGCACACCGCGGTCGAGCAGGGCACCTGGCCCAAGCTGGGCATGGACGGTCGCGCGGTCTTCAAGTGGGCCACCGGCTTCATCGCGCAGGCGGCCAAGAAGTGCCTGGACGAGGCCGGGCTCACCCCCGACGACCTGGACGTGTTCATTCCGCACCAGGCCAACGACCGGATCACCGACACCCTGCTGCGCTACCTGAAGCTGCCCGAGAAGGTCGTGGTGGCCCGCACCATCCGCCAGTTCGGCAACAACTCGGCGGCGACCATCCCGATGGCGATGGCCGAACTGCTGGAGAGCGGCCAAGCCAAGAGCGGCCAGACCGCGCTGATCATCGGTTTCGGCGCTGGCCTGGTCTATTCCGGCCAGGTCATCACCCTTCCCTGAATCCCCCGGACAATCCGGAACAAAACAAGCCCCGCAACAACTAAGGAGAACCCACATGGCCACCACCGAAGAGATCCGCGCCCAGCTCGCCGAGCTCGTCAACGACGTCGCCGGCGTGCCGGTCGAGGACGTGCAGCTCGACAAGTCCTTCGTCGACGACCTGGACGTCGACAGCCTCGCGATGGTCGAGATCCTCGTCGGCTGCGAGGAGAAGTTCGGCGTCACGATTCCCGACGAGGAGTCCAAGAACCTCAAGACCGTTGGCGACGCCGTCGCCTACATCGAAGCGCACAGCTGACTCGACGCTGATTGAGCTTGTCGGGGCCCTGAACGCTCCCTGAAACACCCTTCGTAGACGCTCCCTGAGCCTAACGAAGGGTGCTTCAGGCGGGCCTTCGACAAGCTCAGCCACCGTTCGCCGGTCGGGTCCCGATGACTCGACCACCCCTACCGAACACCTACCTTCGGAAAGAACCATGATTGAGATCGTGATCACCGGCCTCGGCGCCACCACCCCGCTCGGCGGCGACCTGGCCACCACCTGGGCCGGCCTGCTGGCCGGACGGTCCGGCGTCCGCGCCATCACCGAGGAGTGGGCCGAGGAACTGCCGGTGAAGATCGCGGCCTATGTCGCCGTCGACCCGTCCGAGGTGATCGATCGGGTGAAGGCCCGCCGGCTCGACCGCTCCACCCAACTCGCCCTGATCGCGGCGCGGGAGGCATGGACCGACGCCGGCTTCGACTGGGAAGCCGAAGAGGGCAGCCAGGTCGACCCGCAGCGGCTGAGCGTCTCGCTGGCCAGCGGCATCGGCGGCCTGCACTCGCTGCTCAACAACTGGGACGCCCACCGCGACAAGGGCTACCGCAGAGTCAGCCCGTTCACGATCCCGATGCTGATGGCGAACGCGCCGGCCGCGAACGTGGGCCTTGCCGTCCACGCCAAGGCGGGCGTGCACACGCCGGTTTCGGCCTGTGCTTCCTCCAACGAGGCGATCTCACTGGCCCTGGACCAGTTGCGGCTCGGCCGCGCCGACATCGCGGTGGTCGGTGGCACCGAGGCGACCATCCACCCGCTGCCGCTCGCCGCTTTCGGCCAGATGCAGGCGCTGAGCCGCCGCAACGACGATCCCGAGGGCGCGTCCCGTCCGTGGGATCGTGGCCGGGACGGCTTCGTGATGGGCGAAGGCTCCGCGGTCATGGTGCTGGAGACCCTGGCGCATGCGAAGGCCCGCGGCGCGAAGATCTACGGGACGCTGGCCGGCGCCGGAATCACTGCGGACAGCCACGACATCGTGCAGCCCGATCCGACCGGCGAGGGCCAGTCGGGGGCCATGATCAAGGCGCTCGCCGATTCGGGGCTGAGCGCGGCCGACATCAAGCACGTGAACGCGCACGGCACGTCCACGCCGCAGGGCGACCTGACCGAGGCCGGCTCGATCCGCACCGGCCTTGGCGAGGCGGTGGATAGCTGCGTGGTCACCTCGACCAAGTCGATGACCGGGCACCTGCTCGGCGGCGCCGGCGCGCTGGAGACGATCGCCACCGTGCTCGCCCTGCGCGATCACCGGGTGCCGCCGACGATCAACCTCGAAGACCCGGAGCCCAACCTGGGCATCGACATCGCCGCAAACGTGGCCCGCAGCCTGCCGTCCGGCGACCTGGCTGCGATCAACAACTCCTTCGGCTTCGGCGGTCACAACGTGGCCATCACGGTCACCAACGCAAACGCGACCGTCTGATCGACGACTCAAGGAGCAGCACATGACCCAAGCCACCGCACCGGCGAAGCCCGCACGGCTGCCCCGCGCCGAGGATCCGCGCAACCCGAACTTCCGGCTGGCCGCACTGCTTGACGCGGGCTCGCTGGGCCTGATCAGCCCGGACGACAACTCGGGCATGCTCGCCGCGACCGGGTCGATCAACGGCTCACCGGTGGTGGCGTTCTGCTCGGACGCAACCGTGATGGGCGGCGCGATGGGCGTCCAGGGTTGCGAGGTGGTCGTGCAGGCCTACCGGCGCGCCTTGGTGGACCGCGTCCCGATCATTGGCATCTGGCATTCCGGCGGCGCCCGGCTAGCCGAGGGCGTGCTCAGCCTGCACGCGGTCGGTCGGATCTTCCACGCCATGACCCAGGCTTCGGGCAAGGTGCCGCAGATCTCGGTGGTTCTCGGCGCGGCCGCCGGTGGTGCCGCGTACGGTCCTGCGTTGACCGACGTTGTAGTACTCGCGCCAGAGGGACGCATCTTCGTGACCGGCCCGGACGTCGTCCGCTCGGTCACCGGCGAGGACGTCGACATGCTGCGCCTCGGCGGCCCGGACACGCACGAACGGAAGTCCGGCGTGGTGCATGTGGTGGCCGACGATGAGGCGGACGCGCTCGGCCGCGCCCGCAAGCTGACCACGCTGCTGGCCGCCCAGGGTGGGATCTCCGGTGAGGTGCCCGACACCGACCTCGCGTCCCTGCTGCCGGAGTCGGCCAAGCGCGCCTACGACGTCCATCCGCTGATCAACGGGCTGCTTGATGAGGGCTCGGTGATGGAACTTCACGCACGCTGGGCCCCGAACGTGACGGTCGCCTTCGGCCGGCTCGGCGGCCGCACGGTCGGCGTGGTGGCCAACAACCCGCTGCGCCTAGGCGGGTGTCTCGATTCGCTGAGCGCGGAGAAGGCCGCCCGCTTCGTCCGGCTGTGCGATGCCTTCGGCGTGCCGCTGGTCGTGCTCGTGGACGTGCCCGGCTACCTGCCCGGCGTCGGCCAGGAATGGGACGGCGTCGTGCGCCGCGGCGCCAAACTGCTGCACGCGTTCGCTGAGGCGTCCGTGCCGCGGGTGACGCTGGTCACGCGGAAGGCCTACGGTGGCGCCTACATCGCGATGAACTCCCGCTCGCTCGGCGCCACGAAGGTCTTCGCCTGGCCGGCAGCGGAGATCGCGGTGATGGGCCCGGTGGCGGCGATCCGCATCCTGCACCGGCGCAAGCTCGCCGAGGTGGCCCCGGATATGCTGGCGCAGGTCGAGGCCGAACTGGCCGCCGAGCACGAACGGATCGCCGGTGGCGTCGATAAGGCCGTGGAGATCGGCGTCGTCGACCAGATCATCTCACCAGTTGCCACCCGCTCGGCCTTGGCTGAGGCCATCCGCGCCGCCGACACCGGCGTCCGCGGAAGTCACACGAACATTCCGCTCTAGGCGGCTCAGCCGACCTGGTAGAGCCAGCGCACCGGAGCACCGTCACCGGCGTAGCGGAAGGCTTCAAGTTCGGCGTCCCAGGCTGCCCCCAGCAGTTCGGCGACCCCCTCGCCGAGCGGACGCTGGCCCAGCGCGTCCGCCAGCAGGGCCTGCTTGAGCCGGTCCTCGTGAATCATCACGTCACCGTGCACCCCGATGGTCGCTGAGAACACCCCGAGCCGCGGCGTGTACGCCCAGCGGCTGCCCTCGGTACCGGCCGTGGGTTCCTCGGTAACCTCGAAGCGCGCGCGGACGCAGCGTCGCAGGGCGCTGGCCAGTTCGGCCCCGCGCCCCGCCGGACCGTGCCAGTGGTACTCGGCGCGCAGTGTTCGTGGCTCGGCCGGCTGTTCCGACCAGCTCAGTTCGACCGGCGCGCCAAGGACTGCGCCCAACGCCCATTCCAGGTGCGGACGCAACGCAGCCGGCGCGGAGTGGATCCAAACGATCCCGCGCGTGCCAGACATCAGTTCCCCAATCGCCGAGATATGCCTTCCCCAGCTACCTCAGCCTCTTGGGTGACCCCATTCTGCACCTCGGGACAAGCGCAGGCCAGCCCTGCCCACTCCCCTTCCGTCCTCGCTCCCGAATGGGACGTTTACTCCCGATAATTCGGGAGCGAGAGTCCCATTCGGGAGCGAAGTCCGGAGAGTGGGTCTCGCCGGCCAGCTGGCGAGGGGCGGGCGCGGTCCGCTGCTTCTGGTTAGCTAGACCCCATGGAACCGATCGCCGCCAACCTGAGCGCCATTCGAGCTCGGATCGACGCCGCCAGTGCCGCGTCCGGACGCGCGCCCGGTTCCGTCCGCCTGCTGCCGGTGAGCAAGACCCGTCCGCTACCCGACCTGCAGGCGGCGATCGAGGCCGGCTGCACCCGCTTCGGGGAGAACAAGGCCCAGGAACTCGAGGCCAGGTCGTTCGCTCTGGCGGACGTGCCCGGCCTGGAATGGGTGATGATCGGCCACCTGCAGTCGAACAAGGCCAAGCTGGTGGCCCGGTACGCCAGTGAGTTCCAGGCGCTCGATTCGGTTCCTCTGGCCGCCGAGCTGGATCGGCGGCTGCAGCCGCTGGGGCGTCGTCTGGACGTGCTGATCCAGGTGAACTCGTCCGGCGAGGAGTCGAAGTTCGGGCTGCCACCCGACGAGGTGGTCGCCTTTGCCCGGGAACTGACCACCTTCGACGCGCTTCGGGTGCGCGGCCTGATGACGCTGGCACTGCCGTCCGCGGTGAAGCCCCAAGTGGCGGCCTGTTTCGCCCGCATGCAGCTCGTGCAGCAGCTGCTGCGCGAGGCCGGGATCGCCGGCCAGTCGTACAACGAACTATCGATGGGGATGTCGGGCGACTTCGAGTTGGCGATCGCGCACGGCGCCACCCAGGTGCGCATCGGGACGGGCATCTTCGGTGCCCGCGATTACGGGCCGAACGACGACCGGGACGGAGACCAGGAATGAGCGCACTGACCGCACAACTTGAGGCCGAGGCGTTGGAGCTGCGCTTCGGCGACTTCACTCTCGACGATGCCTGGGAGCTGGGATGCAGCATGCGTGCGGCCGCGGCGGACGCGGACCTGCCGATCGCGATCGGTATCGTGCTCGGCGAGCAGCGGGTCTTCCACACCGCGTTGCCCGGCTCCAGCGCCGACAACGACGACTGGCTGGCCCGCAAGACCCGGGTGGCGCTGCGCTACGGCAAGGCGTCGCTCGCGGTCGGTGAGGCCTTCCGCGATCGCGGCGGCGACTTCGACACCGACGGACGCCTTGACGTCGCCCGCTACGCGGCGGCCGGCGGTGTCGTCCCGATCCGTCTCGCAGGCGGCACTGTGATCGGGGCGGTCGGCGTGTCCGGACTCCCCCAGCTCGAGGACCACGCCTTCGTGGTGGCGCAACTGCGCGCTTTCCTGGCCGACCGCTAACTGGGCCACACCGGGTCCTACGGCCAGCGGGCACCGAGCGAGATCATGGCGAAGGCGGCGAGCACCGCGAAGGCCAGGGCAAAGCCCGCGTACTGCTCGGTGACCTCCTGGTCGACCTTCACGTAGCCGACCGACTTGGCGATCGCGGAATAGACCTCCTTCAACTCACCGAGCGAGCCTGCGGTGAAGGTCTTGCCGCCAGAGATCCGCGCGATCTGGGCCATCTGCTCCGGGTCGGCGGGCACGGCCTCACGGCGTCCGCTCGTCTCCACGTAGCCGCCAGCGGTGCCGAAGGCGATCGTGTGCACCGGGGTCTTCCGCTTCTTGGCCTCCTGGGCGGCCTGGGTCGGCGGCCGGCCATTGTTGCTGGAACCGTCGCTCAGCAGCACGATCGCGCCGGGCGTCGGCTCGTCCGGGTTGTCCGGGTCTGGCGGCGCCTGTTCCAGCGCTTCCAGGGAGGCGAAGATCGCGTCGCCGGTCGCCGTCGAGGGCGCGACCTGCAGGCTGGAGATGGCCGCAGCGACCACGCCCCGATCGGTGGTCGGCGGCACCAGGATCGTCGGATAGCCGGCGAAAGCCACCAGCGAGACGTTGAACCCGACCGGCAGCATGGTCAGGAAGTCCTGCGCGGCCTGTTTGGCCGCCTCCAGGCGGTTCGGCGCCACATCCTCGGCAAGCATCGAGCGGGAGACGTCCATCGTGAGCACCACGGTGGCCCGCTCGCGCGGCACCTCCACCTCACCCTTGGGTTGGGCGAACGCCAGGTTCAGCGCAGCCAGCGAGAGCACCGCCGCGCCTACGGCGGCATGCCGCTTCCACGCCTGCTGCTTCGGCAGCACCCGCTCGAGGTTCGTGATCGCATGCGGACGCGCCTTCGCCCGACGGCGCCACAACAGCAGCACGTACAGCCCCACCAGCAGTGGGATCAGCACCAGCCACCAAAGGCGCTCCGGACGCATGAACTCGAGGTCCAGCATCAGGGCCACCTCGCTCCAAGTGAAACCGCAGCCAGCGCCGCGACCACGGCGAAGGCCAGACCGTAGCCCGCCCATAGCGCGGTGGTCTCCTTCTTCACCGGGGTCTGGCCCACCTCGCTGCGGATGTTGTTGTAGACCTTGTCCAGCTGACCGAGGTCCTCAGCGGTGTACATCTGCCCGCCTGACGTGTTGGCGATGTTGGTCAGCAGCTCCTTGTCCGGCGGCACCCGTTCGCGCTTGCCATCCAGATCCACATAGCCGTTGTCGGTGCCGTAAGCGATCGTGTAGATGGGCACGCCCTGGGTCTTGGCCTCGGCCGCCGACTGCATCGGCGACCGGCCGGCGGTGTTCTGCCCGTCCGACAGCAACACGACCGCCCCCGGCGCAGGACTGGAGTCGGTGCCCTTCGGCGCCAACTGCAACGCCGCCAGCGCGGTGTAGACCGCCTCCCCCACCGAGGTCGAGTCTTGCAGCTTGAGCCCGTTGATGGCCTGGGTGGCCTGCACCCTGTCTGTGGTCGGTGGCAGCCGGACGGACGGGTTGCCAGCCAGGCTGACCAGGGACACGTTGTACTGCGACGGCAGTGCTTTGATGAAGGTCAGCGCCGCCGCCTTGGCCGCGTCCAGCCGGGAGGGCTTCACGTCCGTGGCCTGCATCGACTGGGAGACATCGATCACGAGCACGACCGTGGCGCGCTCGCGCGGCACCATCTCGATGCCGTTCGGACGCGCCCAGGCGAAGCTCAGCGCGAACATGGCAGCCAGCGACAGCGCCACCGCGAGATGCCGGCGCCATTGCGACTGCTTGGGCACCACCCGGCCGAGGATGCTGGTATTGGTGAAGCGCATGCCGGTCTTCTTCTTGCGCAACACCAGGAAGATGTAGCCGGCGATCATCAGCGGAATCAGCGCCAGCACCCAGAGCCGCTCCGGGTTGACGAAGGTGGGTGGCCACTCGATCACTTGGTCACCCCCGCCGGTGGCTGGTGCAGCATGCCGGCGGTGCGTCGGTAGGCGAGCACGAAGCGGGCGATGTCATGCACCCAGTCTCGGTCGGTACGCAACTGGATGTGCGCGGCCCCGGCCCGGCGCAGGGCCACCCGGACACGTTCGCGCTGGGCCGCGGTGGCCGCGTCCATGCGTTCGCGAGCAGCTTCGTCGGACGTGTTCACGTACCGCTCGAAGTCGGTCTCCGGGTCGCGGATCAGCAGTTCGCCGACGTCGGCGAACTCGACCTCGTGCCGGTCGACCACCTCCACCGCGAGCACCTGATTGCGCACCGCGAGTTCGCGCATGGGCCGCTCCCACTCGGGTGCGACGTTCGCGTCCAGCTCGAAGTCTCCAGGGGTGAGGAAGTCGGACACGACCACCCGCATGCCACGGCGGCGTTCGGCCCTGGCCAGCCGCTGCACACCGGCGGCAAGGGTGTACGGGCCGGTGGTGTGGTCGGACACGATCGGCTCGGTGAGCATCCGGCGAAGCAGTCCGTAGAGCGCGGTGCGCCCGGATTGGGCCGGCAGCCGCTTGATCTCGTCCGGCCGCATGATCAGCCCACCGAAACGGTCGCCCATCTTCTGGCTGAGGAACCCGATCGTGGCGATCGCGGCGATGCCCAGATCGCGCTTGGTCACGCCCTCAGTGCCCCAGTTCATGGACGGGGTGACGTCGAGCAGCGCCCAGATCTCCAGTTCACGGTCGGCGATCGTGTCCCGGACGTGCGGCACCGTGGTGCGCGCCGTGACCGCCCAGTCGATCTTGCGGACGTCGTCCTGCCCCGGCACGTAGGCGCGCGCGTCGTTCGCCTCCGATCCCGGGCCGGGCAGCAGGCCCTGGTGGTCGCCGTGCAGGAAGCCCTCCAGGCGGCGGACGATCGTCAGCTCCAACCGACGCAGCGCGGCCTCGGGCGCGAGCTTGTGCAGCGGGATCGTCGCGCTCTTCGGCTCGGCCAGCACTGAACCCACCGCGCCGAGGTCTTCGGGCGGTGGTGCGAAGCCGGGCTGGACGGACACGCTCAGCTACGAGCTTCCGGGGCGTAGCGGTGCTGGGTGTGGGCAGCCTGACGCTGCTGGTTGTGCCACACCGGGGTGGGCGGCGGCACCATGGCGACGATCCGCTCGACCACCTGTGCGGACGTGATGTTGTCGGCCACAGCGTCGAAGCCGAGCACCATGCGGTGGCTCATCACGTCGCGGGCCACGGCCTGGACGTCAGTGGGCAGAACGTAGTCACGGCCATGGATCAGGGCGAGGGCGCGCGCCGCGGCGACCAGGCCGAGGGTGGCGCGTGGCGAGCAGCCGACCTGGATCACCGAGGTGAGATCGGGCATGCCGAACTCCTCCGGCGTCCGCGTGGCCAGCACCAGCCGCACCACGTACTCGGCCACCAGGTTGTGCACGAAGACGTTGGACGCCTGCTCCTGCAGCTTGAGGATCGTCTCGGGCTCCAGCACGGGGTTAGCCGAGGGCGGCCGGACGCTCATCCGGCGGAGGATCTCGAACTCCTCGTTGCCGCGCGGGTAGGGCACGTCCACCTTCAGCAGGAAGCGGTCGCGCTGCGCCTCGGGCAGCGGGTAGACGCCTTCGGACTCGATCGGGTTCTGGGTGGCGATCACGATGAACGGCTGCGGCACCTTGTAGGTGTGGCCGCCGATGGACACCTGCTGCTCGGCCATCAGCTCCAGCATCGCCGACTGCACCTTGGCCGGTGCACGGTTGATCTCGTCGGCGAGCACGAAGTTCACGAACACCGGGCCGAGCGCGATGTCGAACTTCTCCTGCCGGGCCGAGTAGAT
>DAOPRQ010000046.1:0-8761 GCA_035349055.1 Propionicimonas sp.
CAAGGACAAGATGGCCCGCCAGCGCCTCCAGGAGGCCGCCGAGCGCGCCAAGATCGAGCTGTCGTCCGCGCAGGAGACCTCGATCAACCTGCCGTACATCACGGCCGGCGCCGAGGGCCCGCTGCACCTGGACGAGAAGCTCACCCGAGCCGAGTTCCAGCGGCTCACCCAGGACCTGCTGGATCGCTGCCGGGCGCCGTTCAACGCGGTGATCGCGGACGCGAACACGTCCATCGGCAAGATCGATCACGTGCTGCTGGTCGGCGGTTCGACCCGCATGCCCGCGGTGGTCGAACTGGTCAAGGAGCTCACCGGTGGCAAGGAGCCCAACAAGGGCGTCAACCCCGATGAGGTCGTGGCTCTGGGCGCGTCCCTGCAGGCCGGTGTGCTGAAGGGCGAGGTGAAGGACGTGCTGCTGCTCGACGTCACCCCGCTGAGCCTCGGCATCGAGACCAAGGGTGGCGTGATGACCAAGATCATCGAGCGCAACACCACGATCCCGACCAAGCGTTCCGAGGTGTTCACCACGGCCGAGGACAGCCAGCCGTCGGTGATGATCCAGGTGTACCAGGGCGAGCGTGACTTCGCCCGGGACAACAAGAGCCTTGGCAACTTCGAGCTGACCGGCCTGATGCCGGCGCCGCGCGGCGTGCCGCAGATCGAGGTCGCCTTCGACATCGACGCCAACGGCATCGTCCACGTCCACGCCAAGGACATGGCCACTGGCAAGGAGCAGTCCATGACTGTCACCGGCGGTTCGGCCCTTGGCCGCGACGACATCGACCGTATGGTCAAGGAAGCCGAGGCGCACGCTGAGGAGGACCACAAGCGTCGCCAGGCCGTCGAGATGCGCAACGAGGCGGACGCGCTCGCGTTCCGCACCGAGAAGCTGCTCGCCGACAACGCCGAGACCCTTCCCGAGGACACCAAGGCCCCGGTCGTCGAGGCCCTCGACAAGCTGAAGGAAGCCCTCAAGACCGACGACAACGACGCGGTCAAGGAAGCCATGGACGACCTGAACGCCAAGGCCGCCACCATGGGCCAGGCGATGTACGCCGCCGCCCAGGCCAAGCAGGAGTCCGAGGCCGCCCAGGCATCGCCCGAGGGCGCACCCGCGTCCGATGACGACGTGGTGGACGCCGAGATCGTGGACGAGGACGGCGATCAGAAGTGACCGATACGTTCGGAGAGCCGATCGAAGGGCAGGAGCCTGACGAAGGGCTCGAGCCGGTCGAGGGCGCAGGAGCGGTCCCTGCGCCGGACGAAGGCCTGAAGCCGGACGCCGAGCCGGCAACTCAAGCGGCGATCGCGGAGCTGCAGGAACTCGTGGCTGAGCGCACCGACGACCTGCAGCGCCTGCACGCCGAGTACGCCAACTACAAGAAGCGTGTGGACCGCGACCGTGCACTGGCCCGGCAGGGCGGGGTCGAGGCGGTAGTGCTCGACCTGCTGCCCGTCCTGGACAGCGTGGAAGCGGCCCGCGAGCACGACGAGCTGGTCGGCGGCTTCAAGCTGGTCGCCGACGAGCTGGAGAAGGCCACGGCCAAGTACGGCCTGGAGACCTTCGGCGAGGTTGGTGAGGAGTTCGACCCGCAGCTGCACGAGGCTCTGATGCAGATGCCGTTCCCCGGCGAGGCCGAAATCACCGTCCCGACCATCTCGGCGGTGATGCAGCGTGGCGTGAAGCTCAACGAGCGCCTGCTGCGTCCGGCGCGAGTGGGCGTGGCCAACCCCGAGTGACGTGCGACTAGGAGAGGAGGCGCGATGAGTACCAAGGACTGGATCGAGAAGGACTATTACAAGGTGCTCGGCGTCTCCTCGAGCGCGAAGCCCGAGGAGATCAAGAAGGCGTTCCGCAAGCTGGCCAGGGAGTACCACCCCGACCAGAACAAGCAGAACCCGGACGCCGAGAAGAAGTTTAAGGAGATCTCCGAGGCGAACTCGGTGCTCTCCGACGCTGCCAAGCGCAAGGAGTACGACGAGGCCCGGCGGCTGTTCGGCGGTGGGGGATTCCGGTTCCCCACCGGCGGGCAGGGCGCCGGCGCCGGTCCGTCGATGGAAGACCTGTTCCGCAACGCCACCGGCGATTCGGGCATCTCCGACCTGTTCGGCAACCTCTTCGGCGGTGCCACGGCCAGCCGACGTAGTCGTGGACCGCGCCGCGGTGCCGACATCGAGGGTGAGGTCACGATCGACTTCGCGGACGCCTTGGCGGGCGCGATGGTGACCATGCAGACCACGTCGGAGGCGGCGTGCGAGACCTGTCACGGCACGGGTGCCCGGCCGGGGACGCAGCCGACGGTGTGTCGCGCCTGCCAGGGCAGCGGCATGCAGACCTCCTCATCGAGCAGCGTGTTCGCCGTCAGTGAGCCCTGTCGCGAATGCCGTGGCCGGGGCATGGTGGTCGAGGACCCGTGCCCGACCTGCCACGGCAGCGGACGTGGTCACTCCACCCGGTCGATGCAGGTGCGGATTCCGGCCGGCGTGACCGACGGCCAGCGCATCCGGATCAAGGGCAAGGGTGGCGCCGGCGAGAACAGCGGCGCGGCCGGCGACCTGTACGTGCTGGTGCACGTGCGGCCGCACCCGATCTTCGGCCGCAAGGGCGATCATCTGACGATCACCGTCCCGATCACGTTCACCGAAGCTGCGCTGGGGGCCGAAATCGAGGTGCCGGCGCTGGACGGTTCGAAGGTGCGAGTGCGGATTCCGGCGGGCACGCCTACCGGGCGCACGTTCCGCGTCCGCGGTCGTGGGGTGCGGGGCGGGGCTGCGGATGGCGACCTGCTGGTGACCGTCGAAGTGCAGGTGCCGAAGCATCTGAACGAGGAGGCGAGGGCGGCGCTGGCTGAGTTCCAGACCAAGGCTGCGCTGCCGAACCCGCGGGAGCACCTGCTGAAGGTGCAGCGATGACCTCCGATTTCCTGCCCGACCGGCTGGACGCCGACGCCCCGATCTTCGTGATCTCGGTGGCCGCGCAGTTGGCGGAGATGCATCCGCAGACTCTGCGTGGCTATGACCGGTTGGGTCTCGTCGTGCCAGGACGGACCCGCGGTCGGGGCCGGCGCTATTCGCTGCGCGACATCGCGAAGCTGCGGCACATCCAGCAGCTCTCCCAGAACGAGGGCATCAACCTCGAAGGCATCCGGCGCATCCTGGCGCTGGAAGCCGAGGTGGAGTCACTGCACGTCCAGCTCGCCCGCCTGGCTTCGGTGGTTCACGAACTGCAGCTGCTGCCGGACGCAGCGCGCCTGTTCACCGCCGAAGCTGGCGGCTCCGTGCACATCGGGCGCACCCGCGTCCGCCAGGCCCGAGAGATCGCCGCCCGCTGAACGGTCCCTCACTGGCGTAGGGCTGAGCGGGCTGCGCTCACCACGGCGTCCTCGATTCGCGTGAGCAACTCGGACGCGAGCTTCCAACGCTGCCAGTAGAGCTGGACGTCCACAGGGGCGCCGCCCAACCCGACGAGCCGGCCGTCCGCCAGCGCCGGTCGGGACTGTTGCTCGGGGATCAGTGCCCAGCCCATGCCGAGCAACACTGCGGACGCGAAGTCGTGCGAAGCCGGCACGTGGTGGCGCGGCGGCAAAGCCGGGTCGACTCCGCGGGTGATCAGGTAGCGGGTCTGCAGATCGTCACGCCGGTCGAAATCGATCGCGGGGGCGCGTCCGAAGGCCTCGACAGCTGGGGTTCCTTCGAACCAACGCTGGTAGAACCCGGGTGCCGCGACCGGCAGGTAGCGCATCGCCCCTAGTGGACGTACCGAACATCCGGCCACCGGCTGCGCCTGAGAGGTCACGGCCGCGGTCACCGTCCCGGATTCAAGCAGGCCCACGGTGTAGTCCTGGTCGTCGCGGTGCAGGTCGAACACGATGTCGGTCGCCAGCGGTGCGAGCGCGGGCAGGAACCAGGTCGCGAGGCTGTCCGCGTTGACCGCCAGCGGCACTTCGACCGGGCCATCCTCGCCGAGGCCCAGGCTCGCGAGGGTGTCGTGCTCAAGGGTGGCCAGTTGGCGGGCCAGCCGGATCAGCACCTGTCCGTCCGCGGTGGCGCGGACGGGCTTGGACCGCACCACCAGCACCCGGCCCACCCGGGTCTCGAGTGCCTTCAGGCGTTGCGATACCGCGGACGGGGTGATGCTCAACTCGGCTGCGGCGTCTTCCAGCGAGCCGGTCGAGACGATGACGTCAATCGTTCGCAGCAATTCCAACGGCAGTTCCACATAAGCGATGCTAATGCAAGGCAAGCTTCTTTAGCTGTACTTACCCGAGTTGGCTGGTTAGCCTCGAAGCATGTCCCACCTGCTGGCCGGCCTCGGCCTCGGCTTCTCGCTCATCGTTGCCATCGGTGCACAGAACCTGTTCGTGCTTCGCCAGGGCATCCGACGCGAGCGGACGGTGCTGGTGGCCACGATCTGCGCGGTGTCGGACGTGATCCTGATCGTGGTCGGGGTTTCCGGCATTGGCGCGGCCACCACTGCGCTTCCCTGGCTCGTCGACGTGGTGCGCTGGGCAGGCGCGGTGTTCCTCGTCGGCTACGGCCTGCTGGCGGCCAGGCGGGCGCTGCGTCCGGACGGATCGGCGCTGGTGCTGACCGACTCCAACGAGCCGGGGACCACCTCGTCCGGCCCGGCAACGACGGTCACGCTGGTCGCGGCGCGCCCCCGTACCGCGGCCTCGGTGGCGCTGACCGCCCTCGCGCTCACCTGGCTCAACCCGCACGTGTACCTCGACACCGTTTTCCTGCTCGGCTCGGTCGCCGCCACCCACGGCGACCAGCGCTGGGTGTTCGCCGCCGGCGCCATGGTGGCCAGTTTCGTCTGGTTCTTCGGGCTTGCCTTCGGCGCCCGGCTGCTCGGACGCTGGCTGGCGACCGTCCGCGCGTGGCAGGTGCTGGACGGCGTGATCGCGGTGGTGATGATCGGCCTGGGCGTCTCGCTGGTGCTGCCCGGGGCTTAGCTCGGCTTTGTCGTACGCACCGGGCAAACTAGGGCGATGAGCGTCTCCGTCCTGCGCCTGGCCAACTGGAGTATCCGTGCCCGGGTGATCTCCGCCGTGGTGGCGCTGACCGGAATTGCGCTGGCCCTCTCCGGCCTGATCGTGACCACCCGCGGCCATGCGCTCACCGAGCAGCGGGTGGCCGCCGACCTGCAATTGGGGGCGACCGAGTTCCAGGCACTCGCCACAGAGGGCGTCGACCCGCGCACAGGCGTCGGCTTCGTCGACGCTGAGAGCCTCACCCGCGTCGCCGTCCAGCGCTCAGTGCTCGCAGCGAACGAGGGTGTCTTCGGTGTTCTCGACGGCAAAGTGCGGTGGGCCGCCCAAGAGGGCGCGACGTTCCGGCTCGACCAGGATGACGAGTTCACCGCCGCGGTTCTGCCGCTGACCAACCTCGCCACGATCAGCCAGGGCAGGCTCGTCACCAGCCAGCGTGACTATCGCTACATCGTGGTTCCGGTCAGCTTCGCCAACGGCACGCCCGGCGGTGCGCTGGTGCGGGCGGTCGACTTCGGCGCGGAGGAGAGCCTGCTCGGCGAGGTCTGGCGCAGCTACATTCTGGTCGCACTCGGCTCGTTGCTGCTGGTCGGGCTGCTGATCTGGATCCTGGTTGGACGCCTACTCGAACCACTCGCCTGGATGCGCCGGACCGCGGAAAAGATCACCGACGCCGACCTGAGCGAGCGCATCCCCGTCCGCGGAACCGATGATCTGTCCGCACTCGGCGAGACGATGAACAGCATGCTCGACCGGCTCGAAGGTGCCGTCGGCGCACAGCGCGAGCTGCTCGACGATGTCGGCCACGAGTTGCGCACGCCGCTGACGATCATCCGCGGGCACCTGGAGTTGATGGACGCAGCCGACCCGGCCGATGTGGTCGCGACCAAGGAGTTGCTGCTCGACGAGACCGACCGCATGGGCCGCCTGGTCGACGACCTGCTGGCACTCGCCCGGGCGGAGCGTCCGGAGTTGCTTCGCCCAGTGCGGACCGACGTCGCCCGGCTCACCGACGAGACGCTCGCGAAGGCGTCCGGGCTGGGCAACCGGCACTGGGTGCTGGACGAGCTTGCGGACGTCGAGTTTGTGCTTGACCCGCAGCGCGTGGCGCAGGCGTGGCTGCAACTGGCGGCCAACGCCGTCCGTTACTCGACGGATGCCTCGACCGTCGGCATGGGTTCGCAGCTGCGTCGCGGTGAGTTGCGGCTGTGGGTTCGCGACGAGGGCGTCGGGATCAGCCCCGAGGACATCGCCCGGGTCACGAACCGCTTCGAGCGCGGCGTGGGTGGCGGCACCGGGCTCGGGCTTGCGATCGTGAATGCTATCGCCAGAGCGCATGGGGGCCGGATCGAGATCGAGTCCGAGCGTGGCGTCGGCAGCCGGATCAGTATCGTGCTGCCGGCCAGAGAGGAGTCTGAGTGAGCCAGATCCTGATCGTCGAGGATGAACCGCGGATCAGTGCCTTCATCGCAAAGGGCTTGCGGGCGGCCGGATTTGCGACCTTGGTCGAGCCTTCGGGGGTGGCCGCGGTGCAGTTGGCGTTGGTCGAGCCGATCGACCTCATCCTGCTGGACGTCGGCCTGCCCGACATCGACGGCTTCGAGGTGCTGTCCCGGATTCGCGGGCAGGGGGTCAGCGTTCCGGTGATCATGCTGACCGCGCGCACCTCGGTGGCCGACCGGGTCGCCGGACTGCAGTCGGGCGCGGACGACTATGTGCCCAAGCCGTTTGCTTTCGAGGAATTGTTGGCGCGGATCCACCTGCGGCTGCGCGCTGAGGGCGGGTCCGATGCGGACTCGGCGACCGTGTTGTCGCATCGCGACCTCTCGCTCGATCTGCGCACTCGCCGGGCGAGCGTCGGCGGGCGTTCGGTGGATCTGACCGGACGTGAGTTCACCCTGGCCGAGGTCTTCCTGCGCAACCCCGGCCAGGTGCTCAGCCGTGAGCAGCTACTTTCGGGCGCTTGGGGCTACGACTTCGACCCGGGCTCGAACGTGGTGGACGTCTATGTCCGCTACCTACGCCGCAAGCTGGGCGCCGACTATTTCGAGACCGTCCGCGGGATGGGCTACCGGCTCACCTGAGTCGAGGTCACTGGGCTTGGATCCGGGCCTAGTCCGGCGTCTCGGCGCTCGGCGGGCTGACCGGCGAAACGCTGGACTTCGCGCTCGGCTTGGCGGACGGCGTCTTGCCAGTGCTGCTTGGGGAAACGGTTGCGCTGGCGCTCTCCGAGCCGGACGCGGACGGTGACGCCGACGGCGTGCTGCTCGGATCGCTCGAGGCGGTGCTCAATGGCACGACGACCGCGGGTCGGGCTTCGATCGGCGCCGGGCCGCTGCCCTGGAGCGCGAAGGCGCCGAGTCCGACAGAGGTGAGTCCGATCGCGCCGGACACCGCCCAGAAGGTGGAACGCTGTGACATTGGCACTTTCGGCCTCCTTTCGTTGCTGGTTCAAGGCTAGGTGAGGGTGTCTGCCCGGGCCAGAGCGGACGGATTAGGGTTCTCTCATCTCGGGCCGCCGCCCGTGCTCGCCGCGCGCACGCTCCGCCCAGGCTTCGGCCAACTCGAGCCGGTGCTCCGCCTGGTTCCCGTCCGCGCCGGCGATCAGGCTGAGCACCACCGCACCCACCCGCGCGAACAGCGCCGCGGGCGCGACCAGGGCCGCGAACTCGTCCGTCCACCGCTCAAGGACGATCGGCACCGCCCGATAGTGCTCCGGCGACAGGCCCGGCAGCACGACCAGGTGCGCCAGTAGACAGGCCAGGTCGTCTTCGCGGCGCCCAGGGCCGCTGGCGTCGAGGTCGATCAGCATGAGCCGTGGTGAGTCGACGAAAAGGTTCGCTTCGTAGAAATCGCCATGGGTAGGGACGAGCGGCCCGACCGGCGCAGTGTCGAGCACACCCTGGAGCTTCCGCTGCAAGGCGTGCAGACGCTCGGTGTGCGCGGGCAACCGATCCACCGCGGTTGCGGTATGGAAATCGAGGCGGTCCGACCACGCTGGTCGGCGCGGCAGGTCGCAGAGTTGGTTGGGGAGCGCGTCGAGCAGGCCGATCAGGTCGGCTGCGGCCGGCAACTCGGGATCATCATGCGTAGCGAGGACGTGAGCCAGCGAGCGTCCGGATGCCCGCGGGGTGAGCAGCACGCCCGGGGCCGGCCGGGCCAGCAGCGCAGGGGTCAGCCCGGCGTCAGCCAGCAGGTTCTGGCGGACGGCGAGCCGGTCGGCGCGCTCCGGGCGCAGCACCTTGAGATAGGTCTCGCTGCCGTCCGCCGTGGCGCGAAGCACTGCCCGGCGCAGCGGACGGTAAGCCAGGAGGGTGAGATCGAAGTGGTTCGGCGTCACCTGTAGCCAGGACATCACCGTCGCGGGGTCGCAGGCCGCTGCCAACCCGGGAAGCAGTGGGTCGCCGGGATGCCGCCAGACCGCAAAGCTCAAGTGGTCCCGGCTGAGGGTGGCCGGCGCAGCCACGTCCGCGGTGGTGACGAAGAGGTCCTCCTGCACGGGACGTCCGCTCGGGTCGGCGTAGCTGACCGAGTACCCGGCGGTGACCTCAGCCCCGGGCCGGTACTGCCAGTTGGCCAGCGTGGCGGTGAACCCTGGCACGTCGGCGGACGGGTCGCCGGTCAGCGCGGCGAGCAACAGCCCCCCTGCGTCCGGGGACTGCAGGAGGGCTGCGGCTCGGTCGAGATCACTCATGTAGTCAGTCTGCCGAACGGGCGCTCGGGGCCGACTGCGGCGAGGCCGGGGTGTTCGGGGTGTTGGGGGTGTTCGG